>JBDTQR010000042.1:0-25181 GCA_039932095.1 bacterium | reverse complement strand
GATGCCGGGACTGCGGCGACGTCGGATGCCGGGACTGCGGCGACGTCGGATGCCGGGACGACGGCGGATGGCGGGACCGTGGCAACCGCAGATGCTGGCACGACAGCAGATGCCGCTCCGGCCACGACGGCATTGGCTGTGACGGATCAGGGCGTCAAGGTGTTGCAGAGCGGCAAGGTCGTGCCGGCGGAGGTAGCGGCGAATGTCTCGTTGGACACCATCGCCTATCCTTCGGCGACCGAGGTGCAGTTTGGCGGGCGCGGCACGCCGGGGGCGTTCATCCGGATCTATCTGAACAACCAACCGATCGGCGATGCGGCGACGATTACCGAAGATGGCTCGTGGTCGGTGACTGTAAGCGGGATCGAACCGAGGATCTACACCCTGCGGGTCGATCAGATCGACGCCACCGGCAAAGTCAACTCCCGCTTCGAGACGCCGTTCAAGCGCGAGACGCCTGAGACCCTGGCGGCGGCCAACGGACAGGCGGTTGCCGCAAATTCTGCGGCGGTGACGGCGACGGCTCCGGCCCAGCCTGCTGCACCAGATGCGACCGGCACGGCAGGCACCATTGTTGCCAGCACCTCGGGGACCGACGGCACCAGCACCGATGCGGCGGTGCCTCTGGCGGCTGCGACGGCCGACAGTATTCCGGCGCCTGCCTCACCGGTCACGGTGACGGTGCAGCCGGGCTATACGCTGTGGGGCATTGCCAAGAAGAACTTTGGCCACGGCGTTCTGTACGTGCAGGTGTTCGAGGCGAACCGTGACAAGATCCGCAACCCGGATCTGATCTACCCGGGGCAGGTGTTTACGATTCCGTCGCCGTAGCGGCGCGGGCGTTGGTCCGGTCGACCGAGCCCTGACAGCAAGCCATGACGCGGGGGTGCTCGCGGCAGCAGTCGTTCATCAGATAGGCGATGGTGCCGCCCATGCCGTCGGGATTGACGGCATAGATCACATTGCGCGCCACTTTGCGCGAGCGCAGCAGTCCGGCCTGCTCCAGAGCCGCCAGATGGAATGACAAGCGCGAGGCAGACAGGCCTAGATGCCGGCCGATCTCTCCTGCTGCCAGTCCTTGTTCGCCATGCGGCATCAGCAGCCGGATCAGGTCCAGCCGGGATGTGTGGGCGAGCGCCGACAGGGCGGTCAGGACTTTACTTTGCTCCATACTTCAATTACTCACGAAACGTTGAATTATCTATTGCTACGTCATGGGTGGTTCAAAATCAATGCCAGTGTCCGATAAAGTGAGCCGCCATGCCGAACGAGACCCCGACCGCCACAACCGCCGAACTGGTGAAAGCGCCTGCCACCGGCTGGCAGACTGCCCGTCGCATCGGGCCCTATCTGTGGCCGAAAGGCGAGACCTGGGTCAAGCAGCGGGTGGTGATAGCGCTGGTGATGCTGGTCGTGGCCAAGGTCATCTCGGTCACGACGCCGTATCTTTACAAGCAAGCAGTGGACGGGCTGACCGGCAAATCGACGGATGCGGCGACGTTCCTGCTGCTCGGCTCGGTCGGGCTGACGGTGGCCTATGGCCTGGCCCGGATGGGCACGGTGTTCTTTGGCGAAATGCGCGACTGGGTGTTTGTGCGGGTTGGCCAGCGGGCGCTGCGCAAGCTGGCGCTGGAGACGTTTCAGCATATCCACCTGTTGTCGATGCGCTATCACATCACGCGCAAGACCGGCGGTCTGAGCCGGGTGATCGAGCGCGGGGTCAAGGGTGTCGACTTCCTGCTGCGGTTCATGCTGTTTTCGATCATCCCGCTGATCCTGGAACTGTCGATGGTCTCGGTGATCTTCGCGTTCTATTTCGGCTGGCAGTACATGGTGATCGTGCTGGCGACGATTGCGCTGTATGTGACCTATACGTTCAAGGTCACCGAATGGCGGGTGCAGATCCGCCGGCAGATGAACGATCAGGATACCGATGCCAACCAGAAGGCGATCGACTCACTGCTGAATTACGAAACCGTCAAGTATTTCAATGCCGAAGCCCGGGAAGCCGAACGCTATGACCGGGCGATGGCGATGTATGAGGGTTTTGCGGTCAGAACCGGGCAGAGCCTTTCGGTGCTGAACATCGGTCAGAACGTGATCATCACCACAGGGTTGATCGCCGTTATGGTGATGTCGGCGATTGGCGTGCAGAAGGGTCAGTTCACGGTCGGCGACTTCGTCATGGTCAACGCCTACATGATGCAGATCACGCTGCCGCTGGGCTTTCTTGGCACGGTCTACCGCGAGATCCGGCAGGCCCTGGTCGACATGGGTGAGATGTTTGGTCTGCTGGGGCAGCCGGCCGAGATCACCGACAAGCCGGATGCGCCTGATCTGAAGGTCACGGCGGGCGAAGTGGTGTTCGACAATGTCGAATTTGCCTATGATGCCAACCGCCCGATCCTGAAAGGGATTTCCGTGCGGGTGGCGCCAGGTCAGCGGATTGCGCTGGTCGGGCCGTCAGGTTCGGGCAAGTCGACCATCGGGCGGTTGCTGTTCCGGTTCTATGACATCACTGGCGGGTCGATCAAGATTGACGGGCAGGACATCCGCGATGTGACGCAGACAAGCCTGCACCAGTCGATTGGCGTGGTGCCGCAGGATACCGTGCTGTTCAACGACACGATCTATTACAACATCGCCTATGGCAATCCGGACGCCACGCGGGCCCAGGTCGAACAGGCGGCGCGGCAGGCCAAGATCCATGACTTTGTCACCGGCCTGCCGGATGGCTATGAGGCCAAGGTGGGCGAGCGCGGGCTGAAACTGTCGGGGGGCGAGAAGCAGCGCGTCGGCATTGCGCGGACCCTTCTGAAAAACCCACGCATCCTGATCCTCGATGAGGCGACGAGCGCCCTGGACACCCAGACCGAGCGGGACATTCAGGATTCGTTGCTGGAAATGGGGCAGGGCCGGTCGGTCATCACCATTGCCCACCGGTTGTCGACCATCGCCGATGCCGATCTGATCGTGGTGATGGAGGATGGACGCGTGCGTGAGCAGGGCACCCATGACCAGCTGCTGGCGCTGGACGGGCGCTATTCCGCGATGTGGGAGCGCCAATCGGCCGAAGAGGAAGAGCTGACCGAACAGGTAGCGGCGGCGGAATAGCCCTTGCGGGATTGACTAAAATATCAATTGACGCGGGGGCAGTTTCCGGGAAATCATTTCGCATATTTTAGCGAAAGGATATTGCGATGACGACCGTCACTGTTGCAGGCATGTGGGTGCAGTGGAATGAGGCCCATACCGCGATCACCGACTTTGGCGTGGTTGAGATGGGTTGGGTTGGCAGCCCGGTGGTGAGTTATTCGTATCAGGACGGCTGGACTGGCGGCGCTGCGCCAGCGGTGCAGTTGTTGCCGACGGCGGACAATCTGAATTTCACCTTTGGCGACGGATCGGTGCGCACGATCAGCAACATCACGGACGGCACGTCGAACACGATCTTTGTCGGCGAAACCGCCGGTGACGCGCCGTTTTCCGGCAATGTGATTGGGGTGCGCGATACTGCGGTTGGCATTGACTATTACTTTGGGTTGGATGGCGCGCTGCCGACGATCGCCGATGGCGACACGGATGGCGCGGTGCAGTTCATCAACGACCTGACCTCTGACGCCGGCCAGATCGGTGGCGGCGCGTTTGCACCGGGCGTGCCGATCCTGCTCGACGGTACTTCCAATACCATCGCGTTCACCGAGAATGACCGGTTGCAGGGCGACCGAGCCGCCCAACATTATGAAGCCGGCATCGGGCGTGATGTCGTCCATGGCGCAGGCGGGCGCGATTATCTGGATGGTGGCGACGACCGTGACCGGCTGTACGGCGATGACGGGTCAGACACCGTGCTGGGTGGCGGCGGGCGCGACATGGTCAGCGGGGGGGGCAGCGACGATCTGTGCCATGGCGGCGGCGGCAATGACACGGTGTTCGGCGGCCGGGGCGATGACCAGTTGTTCGGCGGCGACCCGCGCGCGTTGGATCACAGCGGGTCGGATGCGCTGTATGGCGGCGCGGGGCACGACAGTGTTTACGGCGGTTACGGCAATGACACGTTGGACGGCGGTGCCGGGACAGACGGGATTTTCCTGGGCCACGGGGCGGACTACCTGATCTTCGCCAAGGGCTCGGGCCACGATGAGTGCTGGGACTTCTCAGTCAGTGACGGAGATGTTCTGGTGATCAACCGCGATCTGCTGAGCGGGCAGACCACGGGGCAAGAGGTGATCGACGACTTTGGCACCGTTCTGGGCGACGGTTCGGTGCGGTTTCTGTTCGGCCACGGCGATGTGCTGACCCTGCGACCCCATGGCAACATCACCGATGGTCTGTCCAACACGATCATCTTCGCTGAATAGTCCGTTGTGGCGTCAGATGCGCTCTTTGGCCGAGGCTGCGGCTGTGGCCTTGTGGGGCTTGTCCCGTTTGGGCAAATCCGTGTAAGACGGGGCAAAGACAGGAGCCTACATGAGCAGCCAGGACAGTTTTGTGGACGAAGTCACCGACGCGGTGCGGCGGGACCGGCTGTTTGCGGCGTTTCGCAAATATGGCTGGGTCGGCGTGCTGCTGGTGGTGCTGATCGTCGGAGGTGCTGCGGTCAACGAATGGCGCAAGGCCACGGCGGCGACCCGGGCTCAGGCGTTTGGTGATGCGGCGATGGCGGCCCTGGCCCAGCCTGCCGCGGACCGCCCGGCAGCACTGGCCGCGATTTCTGTCGATGGCGACCAGAAGGCGGTGCTGGGACTGTTGCAGGCTGCTGATCCGAGTGCCGACAAGTCGGAGGCCCTGGCCGCCCTGGACAAATTGATCGCCGACACCACGCTGCCACAGGTCTACCGCGATCTGGCGGTGCTGCGCCGGGTGGCGATTGCGGGCACCGATGAACCTTTGGCCGACCGGCGGACAGCGCTGCAGTCGGTGGCAGTGCCGGGCCGTCCGTTCCGCACCCTGGCCGAGGAACAGCTGGCATACCTGCTGATCGAAGAGGGCAAGGCGGATGACGCGCTGAAGGCGCTGACCACGCTGATCCAGGATCAGGAATCGCCGTCGGGCATGCGCAGCAGGCTTGCCACGGTGATCACGGCGCTGGGTGGCACGGTTCCCGAGGCCGCGCCGACAGCCGCTGCACCTGCCAGTGCCGGTTGATCGGGTCAGGGCGGGGAGAAAAAGCGTGTTCAGACCCAGACTTGCAGCCCTAGGGGCGCTGATCGTCGGCTCGGTGGTGTTGACCGCCTGCGACAAGGACATCATCCTGCCGGGTGTACGGTTCCCGGTGCGCGCGCCGCTGGAGGAGTCCGTTCCGGTGAATGGCCAGCAGCCGGTGGCACAACCGGATGAGCCAATCAATCAATCGCGCCCGATAGCCTTGCCGGGCATGGTGGCCAATGCCGACTGGACCCAGTCCGGCGGCAATGTGCTGCATGACAGCCCGCATGGCAGGCTGTCGGCGGCGCCGCAACTGGTCTGGGCCACCCAGATCGGCGCGGGCAATTCGCGGCGCAACCGGATCACCGCCTCGCCCGTCGTGGCGGGTGGTGTGGTGTTTGCGATGGATGCCGTGGCGCATGTGACTGCGGTTTCACTGTCCGGCGCGGCGATCTGGCAGTCCGATCTGACCGCGCCGTTCGACCGGGGCGGCGAACAGTCAGGCGGTGGCCTTGCGGCAGCCGGTGGCCTGGTGTTTGCGACGACCGGCTATGGCGAGGTTGTCGGGCTGAATGCGTCCAATGGTGCCGTGGTCTGGCGGCAGCGCCTCGGCTCGCCGGCGGCTGGTGCACCGGCAGTTGCGGGTGACCGGGTGTTCGTGATGAGCGCGGATGGCACCGGCTGGGCGATCGCTGCCACCTCGGGCAAGATCCTGTGGACATTGCCTGCGGCGACAAACGTTCTGGTGGCGCAAAGCGGCGCTTCGCCGGCGGTTGACGGGACGAACGTGATCTTTCCATTCTCGGCTGGCGTGATGCTGACGGCATCGGCGGATACCGGGCTGCCGCTGTGGACAGCGGCGATCACCGGCAATCGGCTGGGCCGGGCCTATGCCAATTCCGGCGACATCACCGGTGATCCGGTGGTGACCGGCGGCACGGTCTATGTCGGAACGCAGGCTGGCCGGACCGGGGCGTTCAAGGCCGAAACCGGTGAAAAGCTGTGGACGGCAGAGGATGGCGCGCTGAACCCGCCCCTGGTTGTGGACGGATCGGTCTTCGTGGTGAATGATCAGTCGCAGCTCGTCCGCCTCGATGCGGGGTCGGGGGAGCGGATCTGGGCGGTGGCAATGCCCTATTACACCCAGCGCAATCCGAAGAAGTTCCTGGAGACCTATGTCCATTTCGGCCCGGTGCTGGCCGGCGGGCGGCTGGTGACCGTGTCATCGGATGGTTTGCTGCGCCAGTTCGATCCGGCGAGTGGCGCGACGGTTGGCTCGGTCGCCTTGCCCGGTGGCGCGGCTTCTGATCCCGCCTTGGCACAGGGCATGTTGTTTGTCGTGACGACGCAGGGACAACTTCTGGCTTTCCGTTAGCGGCGCACCCGTGTAAGGGGAACGCTGCTTTAGGAATAGAATGACGTCATGAGCTTTACCCTCGCCATCGTGGGCCGTCCCAATGTCGGCAAATCAACGCTGTTCAACCGTCTGGTCGGCCGCAAGCTGGCGCTGGTCGATGACCAGCCCGGGGTGACGCGCGACCTGCGCGAAGGCGATGCCAAACTTTTTGACCTGCGTTTTACGGTGATCGACACGGCGGGTCTGGAAGAGGTCACCGACGACAGCTTGCAAGGCCGGATGCGGCGCTTGACCGAGCGGGCGGTGGACATGGCCGATGTCAGCCTGTTCCTGATCGACGGCCGGGTTGGTGTCACGCCGTCGGATGAGACCTTTGCCGATATCCTGCGGAAAAAGGGCGCCCGGGTGATTTTGGGCGTCAACAAGGCAGAAGGCAAGGCCGGGGATTCTGGCGCCCTGGAGGGCTGGTCGCTGGGGCTGGGTGAACCGCTCAGGCTGTCGGCCGAGCATGGTGAGGGGTTGGACGACCTTTACAACATGCTGAAACCGTTTGAGGTCGAGTTTGCCGAGCGTGACGCCGAGAACGCGCCCGAGGTCGAGGTTGATCTTGAGGAAGAGTTCGACGGCGAGGATGACCGGCTGTGGGTGCCGTCCGACAAGAAGCCGTTGCAGATGGCGGTGATCGGCCGGCCCAATGCCGGGAAATCGACACTGATCAACAAGATCCTCGGCTATGACCGCCTGCTGACCGGGCCGGAAGCCGGGATCACCCGCGACGCGATTTCGGTCAGGACTGACTGGATGGGCACGCCGATCAGGGTGTTTGACACGGCGGGGATGCGCAAGAAGGCCAAGGTCGTCGAGAAGCTGGAAAAGCTGTCGGTGTCGGACGGGTTGCGCGCGGTGCGGTTTGCCGAGGTGATCGTGGTGCTGCTGGACGTGGAGATCTCGTTCGAGGTGCAGGACCTCAGGATCGCCGACTTTGCCGAGACCGAGGGTCGGGCGGTGGTGGTGGCGATCAACAAATGGGATCTTGAGGGCGAAAAGCAGGAAAAGCTGGCCGAACTGAAAGAGATGTTTGAACGCCTGTTGCCGCAGCTGCGCGGTGCGCCGCTGATCACGGTGTCGGGCAAGACCGGGCGCGGATTGGACCGGCTGCATGATGCAGTGCTGAAGGTCCATGAGGTGTGGAACCGCCGCATCCCGACGGCACGGCTGAACTCCTGGCTGTCGGCGATGGTCGAAGCGCATCCGCCACCGGCGCCGGGCGGACGGCGGATCAAGCTGCGCTATATGACGCAGGTCAAGACAAGACCGCCGGGCTTCATCGTGATGTGCTCGCATCCCGAGGACATGCCGGACAGCTATAAACGCTATCTGGTCAATGGCTTGCGCGACCACTTTGACCTGCCGGGTGTGCCGATCCGGGTGACGTTCCGCTCGCAAGGTGCCAAGAACCCTTTCCGCAACCAGAAATTCCACACGCCGTCGCGGCTGCGCAAGCACAAGGACAGGAACACCGGCGAGTAGTGGGGGCGGCGGGGGAGTCGGGCTCTCGCCCGACCTACGTTTGCCGGGTCAGATCACAGGAATTGACATGGAATAGGTCGGGGTGAACCCCGACCTATTCCAGCACGCCCGTCGCGGAAATCCGGGTCTTGCCACCGAGATAGGGGTGCAGGACGGCGGGCAAGTTGACCGAACCGTCGGCCTGTTGGCCGTTTTCCAAGACCGCGATCAGGCAGCGGCCAACCGCGAGGCCGGAGCCGTTCAGGGTGGCCACATAGTCGGGTTTGCCGCCCGCTGGCCGGTAGCGGGCGTTCATCCGGCGGGCCTGAAAGGTGCCGCAGGTCGAGACAGAACTGATCTCGCGGTATTTGTTCTGGCCGGGTAGCCAAGCCTCAAGATCATGGGTTTTCTGGGCGCCAAAGCCCATGTCGCCGGTGCACAGCACGATGGTGCGGTAGGGGATGTTCAGCTTTTCCAGGATCGCCTCGGCGCAGCGGGTCATCCGCTCGTGCTCGGCGAGGGCGGTGTCGGGGGTGCAGATCGTTACCATCTCGACCTTTTCGAACTGATGCTGGCGCAACATGCCAGAGGTGTCCTTGCCCGCCGACCCGGCCTCGGACCGGAAGCATTGGGTGTGGGCGGTCATCCGGCGGGGCAGGTTGTCTTCATCGAGAATGTCACCGGCGACCGAGTTGGTCAGGGTGACCTCGGCGGTTGGGATCAGCCACCAGCCATTGGTGGTCTGGTAAGAATCCTCGGCGAATTTGGGCAGCTGGTTGGTGCCATACATCGCTTCTTCCTTGACCAGAACCGGAGTCCAGACCTCTTCGAGGCCATGTTCGGCGATATGGGTGTCGAGCATGAACTGGGCGAGGGCGCGGTGGACGCGGATCACCGCACCGCGCAGCACGACAAAGCGCGCGCCGGACAGTTTGGCGGCGGTTTGAAAATCCATGCCGGGTTGCACGCCCTTGATTTCGTAGTGTTCCTTTGGCGCGAAGTCAAAATTGCGTGGGTTGCCCCAGTGGTGGATTTCGACATTGTCGTTTTCGTCGCGACCGGCGGGAACTTCGTCGAGTGGCAGGTTCGGGATGCCCATCAGAACATCGCGCAGTTGGGTGTCGAGGACGGCGGCTTCGTCATTAAGACGGGCAATCTCGGCTTTCTTCTCGCTGACAAGGGCGCGCAGGCGGTTGAACTCGGCCTCATCCCCCCGGCCCTTGGCGGCCCCGGCCTCTTTGGAGGCGGCGTTCTGGGCGGCTTGGGCGGTTTCGGCTCCGTGGATCGCAGTGCGGCGGGCCTCATCCAGCGCCAGCAGTGCCGACGACATGCCGGCCAGCCCACGGCGAGACAGCGCCGCGTCGAAGGCGGCGGGGTTTTCACGGATGCTGCGGATGTCGTGCATGATGGCCTCATCGGTTGAAGTGGCCTTCCTATGCCCGATTTGACGGGCTGGGGGAAGGGCAGGATGTGGCTTGTTTTTGTCAGGCAACAGGCAGAGGCTCCGCCAATTACCGATCGTTCGCTGGGGGTGAAATGGCGCAGTCAGATACCAGATTTGTGGGCAAGGTGCCGGAGTTCTATGACACCTATATGGTGCCGTTGCTGTTTCAGACCTACGCCGAGGATATGGCGGCGCGGATTGCGGGGCTGAAGCCTGCGGCGGTGCTGGAAACGGCGGCGGGGTCCGGTGTGGTGACGCGGGTCCTGGCGCCCTTGCTGGGGGCGCAGACACGCTATGGGGTGACCGACCTCAACGCGCCGATGCTGGAGCAGGCCAAGTCCCGCCAAGGCACTGACGACCGCATCGAATGGGCGGCGGCGGACGCGCTGAGCCTGCCCTATGACGACGCCAGCTTTGATGCCGTGCTTTGCCAATTCGGCGCGATGTTCTTTCCGGACAGGCCACGGGGATATGCCGAGGCATTGCGGGTGATGAAGCCGGGTGCCACCTTTGTGTTCAGCGTCTGGGACAGTCTGGCCGATAACGACATTCCGGCGACGATCTGGCAGGCGGTGCAGGCGCATTACCCGGTTGACCCGCCGACATTCTTCACCCGGACGCCGCATGGCTATTTCGATCAGACGCAGATTCGGGCGGATGTGGTGGCGGCCGGGTTCACCGATGTCAGCATTGAAACGGTGACGCGACAATCGCATGCGGCGACGGCGCGGGATGCGGCGATGGCCTTGGTCCAAGGCACGCCGCTGCGGATGGAACTTATGGCGCGCGACCCCGAGGGTCTGGGTGCGGTGACCGATGCGGCCGAAGCGGCGGTGCGGCAGCGCTACGGCGACGGGCCGGTCGCTGGCAAAATTCAGGCTTTCGTGGTGACGGCGCGGGTCTGAATCGGAGGCCCGTTTACCGGCCAGACCTTGCCTTGCACATCTGACTGCCCATCTGTAGGGTGCCCGCCGACAAATCAGGCCCGCGTGGGCCCTTTGATGACCCTTGACCCAAGAGGACCGAATGTTCGTAACCCCCGCCTACGCCCAGGCCGCCGCTGCTGGTGGTGCCGGTTCGCTGATCGGCAACTTTCTGCCGCTGATCCTGATATTCGGCATCATGTACATGCTGTTGATCCGTCCGCAGCAAAAGAAGATGCGCGACATGAAGGCGATGGTCGAGGCGCTGCGGCGCGGCGATCAGGTGCTGACCAGCGGTGGCATCCTCGGCAAGGTCACCAAAGTCGCCGAAGATGGCATCATCGAGGTGGAGATTGCCGACGGCGTGAAGGTCAAGGTCGTCAAATCGACCATCACCCAGGTCATGTCCAAAACCGAACCGGCCGCTGCCTGAGCCCCGCCCATGCACCTGCATACTCCGCTTTGGAAGCGCATTGTCATCTGGGGTCTGGTCGCCATCGGTGTGATCATGGCCTCGCCCAATCTGTTCTATTCCCGGGTGGAGACCCATAACGACGCGGTGACCGCCATCGCCAAGCAAGCCGAGGCCGGGAAGGCCGCGACGCCGGAACAACTGGCGGCGGTCGATACATGGCCGGGCTATCTGCCGTCATCGCTGGTCAACCTTGGCCTCGATCTGCGCGGCGGCGCGCATCTGCTGGCCGAGGTCAAGCTGTCGGATGTCTACAAGCAGCGGATGGATTCGCTGTGGCCCGAGGCGCGCGATGCGCTGAAAGAAATCCGCGATGCGGTGGGCCCGGTGCGGCGCGAAGCCTCGGCACCCGATGAGTTGCGGATTTCGGTGTCGCAACCCGAAGGGCTGCAGGCGGCTGTGACGAAGTTGCAGGGGCTGGCGTCCAGTGTGGTCTCGTTGACCGGCGTCGGGCAGAAGGACATCAATGTCGTGCTGGATGGGCAGATCATCGTGGTCACCCTGTCGGATGCCGAAAAGGTGGCGACCGATACCCGCACCTTGCAGCAATCGCTGGAGATCATCCGTCGCCGGGTTGATGCGGCGGGCACGCGGGAGCCTTCGATTCAACGCCAGGGCACGGACCGCATTCTGATCGAGGTTCCGGGCATTGGCTCGGCTGCCGAGTTGAAGAAGATCATTGGCACCACAGCCAAGCTGACCTTCAATCCGGTGGTCAGCCGCACCACCGATGGCACGGCCGATCCGGGGCCACAGAACCTGCTGTTGCCGGATTCCGCACAGCCCGGGCAGTTTTACGTGGTTGAGGCGGCACCGGTGGTGACCGGCGAGGACCTGACCGACGCCCAGCCGTCATTCGACCAGAACAACCGCCCCGCCGTCAGCTTCAAGTTCGACGTGACAGGCGCGCGGAAATTTGGCGAATATACCGGGGCCCATGTCGGCGACCCCTTTGCCATCGTGCTGGACAATCAGGTGATTTCGGCCCCGACGATCCAGTCGGCGATCACTGGCGGCTCGGGCATCATCACCGGCAGTTTCACTGTCGAGGAGTCCACCAATCTGGCGGTGCTGCTGCGCGCGGGGGCCTTGCCGGCCGAGATGTCCTTTCTTGAGGAACGCACGGTTGGCCCGGAACTGGGGCAGGATTCGATTGATGCCGGCAAAGTGGCGGCTGTCGTCGGCATGGCGGCGGTGTCGCTGTTCATGATCGCGGTCTACGGGCTGTTCGGCACCTTTGCGGTGATCGCGCTGTTTCTGAACATGGGGCTGATCTTTGGCATTCTGTCGATGATCGGCGGCACCTTGACCCTGCCGGGGATCGCCGGGATCGTGCTGACCATCGGCATGGCGGTCGACGCCAACGTGCTGGTGTTCGAGCGGATCCGCGAAGAGATCCGAACTGCCCATACGTCGGGACGGGCGATCGAGGTTGGCTATGAACGCGCGCTCAGCGCCATTGTCGACGCCAACCTGACGACGCTGATCACCGCCGCGGTGCTGTATTTCTTTGGCGCGGGTCCGGTGCGCGGTTTCGCTGTGGCTTTGGGGATCGGGATTGTCACCTCGGTCTTCTCGGCCATCTATGTCACCCGTCTGATCATGCAGGCGTGGTTTAACTGGCGCAAGCCCAAGACCTTGATTGTGTGAGGGTTCACCATGGCATGGCGTTTACGGCTCGCTCCGGAAAAGACCAATATCAACTTCTTCGCCCATCAGTGGCTGACCTTTGGCGGCTCGATGCTGCTGATGATCGCGGCCTTTGTGTTGTGGGGGGCGATGGGGCTGAATTTCGGCATCGACTTCAAGGGTGGCACCACAATCCGGACCGACAGTCCGGTGGTCGTGGACACCGGGCTGTACCGCAAGTCGCTGGACGGTTTGGGGCTGGGCGATGTGGCGATCAACGAGGTGTTCGACCCGTCGTTCCGCGCCGATCAGCATGTGGCGGCGATCCGGATTTCGTCGGCTGACAAGACCGCGTCGATCACGCAAGATCAACTGGACGCGGTCGAGGCGGCGCTGGTCAAGATGGACCCGTCGCTGAAGGTGGTGTCGTCGGAAACCGTCGGTCCCAAAGTGTCGGGCGAGTTGGTGAAATCGTCGATCATCGCGCTGACGGTGACCTCGCTGGCGATCATGGCCTATCTGTGGCTGCGGTTCGAATGGCAGTTCGCGCTGGGTGCCGTGCTGGCGCTCTTGCATGACGTCTTCATCACGGTCGGGATATTCGCGCTGTTCCAGTTGAAGTTCGATCTGACCATCGTGGCCGCCTTGCTGACCATTCTGGGCTATTCGATCAACGACACGGTGGTGGTATTCGACCGGTTGCGCGAGAACCTGATGAAATACAAGACCATGCCGCTGCGCGAGGTGATGAACCTTTCGGTGAACGAGACCTTGAACCGGACGCTGATGACCTCGCTGACCACGCTGATTGCGGTGGGGTCGATGCTGGTGCTGGGCGGCGACGTGATCCGCAACTTCAGTCTGGCCATCTTCATCGGCGTGGTGTTGGGCACCTATTCGTCGGTCTATGTCGCCAAGAACCTTGTGCTGTTCCTTGGCCTCGACCGGTCGGACAAGCCGCGCAGCACCGGCAAGGGGGCGGATCACGAATTCGCCAACATCGATGCCTGACGTCCGGCTGACAGAGGTCACCTATGGTCAGGCTCTGGCAATCGAGAGTTACGGGCCGGGGTTCTTTCGGGTTGGCACCCATGTGTTGCGCGGGCGCTGTCTGGTGACGCCGTGGGATGCCGGGCCGTGGGGGGGCATGGACGACGTGGCCACGCCGCTGGCGCTGGTCGGCAAGATCGATGTGCTGCTGGTCGGCACCGGCACCGAAATCGCCCAAGTGCCCAAGGCCTTCCGTGACGCGTTGGAGGCCGAAGGGATTGGCGTCGAAATCATGAACTCTCCCGCTGCCGCCCGGACCTACAACGTCCTGCTGGGTGAGGGCCGCCGCATTGCCGCCTGTCTGATCCCGGTGGAAAAGCGCTAGCGCCCTTGCCCCTGCATATTGGCAAGAATATCCCCGCCGGAGGCTCCCGCAGCCAGCAGTCAGGCCCGCCCCTGCCGTTCGCGCCAGCGGTCCTGGGCCTGCAATCCCCAATAGGTCAATTGCGCCACCGCCAGCCCAATGGGCCCTCCTGCCCAGTTGAGCGCGAACGGGGCGAACATGCCGATACGGTCGGACTGCCCCAGCATCGCCTCGGCTAGGATCTTACCGGTGATCGCGGTGGTGTTCAGCCCGTGGCCGCCAAAGGCAGTGATGTGCCAGACATCGGGTTGCAACAGGCCAAGCTGCGGCATCAGGTGGCGGGCATAGGCCATCTGGCCGGACCAGGCGAGGTCGGTCTTCAAGGCGGCGAGTTGGGGATAGACGTCCAGCATGGCGCGCCGGAGTTCACGGGCGACCCCGTCCGCTGAGGCGGCCCGCGTGGTGATCCGGCCGCCCCACAGCAGGCGTTGGCCATTGGCGACCAGCCGGTAATAGTCCGAGGCGCGGCGGTCGTCGAGCACCGCTTCGCTGGTCTGGATGGCGGTGGCCAGCAGGTCGGGGGCGGCTTCGGTCAGCATCATATAGGTGGCGATTGGCAGGATGCCGCGTTTCAGGCGCGGGACCAGACGACCGGTGTAGCCGCCGGTGGCAAAGACGGCACGCCTGGCCTGCACCTCGCCTGCTGGCACCCGTATGCGTTTGGTCGCCGACAGGTCGACGCCGAGCACGGGCGAGTCCTCATAAATCCGGCCACCGAGCCGCTCCACCTCGCGCGCCAGGGCACGGAGGTAGTTGAGCGGATGGATGTGCAGGGCACCCAGGTCGTGCAGGCCGTGCAGGTAACGGGTGGTGTTCAGCCGCTCGGCGATGGCTTCGCGGTCGAGATAGGTGATCTGTTGGCCGTAGTCACGGTTTGCAACCTCCGCCTCGGCCCGCAGGTCGGCTGATTGATCGAAGCGGCGCAGGTGCAACAGACCCGGCGTCGGATAAGCGTCGGCGATGTTCAACTCGGCGATATTGGTGCGGAGCTTGTCCACCCCCTCGATGGTAAGGCGGTGCAAGGCGTGCGCGGCCTCAGGTCCGACCCGTGCCGCGATGGCGTCGCTGCCGCAGGCGAAGGACGCGCTGACAATGCCGCCATTGCGTCCCGAGGCACCGAAGCCGATGCTCTCTGCCTCCAGCACCACCACCGACACGCCGCCGCGGGCCAGTTCAAGGGCGGTGGTCAGGCCAGCCAGGCCGCCACCGATGATGACGGTGTCGGCCTCCACCCGCCCGGTCAGGAACGGGCGTTTGGCGGGATCGGTCATGGTGCGGGAATACCAGGTGGCGGGATAGCCCATGTCAGGCGTCAAGCTCGATCCAGACCGGGACGTGGTCAGACGGTTTTTCGCGGCCGCGGACCTGTTTGTCGATGCCGGCGTCAAGCAGCAGATCGGCGGCTTGCGGGCTGAGCAGGTGGTGGTCAATGCGGATGCCGTCGTTCTTTTCCCAGGCGCCACGCTGAAAGTCCCAATAGCTGTACTGGCCGGGCCGCTGGTCGCGGGCGCGGAACGCTTCGGTCATGCCAAGGTTGACGATGCGCTGAAAGGCCGCGCGACTTTCGGGCAGGAACAGCGCGTCCTTGACCCAGTTCTTCGGGGTTGCGGCGTCCTCGGGCTGCGGGATGATGTTGTAATCGCCGCAGAACACCAGCGGCTCTTCTGTGGCCAGCAGTTCGATCACCCGCAGGCGCATCCTCTCCATCCACGCCAGTTTGAAATCGTATTTCGGACCGGGCGCAGGGTTGCCGTTGGGCAGGTAAAGCGAGGTCACGCGCACCGGGCGGCGGCCCATCACCGTCGCCTCGATCCAGCGGGTGTGTTCGTCGGCCTCGTCGCCGGGCAGGCGGCGGGTGACATCCTCCAGCGGCAGCTTCGACAGGATCGCCACACCGTTGAAGCTTTTCATCCCATGCAGTTCGACTGTGTAGCCCAAGGATTCAAAGTCATCACGGGGGAATTCATGGTCGACCTTCTTGGTTTCCTGCAGGCAGACCACGTCCGGGGCCGCCTCGGCCAGCCAGACCTTCAGCGCCTCTTGCCGGGCCAGAATGCCGTTGATGTTGAAGGTCGCGATTTTCATGAGGCGTCTCCCTTTGACCCCCGTTCTAGAACGGGCGGGGCAGGCGGGGCAAGTCAGGGCGTGGCGGCGGCCAACCAAAGCGCGTCGAGGGCGTCAATCTCGGCGGCGTCAAAACGGGCGGCGTCTTGCCAGTAGCGGCCTGACGGGACGAAATACCCGAGGTCCTGTTCGCGTCGCAGGGCCCGTTCGGTCAGGATGCTGTTGTAGGGGATGGGTGCGGTGGGCAGACTTGCGGCCTGGGCGCGCGGAAAGACCAGCCGCGAGGGCCCGTCAGACAGGTTGACCATGGCGCAGCCTTGCCGGGCCGCGAGGATCATCAGCCGGGCCGACTTTGCCTCCAGCGATCGCAGGGTGATGTCGACCCGCAACGGGTCAGGGGTGCCAGTGCCATAGAAATGGGTCGGGCCGCTGGCGGGGTAATGCATGTCGCAGCCGAAGACGGCGAGGACGCGGGGCCGCAGAGCCGACAGCGCCCAATAGGCGGCGGTGTAGGCCATCGTGCCGCCGGCATAGACAAAGCCGCCGTAGTCGTTCTGGGCGGGGACGAAATGGTCCTGATCAATCAGTCGCTGACCGGGGCCGGGGGTCGGGCGGCGATCTTCGGGGAAATCCCACGGATGGATCATGTCATCCCAGTCGGGCCGGATCTGCCAGGCGTTGTTGATCGCCAGCACCCGATCAAACGGCGCCGATGGCCAGTCCCGTGCTGTCACGGCCATCGGCGCGGAGCCGAGCAGCAGGGCAATCATCAGATGGAGAACGAGGTGCCGCAGCCGCAAGAGCTGCTGGCGTTGGGGTTCTCGATGACGAACCGCGCGCCGATCAGCTCTTCGGAGAAGTCGATCACGGCGTTTGACAGGAAGGGCAGCGAGACCGCGTCGACCAGCACGGTGTGGCCGCCGCGTTCCAGCACCAGATCATCGTCATGCGGTTCATCCAGTTTGATGTCATACTGAAAGCCGGAACAACCGCCGCCTTCGACCGCGACGCGCAGCGCGCGGGTTTCTCCAGTGAGGCGGGCAATCTCGGCCAGACGGGCATAGGCGCGATCGGTGACTTGGGGGGGCAGGTTCATCGGGGCCATCCTTGTTGACCTCAATATAGGGATCAGGTCCGCCAGCAGCAAGCACTGGAACCCGACTTGCGTTTGCACCTTTTCAAATACTCCCCGCGGAGCGTTTGCCCCGCCAACAGAGCCTCCGGCGGGAGCATTTCGCAAGGTGCAAATGGGAGTAGTGGGTGGCGGGGTGGGGCGCTATACTGGGGAAAAGAAGTGAGGTCCGATGCTTGCCCCCTATGCCTGCCACCCCGACGCCTCTCGTGGGCGGCTGCATCAGGAGAGGATGTCGTCATTTCGCAGCCCGTTTCAGCGCGACCGTGACCGGATCATCCATTCCTCGGCGTTTCGGCGGCTGAAGCACAAGACTCAGGTCTTTGTCGAGCATGAGGGCGACTATTATCGGACGCGGCTGACCCATACCATCGAGGTGGCGCAGGTGGCGCGGACGATTGCCGGGGTGCTGGGGTTGAATACCGATCTGGCCGAGGCAGTGGCCCTGGCGCATGATCTGGGCCACACGCCGTTTGGCCATACCGGCGAGGACGCGATGGAGGCGTTGATGGCGCCCTATGGCGGCTTTGATCACAACGCGCAGGCGCTGCGGATCGTGACACGGCTGGAGCGGCATTATGCGGACTTTGACGGGTTGAATCTGACCTGGGAGACGCTGGAGGGGATTGCCAAGCATAACGGGCCGGTGCGCGGGCCGAATGCCGATGCCAAACATGGCGGACCATTGCCCTATGCCTTGGCAGAGGTGAATGCGGAATGGGATCTGGAACTGGACACCCATGCCTCGGCGGAGGCCCAGGTGGCGGCGATTGCCGATGATGTCGCCTATTCGCATCATGATCTGCATGACGGGCTGCGGTCCGGTCTGTTTGATGAGGCCGATCTGATGGAGTTGCCGGTGACCGGGCCGGCTTTTGCCGAGGTCGACGGGCTCTATCCGGGTCTGGACAAGATGCGGCGGCGTCATGAGGCGTTGCGCCGGGTGTTTGGCCGCATGGTCGACGATGTGATCGCGGTGGCCAAGAACCGGCTGGACGCGGCGCAGCCGCAGTCGGTTGAGGAAATCCGGCTGATGGGCACCACGATCATCCGGTTTTCCAAGCCGCTGTATCAGGAGTTGAAGGCGATCCGGTCGTTCCTGTTTCACCGGATGTACCGCGCGCCTTCGGTCATGGAAGAGCGGGCGCGTGTGACCGAGGTGGTCAACGGGTTGTTTCCGCTGTTCATGGCACAGCCGGGTCTGCTGCCGGAAGAGTGGCACGAATTCGTGGCTGAAGCGCAGGATGAAACGGCCCTGGCACGGATCGTAGCGGATTATGTCTCGGGGATGACCGACCGTTTCGCCTTGGCCGAGGCGGCGCGCCTGTTGTGAGCGCGGGCCAGGGTCAAAGAATGTCCCATTGTGTTGTCAGCGTTTGCGGGCGGCCATGATCCAGATGGCCACCAGCACCAGTGAGGCCAGCATGTTCCACGACGCCATCGACAGGCCGAACATCTGCCAGGCGACCTGGTCGCATTGCACGACGGGGGCGGCCTGGATCTGAGCCAGCAGGTCGTCAGCCGACAGGCCACCGATCGGGCCGGAGGTGCAGGTGGTGGGGCCTTGCCACCAATGCCGCTCTACCCCCGAGTGATAGGCGCCGATGGCGGCGGTGGTCAGGGCGGCGGCGGCGCCGAGCCAGGGCAGGGTGCGCGCGGCTATTCCAGCCGGGATCAGCAGGGCCACGACGCCAATCACGACGGCTGCGGCATGGGGATAGCGCTGTTGCAGGCACAGGTGGCAGGGCGCGAGGCCACCGATATACTGGAAGGCGAAGGCCCCGGCCAGAAGGGCGGCAGAGCCGAGGGTGGCCAGCAGGATCAAGGCAGAGCGCGACATCGAGACCTCACAGATATTTCAGGGCGAGCCAGAGCGCCGCAGCCGCCACCATCGCGATTAGCGCCACCGTGGCAAGGCGGCGGTGGATCACGTCTGCGATAGCGGGGCCGTAGGTTTTCAGGGCCCAGCCGAGCAGGAAGAATTTTGTCCCGCGCGCGACGACGGCCGACAGGATGAACAGCGGCAGGCTGAAGCCAACGACGCCTGACAGGATGGTGACCACTTTCATCGGCGGCAGATGGGCGATGCCTGAGGTGATCAGCAAAAGAAGGATGGTACCGGTGCCGGTGGCGGCCTTCAACTGGTTGAAGGCGTCGACCCCGTTGTAGAATTGCAGCAGGGGCACGGCGATCAGGTCGAAGAAATAGTAGCCGATCATCCAGCCGAAGATGCCACCCAGAACCGAGGCCACGGCGGTGATCAGCGCATAGCGCATCGCGCGGTCTGGCTTTGCCAGGCACATCGGAATGAACAGCACCTCGGCAGGCAGCGGGAAGCACGAGCTTTCGACGAAGGAGATCGCCGCCAGCACCAGCACCGCATAGCGCGAATTGACCCAGGCAAGGATCCAGTCGGTCAGTCGGCGCATGCAATGTCCCTCGTGGTTTGGCCCCTTTGGACATGCAAACCGCCCAAGGTCAAGGGTTTGAACAAATACCGCTTCCGGCGCGTTGGCTCCTTGGATAGCGTGGGTCAAATAGTTGTGAGGGCATCGGCATGGAATGGCGTGGTCGGCGGGGCAGCAGCAATATCGAGGATCGACGGACCTCTGGCGCATCGGGCGGCGGGCGGCGCGTTGGCGGGACCGGTCTGGGCGGCGGGTTGGGGGTATTGGCGATCGTCGTGATCGGCTGGTACTTTGGCTATGATCTGACGCCGCTGTTTAACGGCGGCAGCACGACCACCCAGTCATCCGGACCGCTGACCGAGGCGGATCAGGCGTCAGGCGAGTTCGTCTCGGTCACGCTGGCCGATACCGAGGACATCTGGACCACGCTGTTTCAGGAACAACTTGGCAAGACCTATCATCCGACGACGCTGGTCCTGTACCGCGGTGTGACGCAGTCGCCCTGCGGAACGGCCTCGGGCGCGACCGGGCCGTTCTATTGCCCCGAGGACAAGAAGGTCTATCTCGACACCGCGTTTTTCGACACCATGGCGCAGGAGCTGGGGGCAAAGGGCGATTTCGCCATGGCATATGTCGTGGCGCATGAGGTCGGGCACCATGTGCAGGACGAATTGGGGATCCTGAGCAAGGCCAACGCGGTGCGTGCCAAGGTCTCGGAGGCCGAAAGTAACGCGATTTCGGTGCGCATCGAGTTGCAGGCCGATTGTCTGGCCGGGATCTGGGGCCGCGATGTGCAGGAGACCTTTGGCACCATCGAACCCGGCGACTTCGACGAGGCAATCAATGCGGCCCAGAGGATCGGCGATGATACTTTGCAGCGCAATGCCGGGCGGGTGCCGATGCCGGACAGCTTTACCCATGGCACCAGCGCGCAGCGGTCCAAATGGGTGCAGATCGGGTTGAAGTCGGGCCAGTTGTCGGATTGTGATACGTTCGCGGCGAATAATCCCTGATGACGGGTGGTTGACGCCGCCGTTCTGCCCGGCTAAATCGCCGGTCAGGCCCGAGTGGTGGAATGGTAGACGCAGAGGACTCAAAATCCTCCGCCGAGAGGCATGTCGGTTCGAGTCCGACCTCGGGCACCATTCTTAAATTACCAGGATGTTGCGCGGTTGCGCTAAATCTTGTCCAGACCGCTGCCGATATCACTGGGTGATTTCGGCTACGCTTCCGGCGCGGGGTCGACGTTGTTTGTCGGGACCTGTCCATGCCGTGCCAGTTCTTCCGCCAGCAAATCGAAAACGAACCTGATGCGGCGACTGGTGTTGAGTTCCCGGTGCGCCACCAACCACATGGGAAAGATCAGCGGCTCCAGATCGGGCAGCACCCGTCTGACCTTTGGTTCGGCGTCGCCGATGGTGCCATCCAGCACCCCGATGCCAAGTCCCTGCTTCACCAGTTCCCACATCACCAGATAATTCTCGGTCAAGATCGGGAAGTTGCGCTCGGTCAGGTTCAGGCCCATCGCATTCAAACCCTTGAGAAACATGCCAGAGCCGTCAATGCTGATGAATTCCGCCCTGCGAAGGTCATGGGGCAGTGCGGGATTGCCGATGCGGTCCAGATAGGCCTGCGAGGCGTAGAGCCTTGCTGGCATGTCTCTGATCTTCCTTGCGATGAGATCGGGCTCGGCGGGCCGGAAATTGCGAAGCGCGATGTCGGCCTCGCGGCGCCGCAGATCACTGGCTTTGGCGGATGCGACGATCTCGATCTCGATTGCGGGCTCGGCCACGCGCAGTCTGGCGAGGATCGGTGGCAAGAGGAAGGCGGCGTGGACATCGCTGGCTGCGATGCTGACCTTGCCTGCAATGGACAGCGACTGACCGGCGGCCGCCAGCGACATGCGGTTGGCGGCATCGCCCATGGCGCGCACATGGTCCAGAAGCTCCAGACCACTGGGCGTCAGGGTAAAACCCCGCCCGACACGTTCGAAAAGAATGACGCCCAACTCCGCCTCAAGCGCATCCACCTGACGGCCCAAGGTCGGCTGCGCCATGCCCAGTGCCCGGGCAGCGGCCGACAACGAGCCTTCTTCAGCCGTGACCAGAAATGCCCGTGCCCGGTTCCAGTCAAAGTTTACTGACCGCCAATCCATGCAGAAACGCATATCAAATGGGGGAATTTGGTCAATGTATTTGCATGGGAGCACCTCATAGAACCACGTCAGATTTGAACCTGAACCGAAGGAATGCCCAGAATGAAAGCCGCGATCTATACCAAATACGGCCCGCCTGATGTTGTCGCGCTCGCCGAAGTGCCGACGCCCACGCCGAAGGACAACGAAGTCTTGATCCGCATTCATGCCACGACGGTCAGCACCGGTGATTGGCGGGCCCGCAGTCTGGCAATGCCGCGGGGCTTTGGCATCTTGGGGCGGCTGGTCTTCGGCGTGTTTGGCCCCAGAAAGCCAATCCTCGGCACCGAACTGGCCGGCGAAATCGTGACTGTCGGCAAAGCCGTGACCAAATGGCGGCCGGGTGATCAGGTCTTTGCCTTTCCGGGTGCGGGGTCTGGTTGCCACGCCGAATATCGCACGATGCCAGAGACCGGGAAGATCGCCCGCAGACCGGCCAATCTGTCGTGGGAAGAGGCCGCAGCGCTGTCATTCGGCGGCACCACGGCGTTGGGATTTCTGCGCGGCAAGGGCGGCATCAAACCGGGCGATGCCGTGTTGATTGTCGGCGCGTCCGGCTGTGTAGGCTCTGCCGCAGTGCAATTGGCCCGGCATTTCGGCGCCACCGTGACGGGGGTCTGCGGCACATCCAACGTCGATCTGGTGCAGCGGATTGGTGCCCACCGGGCCATCGACTATTCGGCCGGCGATTTCACGGCAACCGACGCACGCTACGATCTGATCGTCGATACCACTGGCACGGCGCCGTATCCGCGCTGCGGCCATTTGCTGAAACCGGGCGGGCGCCTTCTGGTGGTGCATGGCTCGCTGTCACAGGCACTCGGCTTTGGGGGGCCGTCAAGGGCAAGTGGCAAGAAATCCATCGCCGGTGTCGCCAGCGTGTCGCGCGCCGACCTGCAATATCTGGCCGATCTGGCAACCCAGGGCCGTTTCAAACCGTTGATTGATCGCTGCTATCCGCTTGAGAACGTGGTTGAAGCCCATGCCTATGTCGACACCGGTCACAAACGTGGAAGCGTTGTGTTGACGGTCAGGCATGCCAAAGCAGATCATTAGAATATTTCCTTCGGTGCGATCCGTTTGCTGTCGCCGTTTCGTCATTGCAATGTCCGTCACAAAAGGAGAGCCAAAATGGCTAGATTGGTCGCGATCTACAAGAAGCCGGCTGACGTTGCAGAGTTTGAAAAGCACTACTTCGGGACGCATATACCGCTTGCCAAGAATATGCCGGGGGTGAGGAAGTACGAGGTTAGCCGCGGGCCGGTGACCGTGCTGGCCGGAGCCGCCGATGTCTACATGATCGGGACGGTGTATTTTGACGACCTTGAGGCCATGGCCAAGGCGTTTGCGAGCCCGGAGGGTCGTGCGGCTGCAGCAGACCGCCAACTCTTCGCGCCGGATGAGACTGGCGTCCAAATCTATGTCTTCGACGCTGAGGAGGTCTGACCGCTTTCCGTCTTGACCCGCCACACCCAATGACAGCCGAAGAAAGGGGACCCACAATGTCGATACTTCATGCAGCTTTTGTTCTGGTCCATGGCGATTGGCACGGTCGCACTGGCGCAAGAGGTATCGACCAATGAATACCGACGACTTCGAGGATCGGCTGACGGCGCTCAGGCCACGGCTTCATCGCTACTGCGCCCGGATGACCGGATCGACAGTCGACGGCGAAGACGTCTTGCAGGATGCCTTGGTGAAAGTCCTGAGCGCGCGGGCCGATGGAACCACAGTGGACAATCTTGAAGCCTGGGTGTTTCGCATTGCCCACAACACCAGCCTCGACCTGCTGCGCCGCCGGTCACGGACAACGATCGTTCGGCTGACCGACGATTTCGAGGGGGCGCCACTGCCGGAGTCAGATATCGTCGCGGTCAGCTTTCAATTGTTTCTGCGACTGCCCGAGCTTCAGCGTTGCGCGGTGATCCTGAAGGACGTGTTGGGACATTCGATTGAGGAGATCGCCGCTATCGCCGACTGCACGCCGGCAGCCGCCAAATCAGCCCTGCAACGGGGCCGGGTGGCGTTGCGCCAACTCGCGCAATTGCCTGCCGACACACGGCTTCCCCTTTTGCCCGACGTGACCCGCCGCAAGATGGCGCGCTTTGTCGATCTGTTTCGCAACGGCGATTTCGACGCAATCCGTGCCATGCTTGCCGACGACGTGCAGCTGGAACTGGTCAATCGGCTTACATGGGAGGGCCGCGAAAAGATTGCTCCGTATTTCTCGCGATATGGTGCAGAAACCAAATGGCGGTTTGCTTTCGGGGCGGTCGAAGGTCGCCCGGCCATGCTGGTCTTTGAAGGCGACGCGATGGCAACCCCGGCGCATTTCGTGTTGGTCGATTGGCACAACGACAAGATCGCGAAGATCCGCGATTTCCTGTTCGCGCCCTATGCCACCGAGGCGGTGGATTGGGTGCGTCTGGATTAACTTTAACGCTGACGGTTCCGCCACGTGCCTTGCAAATGGTCCTCTCGATCTGACGTGGCGCACACTGAGAACATGTTGTTTGCGAGTTGGCGGAAACACCTTGGACCAAGGGTGCTGCCGACATTTTGTTGATCAGAATCCGGCATCAAAGCCTATACTGGCCTTGCAAGATCGAAGGGCCGGGCGAATGCGGTTGCTGATGGTGGAAGACAATGAACGCCTTTCGGACTGGCTGGCCCGTCTGTTGCGTGCAGAAAATTACGTGGTGGACTGCGTTGCAGATGGCGAGGCCGCGCTGGAAGGGGTCGTGCTGGAGAACTACGATCTGGTGATTGTGGACCTTGGACTTCCGGGCATCGGGGGGATCGACGTCATCCGTCAGTTGCGGGGCCGGCAAGTTCTGGTACCTGTGCTTATTCTGACCGCCGAAGGGGCGTTGGGGCGACGGGTCGAGGGTCTGAATGCCGGGGCCGACGACTACATGACCAAGCCCTTCGAGGTCGAGGAACTGACCGCCCGCATCCGCGCCCTGATGCGGCGCAGCACCAAGACCCTGAACGCGGAACTGCGCTTTGGTCCGCTGGTCTTTGACCAGAACAGCCTGCAATTCAGCATCGACGACGCGCCTCTGGCCCTGTCCAAACGCGAACATGTGATCCTGCAGGCCCTGATCCGCCGCGCCGGGTCGACGGTCAGCAAGGAAACCCTGCTGGAAAGCTGTTATGGGCACGGCGACGATGTCAACCTTAGCGCGGTCGAGGTCATCGTCCACCGCCTGCGCCGCAAGCTGGAGCACAGCGAGATCAGCATCGCCACCCTGCGCGGGCTTGGCTATGTGCTGCGTCAGGACAAGCGGTGAGGCCGTCGGCGGGCAGCCTGCGGGTCAACCTGATGCTGTGGCTTTTCGTGCCGGTTATGGTGATTCTGGGCCTTAGCCTGTGGCTGTCCTACGCCTCGGCCACACGGCAGGCGACGCTGATCATGAACCGCCAGATCCTGGCCTCGGCGCGGATGATCGCCGAACAAACCCGCTTTCGCAACGGTGCGATCCGG
>JBDTQR010000041.1:0-25259 GCA_039932095.1 bacterium | reverse complement strand
CCCCGACAGCCGCGCCTACCGCGACTATCGCCACTATCTGCTGGAAACCAGCCAGATCCCCGGCGGTTTTTACTCGACCAGGGGGCGGCGCGAACTGATGCGACAGGTCGTCGACATGATGCTGCAACCCGAGGATCCCTATGACGCGCTGACGTCGGGGAACGCGGCACCAAGGCAACAGTTGCGCTTGGTAAACTGAACCGGATATTCCGTGCTGGCATTTTATTTCGTCTTTGCGTAGGGTTGCTGGCAAAACTTGAGGCAAAACTCCAGTTGAAGGAGCCCGAGCAGTGACCACAATTCTATCAAGGGGGGCAACCGCCCTGACCCTTGTTGCGCTTTTGTTAGGTACCACATCTTGTGGACTGCCGCGCTCTGGCCCCAACAAGAAAGAGATTTACCAAGGCTCCGTCCTTGCGCAGGGCGACGAGTTCATCGTCACCGTGAACCAGAGAGTGACCCGTGCCACCTCGGTTGTGCCATCGCTCGGCTTCTCGTCCAGCTTCCTGAATGCCGGAGTGATGGGGTCTGATATCATCTCGCCCGGGGACGTCCTGTCGCTGACGATCTTCGAAAACGTCAAGGATGACCCGCTTCTGGGCAACACCGGGCAGCGCGTATCGGCATTGAACACCGTGCAGGTCGACGGCCAGGGCTTCATCTTCGTGCCCTATGCCGGCCGGATCAAGGCAGCGGGCCAAACGCCGGAAGGTGTGCGCGACGCGATTACCCGCAAGCTTGACCCGCAAACCCCCGACCCGCAGATCACCGTGTCGCGTGTTGCAGGCGACGGTTCCGCCGTCACCGTGGCAGGTTCCGTTGCCGGCCAAGGCAACTACCCGATCGACCGCGCCTCCCGCACGCTGACCGCCATGGTGTCCAAAGCCGGCGGCGTGACCATTCCGCCCTCGGTCGCCGTTGTCCGGGTAACCCGCGGATCGCGCTCGGAAAAAGTCTGGCTGCAGGACCTGTACTCCAACCCGCGCCTCGACATCGCCCTGCGTCCCGGCGATCAGATCGTCGTCGAACAGGACACCCGCGCCTTCACCGCACTGGGGGCCACCGGCGCGCAGAACCGCGTGCCCTTCACCACCCAGACCCTGTCCGCGCTTGAGGCGATTGCCACCGTCGGCGGCCTGAACTCCAACATCGCCGACCCGACCGGGGTGTTCGTGCTGCGCAATGAACCCGCCGCCATCGCCAATGCCGTGCTGGGCCGCACCGATCTGCAGGGCGAACAGCGCATGGTTTATGTGCTGGACCTGACCCAGCCCACCGGCATGTTCGAAGCTCGCGATTTCCTGATCCGCGACGGCGACACCGTCTATGTCACCGAAGCGCCGTTCGTCCAGTGGGGCAAGACCCTGGGCGCCATCACCGGCACCGCCAACTCGGCCAACAGCCTGTCGACAGCCGCCTCTGGCCTCTGACATCGATTTGGCCGGGTCCGACATTTCAGAAACAGCCGCCGGGTCGATACCTCGGCGGCTGTTTTACTATAACGCCGGCTTTGCCCTGCAACCCCGCCTGCGCCGGATCCTGTCTCTGGCCGGCCACGACCTGCGTCTTGGCCTGCCCAGGTCTGGTGACGGCGTCGCGGTCTGGGGCCGCTCACCTTACGCCCATCGGGGTGAGGCCATCGCCGCCCGCCGCGCCACGCCGCTGATCCGGGTCGAGGATGCCTTCCTGCGTTCGCTCCGCCCCGGTCGCGCCGGGGATGCGACCATCGGCCTGCTGATCGACCCCTGCGGCGTGCATTTCGACAGCAGTTCACCGTCCTTGATCGAGCGCATTCTGAGCACTGATCCCTTGGACAATTCAAACCTCCTGTCACGCGCAAGGGCCGGAATTGAACGCATACGGCAACTTGACTTGTCAAAATACAATATTCATGACCCGGACCTCGCCCCACCGCCCGCGGGCTATGTCCTGGTCATCGACCAGACCCGCGGCGACGCCTCCATCACCCATTCCGGCGCCTCGGCCCCGACGTTTCAAGAGATGCTGGTGCTGGCGCAAGAGGAACATCCCGCCGCCCGCATCGTTATCAAAAGTCATCCCGAAACTCAGGCCGGTCTGCGCCCTGGTCACTTTGTCGCCGCGCAGGCAACTGACCGGATTTCCCTGCTCGGCGATCCGGTGTCACCTTGGCGCCTGCTGGACGGCGCAACCGCTGTCTACACCGTGTCGTCGCAACTGGGGTTCGAGGCGATTCTTGCCGGTCACCGCCCCGTCGTTCTCGGCCAACCGTTCTACATGGGCTGGGGTCTCAGCGACGACCGCAATCCCGTGTCCCGCCGCAAGCGCAAACTGACCAAGACGCAGCTTTTCGCCGCCGCGATGATCCTCGCCCCCACCTGGTACGACCCTTGCCGTGACCGGCTCTGCGCCTTTGAGGAAGCGGTGGACCAGCTGGAGGCCGAGGTCCGCGCCTACCGCCAGGACCGCAACGGTCATGTCGCGGCCGGCATGCGGCTCTGGAAACGCCAGCGCCTGCAACAGTTTTTCGGTCAGGAACGCCCGCTGCTGTTCGAATCCGACCCCCACCGCGCCGAAAGTCTCGCCGCCAGCAAACAGCGCAGCCTGCTGATCTGGGCCAGCAAGGCCCCGCCCGCGATCACCGCCCTGCGGGTCGAAGACGGCTTTCTGCGTTCGCGCGGTCTTGGCGCCGATCTGATCCCGCCGCTTAGTCTGGTCACCGACGATCTTGGGATATTTTACGACCCGACCCGCGAAAGCCGGCTGGAAAAGCTGATCCAGACCCCGCCCAACGCCGACGAAATTCAACGGGCCGAGGACCTGATCGACCGCCTCGTCGCGACACGGGTCAGCAAATACAACCTGCCCGGCACCCTGCCCGAAATGCCCCAGGGTCACCGCATCCTGATCCCCGGTCAGGTCGAAGATGACGCCTCGATCCGGCTGGGTGCCAGCGCGGTCAACACCAATCTCGGCCTGCTGAACGCCGCCCGCGCCGCCAACCCCAAGGCCATTCTGATCTTCAAGCCGCATCCCGATGTCGAAGCGGGTCTGCGCCCCGGCAAGATCGCCGACGCGGACCTGACCGGCATCACCGTCGCCCGCCACGCCGACGCCATCGCCCTGATCGACCTGTGTGATGAGGTCTGGACGATGACTTCTCTTATGGGGTTCGAAGCCCTGATACGGCGAAAGAAGGTCACTTGCCTTGGCGCACCGTTCTATGCCGGCTGGGGTCTCACGATCGATCTTGGGCCGGTCCCCGAACGGCGACTGCGCGCGCCTGACGGCCATCCCCTGCCCCGGCCCGGCCTCGCCAAATTGACCCACGCCGCCCTGATCGCCTATCCGCGCTATTACGACCCGATCGCCAAACGCCCCTGCCCGGCCGAGGTTGCCGTCGACCGCCTCGCCTCGGGCACCCTGCCCCGTCCCGGCCTGCCATTGCGTCTGTTGGCCAAACTCCAAGGTGCCTTCGCCAGCCGGGCGCGGCTCTGGCGCTGATCCCTTCATCTGTCGCTAAATATCCCACGGGGGCCCGGGGGTGTGAAACCCCCGGCAGTTCGCGTCAAAGCGCGCCTTCAGTAGATATAGCGGATCTGTTCGGTCCAAAACCGTTCGATCCGTTTCAGCGACGAATTGATCGCCTCCATCGCCTCGGAATCAATCACTCCGCGCTTGCCGAGCACTTCGGAATGCCGCGCGAACAGGTCCGATATCTGCCCGCGCACCCGGCGGCCCTTTTCGGTCAGCCGCACCCGCACTGACCGGCGGTCAATCTCTGACCGCTGGTGATGCATGTAGCCAAGTTCGACCAACTTCTTGAGATTGTACGAAACATTTGAACCTTGGTAATAGCCGCGCGACTTCAGCTCGCCGGCTGTCACCTCATTCTCCCCGACATTGAACAGCAACAGCGCCTGCACCGAGTTGATTTCCAGAATGCCAAGGCGTTCGAATTCGTCCTTGATCACGTCGAGGAGCAGGCGGTGCAATCGTTCCAGCATGGACAGATTGTCAAGATAGCCCGCCAACAGGGCCTTTTGCGAACCATCGAGTAGGGGGGCGAGCATTGTCATGCATGTTCTCCGGGTTAAGGTCGACTTGCAGACCAAAATCGGGACAAAACACAAACATAACGTAAACTCGCATCGCTTTCGTCACATTTTTTCGGTGTCAAATCCGTCGGCTGCGGGCAAAGGCCGAAATCTCGGCCATCAGCGCCGCAAACCGGACGGGTGGGGCCACCGTGCCCATAACCCATAGAATCAGATCCTGGTCATTTTCCTGCAGGACCTGATCGTAAACCGCAAGTTCTGTCTCCCCCAGACCGGCCAGCCGCGCATCGGCATAGGGGCCCAGCACCAGATCCATCTCTTTGGTGCCCCGCCGCCACGACCGCATCCTGAGCCGCTTCAACCGGTCATCCGGGGTTTCGCTCACGGCAGGACCTCATGCAATTCGGCCGCCAGGCGCCGCTCGACCAAGGCAACTTCTTGGCCAAGCGCCTGCAATTGCTGGCGCAACCGGGATAGCTCCGCCATGGTGACCTGCACTTTTGGCGCTGCGGCACCATAGTGCGGTGCCGGGATGCCCTCGCCCACGCCCGCCATCAGCCAGCCCATCGACACGTTCAGCATACCCGCCAGCATCTGCATCCGGTTGGCGCGCGGCTCCCATTCGTCGGCCTCCCAAGCCTTGACAGTGCTGTCACGAACGCCAAGCCGCATCGCCAGGTCTTTCTGGCTCAACTGCGCGGCAGCCCGTGCCGCCTCCAGCCGGTCACCAAACGTGGCTACGCCGTCGGCATACCAATGTTCCATGTCGTTCTCTGCCATCTCGGCTCACCTTTTCTGATACTGCTTGATTGCATGGGGGGGTCACCCTATGACAAACCGCCGCAAACTGCAAACCATCCAGCATCCGGAACCCCAAATGGCCTTCCTGTCCGATACGCTCGCCCGTGTGAAACCCTCGCCCACCATCGCCGTCACCACCAAGGCCGCCGAGTTGAAGGCGGCGGGCCGTGATGTCATTGGACTGGGTGCCGGTGAGCCCGATTTCGACACGCCGCAGAACATCAAGGACGCTGCCAAACGTGCCATCGATGCTGGAAAAACCAAGTATACTGCGGTCGATGGCATACCTGAGCTGAAGAAGGCAATCTGCGCCAAATTCGCACGGGAAAATGGTCTGACATATGCGCCGAACCAGATCTCGGTCGGCACGGGCGGCAAGCAGATCCTCTACAACGCGCTGATGGCGACCTGCAATCCGGGGGACGAGGTGATCATCCCGGCGCCCTATTGGGTCAGCTATCCCGACATGGTTCTGCTGGCTGGCGGCACGCCGGTACCGGTCGTCGCCCGAATCGACACCGATTTCAAACTGACGCCGGCGCAACTGGAGGCGGCGATCACCCCCAAGACCAAATGGTTCATCTTCAACTCGCCCTCCAACCCCACCGGAGCCGGTTACACCCGCGCCGAACTTCAGGCCCTGTGCGATGTTCTGCTGCGCCATCCTCAGGTCTGGATCATGTCGGACGACATGTATGAACATCTGGTGTTCGACGATTTCGTCTTCACCACCCCCGCCCAGATCGCCCCCGGCCTTTATGACCGCACGCTGACCTGCAATGGCGTGTCGAAATCCTACGCGATGACCGGCTGGCGTATCGGCTATGCCGGTGGCCCCGCGCATCTGATCAAGGCGATGGGCACTATCCAGTCGCAAAGCACCTCCAACCCGTCCTCCGTCTCGCAATATGCGGCGCTGGAGGCGCTGAATGGTCCCCAGGATTTCCTCGCCCCCAACCGCAAGCTCTTTCAGTCGCGCCGCGATCTGGTGGTGGCCATGCTGAACGACGCCAAGGGCATCACCTGCCCCAAGCCAGAGGGTGCGTTCTACGTCTATCCCGACATCGCAGGCTGCATCGGCCTGACCTCGCCCGCCGGCACCCGCATCACCAATGACGAGGTCTTTGCCACCGCGCTTCTCGAAGAAACCGGCGTCGCCGTGGTGTTTGGCGCGGCCTTTGGCCTGTCGCCAAACTTCCGCGTCAGTTATGCTACCTCAAACGACGTACTGACCGAGGCCTGCAGCCGCATCCAGCGGTTCTGCGCCTCCCTCACCTAGGAGCGGCCATGGCGGGCGATCTGCCAGACTATTACTTCCGCATCCGCGAGAATGGCGCGGTGGTGTTTCGGGTCGACACCGAAAACCGCCAGCGCCGGATCGATATGGTGGAACTGGCGACCGTCAACGTGAAGAACGGCAATATCAAGCCGCATGGCGAGGTCACGTTGACGCCCGCGGACATGACGGTGATCCGGGACTGGATCGCCGAGCGCACCGCGCTGCTGGCCCGACGCGACATAGACGACATTCACCGCGCCGTCGATTACCTCAACGTTACCACACAATGGGTGCAGACCAAGGCGTCCGATAATCAGCTGGAAGCGGTCACCGACGCACTGCTTCTGGCCATGCACGACCTGCGCACCGTACTGGTGCGGCGAAAATCCGACCGTCTGCTGAAAGGCGAAGCTGCCGAATAACGCCGCTCCTCAAGCTTGCCAGCTTTCTTCGCGCCGCATTGCTTCCGCCGGTATGGCCTGAAGAGCGCCGTCAGGCGGGATGAAGGCCCGGCTCAGCCGCCGCCGCCACTTTGGGCGCCAGATGCCAGAACCGCCACATCAAGGTGCTGGCCGCCACCGCCAACCCGACCACCAGACCAAGCCACAAGCCGACCCCGCCAAGGCCGACCTGGAAGCCCAGCAGATAACTGCAGGGGATGCCGATCAGCCAATAGCTGACCGCCGCCGCCCACATCGGCACGCGGGTGTCCTTGATGCCGCGCAAAAGCCCCAGCGCCATGACCTGCATCGCATCGCCCAACTGGAACAGCGCCGCCAGCGCCAACAGCGTGGTGCCAAACGCGACGATCTCCGCCGTCTCGGGTTTGGACGCATCGACGAACAGCGTCAGGATCGGCACCGGCAGGGTCAAGAACAGCGTCACCATCGCCAGCCCGAAGGCCACCGACAGCCCGATTGCCACCTTGGCCCCGTCGCGCAGGCCCTGGACATCGCCGGCACCTTCGGCCCGTCCGGTCCGGACGGTAGAGGCGTTGGACAGGCCCAGATGCACCATGAACGCCAGCGCCGCCACTTCCATCGCGATCCCATGCGAGGCAAGCTCGATCGTGCCAATCCAGCCCATCATCAGCGAACAGGCTGAAAACAAACCGCTTTCCGCCAGCCCGGTCACGCCAATCGGCCAGCCCAGCCGAAACACCTGCGCCAAAGCTTGCCAATCCGGCCGCCAGAACCGGTGAAACAACTGATATTGCCGCAACTCCGGCAGCCAACCGGCATAGCAGGCCAGCGCCACAAAGGTTCCGATCTGCACTGTCAGCGAGGCAATCGCCGCACCGCGCACCCCCATCTCCGGCGCGCCCCACAGACCAAAGATCAGCGGATAGGCCACGGCAAAATTCACCCCGACCGCCCCGACCGTCACCCACAGCACCACCTGGGTCCGACCCAGTGCGCTCAGATAGGCCTTCAGCGCCATCACCAGCAGCGCCGGGATCATCCCCCAACCAGCGATCCGCAGAAAATCCTGACCCAGCGTCGCCACTTCGCCGTTCTGCCCCATCGCCAGCAACCAGCGCTGTGAGGTCCAGAACAACGGATAGGTCAGCACGCCAAAGCCGAACGACAGCCACATTCCCATCCGGGCCGCCCGCCGCACCTCGACCTCATCGCCGCGACCGACAGCCGAGGCGACCAGCGGCATCACGGCCTGGGCAAAACCCGACCCGAAGATGAAGATCACAAAGAAACTGGTCCCGCCGATCACCACGGCGGCCAGCGCATCGACCGAATAGCGCCCCAGCAGAATGGTGTCGGAGACATGCAGCGCCATTTGCGCCAGATGCGAACCGACAATCGGCAATCCCAACGTCAAAAGAGCGCGGGCATGGGACGTGTAGCTTTGGGTCATGATGTCGGCTGTCCTACCTATTCACCCCGCCGCCTACAAGAGATCGCCTGAAAAATAGGCGCAAATGAATCGCATTTTTCCCACACCCGTTCTCTCACCTACGGCCCGGTGCCTCCCCTTGCATTCCGCCCGCCAAATCAGCATTCTCCCGCCGTTCCACTGCCCCCCAGGAAAGGCCCGGACATGATCACCCTTTACGGCGTCTCCCGTTCCCGCGCGACCCGTCCGCTGTGGGTTTTGCACGAGACCGCCACGGCCTTTACCCAGGTTCCCGTGCTGCAGGCCTACCGCCTGACCGGCAACAACGCGGGTTGGACCGGTCTGACCACGGCCTCGCCCGACTATCTTGCCGTCAATCCGCAGGGCCAGATCCCGGCCTTGCAGGACGGCGATGTGGTGTTGACTGAAAGCCTCGCGATCACGCTGTATCTGGCCCGCAAATACGGCGGCCCGCTCGGGCCGCAGTCCGACATCGAGACCGCGCAGATGGAACAATGGGCACTCTTTGCGGTGACCTCGGTCGAGACCCCGGCGCTTGAGATGTTCTACCCCATCGCCGAGGGCCGCGACAAAACGCCCGAGGGCGCCGCGCTGATCGCGGTTGCCGCCGAAAAGCTGCGCCGGCCCTTCCGGCGGCTGAACGCCTTTCTGTCGACGCAGGACTATCTGGTCGGCAACCGCTTCACCGCCGCCGACATCAACACGGCCGAATGTGTTCGCTATGCCCAAGGCAACGTCGCGCTGATGGAGGAGTTTCCCGCCGTCAAAGCCTGGCTGGAGCGGTGTCAGGCCCGGCCGGCATTTCAGGCGATGTGGTCCGCCCGGTTGACCGAACCGGCCTGACGGCCTCACGCCGGGACAGGGCAACGGACCTTGTGTCCAAGACTGGACATGACCGGTTCCTCTCCATATCTTGTGCGACCAGACGCAAGGACCCCAACCGACTGCCCAATGCGCATAACAAGAATCGAGCATTCCATGGCCAATGACCTGCTTTCCGGCAACGATGACGACTACAACGCCTCGTCAATCGAGGTGCTGGAGCCGCTAGAGGCGGTGCGCCTGCGTCCCGGAATGTATATCGGCGGCATCGACGAACGCGCCTACCACCACCTCGCCGCCGAAATCCTTGACAACTCGATGGATGAGGCGGTGGCAGGTCACGCCAACCGGATCGAGGTTGAACTGCATGCCGACGGCGCGCTGACCATCCGCGACAATGGTCGCGGAATTCCGGTCGATCCCCACCCGAAATTCCCCGACAAATCGGCGCTGGAGGTGATCCTGTGCACCCTGCACTCCGGCGGCAAGTTCAACGGCAAGTCCTATGAAACCTCCGGCGGTCTGCACGGCGTCGGGTCCTCCGTGGTCAACGCCCTGTCCGACCGGATGGATATCGAGGTCGCCCGCAACAGAGAGCTTTACGCCCAGAATTTTTCGCGCGGCAAACCCGTCGGCCCCATCGTCAAGATCGGCCCCACCGCCAACCGGCGCGGCACCACCACCACCTTCCACCCTGACCCGCAAATCTTCGGCCACCAGCAATTCCGCCCTTCCCGCCTGCTGCGCATGGTGCGGTCCAAGGCCTATATCTTCTCTGGTGTTGAAATCCGCTGGAAATCCGCCATTGCAGACGGCGACACGCCGATGGAAGCCACCTTCCACTTTCCCGGCGGCCTTGCCGATTTCCTCGGTGACCAATTGGAAAAGACCACCACCTACGCCGACCGTCCCTTCGCCGGCAAAGTCACCTTTCAAGAGAAATTCGGCGTCCCCGGCTCCGTCGAATGGGCCATAAACTGGACCCCGGCCCGCGATGGTTTCCTGCAATCCTATTGCAACACCGTGCCGACACCGGAAGGCGGCACCCACGAAACTGGCTTCTGGAACGCAATTTTGCGCGGCGTCCGGGCTTACGGCGAAAGGGTGAAAAACAAGAAGGCCGAACAGATCTCCCGCGAGGACATGCTGTCGGGCGGTTGCGCCCTGATTTCGGTCTTCATTCGTGAGCCGCAATTTGTCGGCCAGACCAAGGATCGTCTCGCTACCGAAGAGGCCGCAAAATATGTCGAGGGCGCGGTGCGCGACCATTTCGACAACTGGCTGGCCGGCGACACCAAATCCGCCGGCGCGATCCTCGATTTCCTGATCCTGCGCGCCGAAGAGCGGCTGAAACGCCGTCAGGAAAAGGAAACCCAGCGCAAGACCGCCACCAAGAAGCTGCGCCTGCCCGGTAAACTCACCGATTGCTCAGCCAAAAACCGCGAGGGGACCGAGCTTTTCATCGTCGAAGGCGACAGTGCCGGCGGTTCCGCCAAAGCCGCCCGCAACCGCGAAACCCAGGCCCTGCTGCCCCTCAAGGGCAAGATCCTCAACGTGCTGGGGGCCGCCTCCGCCAAACTGAACGACAATTCCGAAATCCGCGACATTTGTGAGGCTCTGGGTGTCGCGATGGGCACCCGCTTCAATGTCGACGACCTGCGCTATGACAAGATCATCATCATGACCGACGCCGATGTCGACGGCGCCCATATCGCCAGCCTCTTGATGACCTTCTTCTTCGCCCAGATGCGCCCGCTGATTGACAAGGGCCACCTGTATCTGGCCTGCCCACCGCTTTACCGCCTGACCCAGGGGGCCAGACGCCTCTATGTCGCCGATGATGTGGAAAAGGAAATCTGGCTGGCCAAGGGTCTTGGCGGCAAGGGCAAGATCGACGTGCAGCGCTTCAAGGGTCTGGGAGAGATGGACGCCAAGGACCTGAAAGACACCACGATGAACCCTCTGACCCGCAAACTGATCCGGGTGTCGATTGACGAGGATGAACCCGGCGACACCAGCGATCTGGTGGAGCGGCTGATGGGCAAGAAACCCGAACTGCGGTTCCAGTATATTCAGGAAAACGCCCGGTTTGTTGAAGAACTCGACGTCTAGCCCGGCGCGTCCTATCGTGAGCTGACCCCGATTGCCCTCGGGCGCCTGACACCTTGTCAGCCGCCGATCCTGTCGACCCCTCCCGACATCACCGGCCGACATCACCGGCAAATTTCCGCCAGCTTCCCCTGCATTTTTCCGCCGGGCCGGAACCATCCGGCGCCGATGCGTGTTTGGCCCCCATCGTACTTTAAATGTTAACAGGAGCCATCATGGCAAACCATCGTAACCTTCTCGGCGTCAGTCTGCTTGCTCTGGCGCTGGCCTCTCCGGTCGTGGCGCAGACCGCCGATACGACCGCCGGCGCCACTGCAACCGGCACGGTCGACACCACCACCGGCACAGCAACCGGCACCGCCGACACCACAGCAACTGGCACGGCAGGTACCACAGCAACCGGCACCGCCGACACCACGGCAACCGGCACCGCCGACACCACGACCACCGGCACTGCCGGCACTGCGACCGTCGACACAACGCTGCCCGCGACGACCACCGCCCCGGCGGATGGCACGACGGCGATGGATTGCGCCGCCCAGTTCAAGACGCTGGACGCCGACGGCAACGGCCACCTGTCAGAGTCCGAGGCCGCGCAAGTCTATGCCCAGGCCCGGATCACCGACACGACGATCGCCGCCGACGGCTATTCGCAGGACGACTTCATCGCCGCCTGCAATGACAACAGCTATGCCCGCGCCGTGCCGGAAGCCGGAGCGCCGTTCACCGGTGCCAACAGCTTCACGGAAGGCCAGGCCAAGGATCGCGCCATCGCCTGGGGGGTCACCGATGTGTCCGACCTGACCAAGGACGACAACGGCATCTGGCGCGGTACCGGCATGGTGGATGGCGCCTCGGTCGCCGTCGCCGTCGACTTCAAGGGCAATGTCGTCACCTCGTCGCAATAGGCGCGACCGACGTCGACCCTACAACGCAATCGAACAGGAACTGGAGAACTTAATGGCTGTTATCACCCGTATCTACGATACCTATGCCGACGCCCGCCGTGCTGCTGACGACGTCAACGGACTGGGGCTGATGGGCGTGGATGCCTCCCTGCTGGGCAACGAAGCCATCCGCGCCGATCATGAGGTCTACGAATCCGATCTCGACGACGAAACCTCGGGCACCGCCACCGGTGCCGGGATTGGTGCTGCAGTTGGCGGCGGTGCCGGTTTGCTGGCGGGCCTTGGCATGCTGGCCATTCCGGGCCTCGGCCCGGTCGTGGCCGCAGGCTGGCTGGCGGCAACCGCCGCCGGTGCGGTCGGTGGCGCGGTGACCGGTGGCGCGGTGGGTGCGCTCGCAGACCTTGGCATCGCGGAAGACGAGGCGCCGGTTTATTCTGAAGCCGTGCGCCGTGGTGGCACACTGGTGTCGGTCCGCTTCCCGACGCGCCACCAGTCCGAAGTCGAGGCCGCGCTGGACCGCGTGCCCGCCATGGCGCTCGACCAGCGCCGCGAGGTCTACAAGGCCGACGGCTGGCAGCCCGACACCGACGAAGACCGCCGCGCCCGCCGCGGCCCGGACGTCCCGCCCGTGATCTATTGATCCAAAGCAGCGCATGACAGACAAGGCGGGCCACTGGCCCGCCTTGTTGGTTTTGGCGTATTCGTCCCTGAAGCCGCACGGCGCAAGGTGCTTGGGTTGTGGGGCGGGATCACCCACCCCTTGACACGTTCAACCCATAGTTGCAGGCTCCACAACAACCGGAGTAGCCATGCGCCCCTTTCCCCCCATCGCGTTCTTCACCCTGTTCTGCCTCGGCACGCTCGCAGTGGTCGGCTATGTTCTGGCCTCTGCCAATGGCCTGTCAGAGTTACACAAGACCGTGCTTGTGGGGTTTCTGGTTGGCTTTCCGATCTTGACCCTGCTGATCTTCCTGATCCTGATGCCGAAGGAAGACCGCGCCGCGGCGATGCCGTTCCGCAGCCGAAAGGCAGAGCTGGCGCCCGAACCCTTGGCAGCAATGGTCAATTGAGGGTGAATATTCGAAACCCAACCCGTTGATTTCACAGGGTTTCAATAAGTGTCCAGATCTGGACGCCTATTTCTGGATCGTCGCCAGATAGTTGGCAAGGTCAATCAACCGCTCTGGCGTCGGCGTCGGAATCCCGTCGCCGACATCGACCAGCACGGTCTGGCTTTGCAGCAGCGGCCCGAATTTCGGCATCATCGAGGGCACCGACTTGCCGCGCGAATAACCCCAGATCTTGTTCATCACCCGCTTGAGCGGAAACTCCCCGCCATTGCGCGCCGAAAGCCCGGTCAGATCGGCCGGCCGGCGCGGCAAATCCGCCGCCATCGGCCCGTTCCCAACCCCGGTCGTGCCATGACACGGCGCGCAAAGGTCAGCGAAATCGCTGGCACCCGACGTCGGCGGCACACCCGGCGGCAGACAGGCGATCAAGGCAAACAAGGGCAACAGCATCAGAATAAGGCGCATCAGTTTCTCCAGTCCGGTCGCTTATCATGCACCGTCAGGCCGCGACAACCAAGCCCGCATTTAGCCGCACGACACGGTCCATCCGCGCGGCCAGCTCCATGTTATGGGTGGCAATCAGCGCCGACATGCCGGTGTGGCGCACCAGATCCATCAACGCGCCAAACACCCGGTCCGAGGTTTCGGGGTCAAGGTTTCCCGTCGGCTCATCGGCCAGCAACAGCCGCGGCGCATTGGCCAGTGCACGACAGAACGCCACCCGCTGCTGCTCGCCGCCCGACATCGCGGCGGGGCGGTGATCGGCGCGTTCGCCGACACCAACCTGCTCCAGCAACAGCCGGGCCCGCGCCTCGGCGTCAACCACCGACACGCCATTGGCGCGCTGCGGCACAACGATGTTCTCCAACGCCGAAAATTCCGGCAACAGATGGTGGAACTGATAGATGAACCCCACCTCGCCGCGCCGCGCCTCGGTCCGCGCCTTGTCCCCGAGACCGCCCATGTCGCGGCCCTCCAGCACCACCCGCCCGGCGTCCGGCGTGTCCAAAAGCCCGGCGATGTGCAACAATGTCGATTTGCCGGCCCCCGAAGGTGCCACCAATGCCACCACCTCACCCCGCGCCACGGTCAGCGTCGCACCGCGCAAGACGACCACTTCACCCGGCAAGCCACGCGAAAACACCTTTTCGATGCCGTCCAGAACCAGCGTGTCACTCATAACGCAGCGCCTCCACCGGGTTCATCCGGGCGGCCCGCCGTGCCGGGAAGACCGTCACCACAAAGGACAGGCCGAGCGACAGGGCGACGGCCGAAAACACGTCCTTGGGCACCAGTTTGGCAGGCAGGTTGTAAATCCCCCGGATCGATGGATCCCACACCCCGCCGCCCGCGTAATAATTGACGAACGAAAAGATCGGGTCGATGTAATAGGCGAACAGACAGCCGAGGATCACCCCGGCCAGCGTGCCGATCACCCCGGTAAACGCGCCGCACAGAAAGAAGATCCGCAGGATCGACCCCTCGGTCAGCCCCATGGTCCGCAGGATGCCGATATCGCGCCCCTTGTTCTTGACCAGCATGATCAGGCCCGAAACGATGTTCATCGCGGCGATCAACACGAGGATAGACATGATGATGAACATCACGTTGTCCTCCACCGTCAGCGCCTTCAGAAATGACCCGGAACTGTCGCGCCATGTCCACAGCATCGCCTCCGGCCCGGCCGCAGCGAACAAATCCGCAGCGTAATCGTCCACCGTATCCGGGTCCTTGACCATCACCTCGAACTCATCGGCCAAGTCGTCCTGATTGAAATAGCTTTGCGCCTCGGTGAACGGCATGTAGATCCGGGTCTTGTCGATGTCATAGCGACCGGCCGAGAAGATATATTCAACGGTATAGGCGTTGACGCGCGGACTGACCCCCATTGCGGTCTGCATGCCCGTGGGAGAAATCAGCCGTACCCGGTCGCCGACGACCACCCCCAACTCCCGCGCCATCTGGGACCCCATCGCGATGCCGGCGTCATAGTCGTCAATGCTGCCGACCGCCTTTGAGCCGACCCCGATCCGCGGGATGGTCTTCAGATCCTCCATCCGCATGCCGTAAACCTCGGCCCCGGTAGTGGCCTGACCGGCGGTGACCATGACCTGACCCTTGATCAATGGCGCAGCGCGGGTGACGCCGGGTATGGCCAGCAGCTTCTGCTCGATCGCATCATAGTCGCGGAAGGCGCGGATCAGATTGCCCGCCTCATCCTCATGCCCGGTCGACAGCACCGTGACATGGGCATTCGCACCCAGAATGGTATCGACAAACTCCGCCCGGAACCCGGCCCTGACCGCCAGCGTCGCAATCAGCGCAAAGACCGCCAGCGTGATGCCGATCAGGCTGATCCATGTCATCACCGACACGCCACCCTCGGCGCGCCGTGCCCGCAGATAGCGCCAGGCGATCATGAATTCGAAACGCGAGAACGGGGCGGTGCTGGCCATGGCTGCTCTTTCTGACCCCATAAGGGCGTTTCGGCGGACCATGCGAGGGACATTGCCCCTCGTCAAGCCACGAAGGCGTCAGCGGAGGCGGCGTCGGCGGAACAAAAGCCCGAGCGTCCTGAGCAGCACCGCCACCACGCCCCAGCCCGCGACATAGCCGATGCCCGCCGTGATCGCCCCATCAGTCGTCGCGGGCATCGCCGGCCGGTAATCGTCAAAGGTCGCCTGCAGGGTTTCCACATCGCCAAAGCGCTGCGGCATGGTCAGCCGGGCCAGCGGATTGGCCGCACGCAACTGCGCCAGATTGTCGCTCAACTGCGCCTGCCGGGCCAGGGTTGCCCGCATGTCGGCCTGCTGGTCGGTCAACACGGCACTGCCAGCCATGGCGGAAAGTGCGGTATCCCGCGTCAGCCCGTTCTTCTCGGCCGTCGCATCAAACTGCGCCGCAACCTCGGTCAGGGCATCGACCTTGCCCGCTAGCCGCTGCAGATATTGCTGCGAAAACTCCGGGAATTGCGACAGGGCCACCGCCCCGCCGACCCCACCCAGAATTGCCAGTATCTGCCGCATCTCTAGTCCTTCTTGCCCTTCAGCAGCGCGACGATCGCCATCGCATGGCCATGGCCCAGGTCATATTCGGCCTTCAACCAGTCTGTGATCTGGGTCGCTTTGACATCCTTGGCAATGCCGCCCGGCCCCGCAAAGCCCTTTTCGGCGGCCAACTGCCGGAAATCATCCGGGCTTTTGCCGGTCTTGGCCTGAATATTGTCCAGATAGGCCTGAAAGCTCATGTCACCCTCCCCGTGCTGATCAACCGTCGCACAGCCTCACCGGCCCCGGCAAGGGGGGCGTCCGGTCCGAACATCCGTTTGGCGGCCCACACCCCTTCCAAGAGCAGAAACACCATGCCCGCCACCGCCTCCGGATCAGCCACGCCCTGCTGCCTGGCGTGGTCCTGCAACGCCGCAATCACCCGATCCTTTACGCCCAACGCCGCCCGATGCGCCGGATGTGCCGGATCCGAAAACTCCGCCGCCGAGACCTGATAGGTGCAGCCGAGACAGGTCGGCCGCCCCGCCACATCGATCATTGCCATCGCATAGGCGGTCAACGGCTCCGGCCCCGCAGCCGTAAAGGCGGACTGCGCCTCGGCCTCGGCGATCCAGGCCACGATCAGATCGTCCTTCGACGGGAAATGCCGGTAAAACGTCGCCTTGGCCACCGCCGCCTCGGCAATCACCCGGTCAACGCCGATCGCGCGGTAGCCGTGCTGGTAAAACAATCGCCCCGCCACCGACAGGATCCGGTCACGGGCCGACAGCCCTTCTGCAGAATCGCTTGACATAGACAGACCTGTCTGTAGGAATAGGATCAAGTAGACGAACCTGTCTGTCTATAACAAGGGACTCAGCAAATGAACATCGGAATCATCGGTGGCGGCAGTGTCGGTCAAATTCTCGGCGCCGGTCTGCACGCCAAAGGCCATTCGGTCACACTCGGCATCCGCAAGGTAAGCGCCGAGGACCTCGCCAAACCACGGACCTATGCCGAACCGCTCGACGTCTGGACTGCGAGGACCGGTATCGAGGTCACCACGATGACCAAGGCCGCCGCGGCGGATATCGTCATCAACGCCACCAGCGGCGATGTGTCGCTTGCCGCCCTCCACCTCGCCGGGGCCGCCAATCTGGCGGGCAAAATCCTGATCGACGTCGCCAACCCGCTCGACCACTCCAAAGGCTTCCCGCCTGCCCTGCTGCCGCAATATACCGGCCACACCAGCCTGGCCGAGCAGATCCAGGCCGCCTTGCCGCAGACCCGCGTCGTCAAGGCCTTCAACACCATCGCTGCGACCGTCATGGCCAACCCCGGCCAGATCGGCGGCGCCCATGACCTGTTCCTCGCCGGCAACGACGCCGCAGCCAAAGCCACGGTGGCCGAGATCGCAAAATCCCTCGGCTGGGTCCATATCGTCGATCTCGGCGACATCACCGCCGCGCGTGGCACCGAAAGCCTGCTGCCGATCTGGCTGCGTCTGATGATGACCGGCGGCCCGCTGTTCAATATCCACGTCCAGCGCGCCTAACTCCCTTAAATTTATCTAAAATTTCGTTTCAGCTGTCCATGAATCTCCCGCGGGGGAATTGCTTTGGGGCGCACTCGCCCCAAAGCATTGGGGATGTGAAATCCCCGCTACCGCGCCGCCCACAACAGCCCGCGCCGGATCATCTCCCGGGCCGGCCCATGATCGATCACATCGGCATGATGGCCCAGCGAATTGTAATAGACCCGCCCCTTGCCCCACATCTTGGTGAACCCGACTGGCATCGCCACCGGTCCGTTTGCCGCATGCGGTCCGTCGAACACCGGAAAATCGCACACGGCATGGACTTTTACCGCCGGATCGACATGCAGATAATACTGCTCGGATTTGACGTCGAAATCTTCAATACCGGCGACCAGCGGATCATCCGACACCATGCGCACCCGGTACGCCACCCCGTCATTGCCCGGATGCGCCACCCACTGCGCCCCGGTCATGAATTGCCACACCACATCATTGCGAAAGCTGTCGCACATCCCGCCATGACAGCCCGCCAGCCCGACACCCGAGGCAACGGCGTCGGCGACATTCTGCGATTGTTCCTTGGCAATCGTGCTCATCGTCCACACCGGCACGATCAACGACAGGTCGGCCAACGCGGCCGGGTCGTCAAGGCAGCCCAATGTGTCCGTCACCTCCACCGAAAACCCGGCGTCGCGCAGCATGGTGGCAAACAGCGCCGCCACCTTGTCCGGCTCATGCCCGTCCCAACCGCCCCATGTGATCAACGCCCGCTGTGCCATGACAATCCTCCGTTTTGCCGCCACCTGACCAAGCAATCGCCCCAAGGTCAACGGCCAATTCGCATGTAAAGAATCTTTGACACGGTGTATGGTATGGATTACATCAAGCCAAACAAACCTGACACTGAGTCGAGGCATCATGAACTCCGAAGAACGCAACACCTGGGTCGCCCTGATCAGCAGCCTGATCGTCAACGCCTGGTTCTACCGCCAGATCTGGATCATGTTCCACAACGGCACCAGCCTTGCCCCCGACGGCCTGCAAATCTGGGCCCGCACCGTGATCTGGGTCATCCCCGTCTCGATCATCGTCACAATTGTCCTGACCATCCTCGCCAGCATGCTTTACGCCGTGGTCACCGGAGAGCGGGCCGCAGCCTTCATGAAGGACGAGCGTGACCGCCAGTTCCAACTCTGGGGCCTCGGGGTCACGATGATCGTCTGTGTGGCGGGCTTTCTGGCGGCGATGACCTCGCTTGCCCTCGGCACTTCAGGTTTCGTCGCCTTCACCCTGATTTACTTCGGCTTTTCGCTTGGCGACCTCGCCGGCAACCTGTTGAAACTCGCGCTCTACCGGAACCGCTGAATGGCTCATAACATCACCAACCAGATCCGCCGTCACCGCTTTGACGCCGGTGAGATGACCCAGGCCGACCTCGCCGCCCGCGTCGGCGTCACAAGGCAGACCATCATGGCGATCGAGGCCGCCAAGTATTCGCCCTCGCTCGAACTGGCCTTCCAGATCGCCCGCGCCTTCGGCAAACCGCTCGACGACGTGTTCCAGTACACCGAATAGCCCTCTTTCCCAAGGAACAGCCCAAATGAAACGCCCTGGCGTCACGACCTTTCTGTTGCTATTGCTGGCCGCCGTCCCCGCCATGGTGGCCTTGCTGCGGCTCTACCAGATCCCCACCGGCACCCTGCCGACCGAAAGCCTGCATTTCGCGCCCCACCCGGTCAGCCACTTCCTGCACGCAATGACCGGTGCCAGCTTTGCCCTGATCGCCCCGCTGCAACTCCACCCCGGCCTGCGCCGCCGCTTCCCCACGCTGCACCGCCGCCTCGGCTGGGTGTTGGTCGCAGGGGGCACCACCATCGCCATCTCGGGTCTGGTGATGCTGGTCCTTTACCCCGCCGCCGCCACCTTGCCGCTCAAGGCCACCCGTCTGGTCGTAGGCTCCGCCGTCCTCGCCTGCCTGTACCTGTCGATCGAGGCCGTCCGTCATCGCGACATATCCGGCCATCGCATCTGGATGCTGCGGACCTATGCCCTGATCATGGGGGCGGGCACCCAGGCGGTGGTCATCTTGCTGATTGTCCTCCTCTACGGCCAGCCCTCTCCCGCCGCGATGGATGTGATCGTGGCCCTGTGCTGGCCGTTCAACCTCGCCGTCGCCGAACTGGTGATCCGCGGCTACAGATTGCCGCGGTGGAACGGCAGCGCCAGTACCGCGCCGAACCGCTCATAGCCCGGCAGACCCGTCGCAGGATCAACGCCCAGCTCCTGCGGCGGCACCCCGGGGTGATAGACGAATGTCCCGAAGATCTGGTCAAGGATCGACAGCGTCGCGCCAAAATTCCCGGCATCCGCCACCACCGCCGAATGGTGATAGCGGTGCAACTCGGTCCCGACAAAGACATAGTTCAGCCACCCGGCCCGCACATCGACGTTGAAATGGCTGATCAGCCCATGCATGCCGTTGATCATCAGAAACATCGCCGTCGCCTGTGGAGTGTAACCCATCAGCCAGATCGGCAGTGTGATGGCAAACACTTGAATGATAACGGCATTCACTGGATGAAACACCGCGTGCATCACCAGATAGAGCCGTGGCGGCAAATGATGTGCTGCATGGGATCGCCACAGAAACCACCCCAGCGGTCCACCCATCTGATGCATCGATCGGTGCAAAGTGTAGTTGATCGCCTCGAACACCAACAACGCCGCGACCACCTGCACACAGACCGGCCAACCCGTCGCCGGCCCCGGATGATCGCCAGCCGTGTTGATGGTGACCCACGCCAGAGCCGCCGATATCGCAGCCACCGACCCGGCATTGAACAGCACAAATTTCAGATCTGCCACAAACGACGCCCAGGTCATCGACCAGCGTCTTTCATAAGGCAGCAGGAACTCGATCACCAGAAACACCGGCAGCATCAACCCGGTGGTCTGCGCCCAGACCGTGCGCGGGTCCTCGCCCCAGCCAAGGATGCGGTGAAAGCCAAACAGCAGCGCCGCCCAAGAGGCCGGGTACAACCCCCAGCGCACAATCCGGCGGATGATCGTTTCGGTATGTCCAGGCATGTCAAACTCCGTTATGAAACACCTGTCTGTTATCCAACAGATGTCCGATAACTCCACGACACAGAGTCCCGTGATGCCCGATACCCTACATCCGACCCCTGATCTGTCCGACCGCCGCGCCCAACGCTCGCGCCGCGCCCTGTGGCAGGCCCTGTTCGCCCTGCTGCAGGATCACGACTGGAATGCGATCAATGTCCAGATGATCTGCCAGAGGGCAGAGGTCACCCGGTCGACGTTCTATGCGCATTTTGCAACAAAACAGGATCTTCTGGAAAGCGGCTTCACCACTAATATTTCGGAAATCGAACAATTGGCCCAAACCATGGACCCAAACGCCATGCTGCCGACGATCAGCTGGCTGATCGACCACCTTGGCCAGTCGCAGACCCTGCGCCGCCGCCTGCAAGGCTCACCCGCCGGCCATTCCATCATGAACCGCTTTCGCGCCATGACCGCCGACCTGCTGGAACGCGATCTCGCCCGCGCCGGCCATCGTCCTTGCGACACCGACCTCACATTCCTGATCGGCGGCATTTTTGCCGTCGCCGAAAACTGGCTCGCCCATGGCTGCGCCGCGCCGCAGGCCACGGTGATCGCCTCACTCCACCGCCAGATCGCCGCCCTTCTACCCCCTCATCTGTCCAAAAATATCCTCGGGGGGTAAGCCGCAGGCGAGGGGGGCAGAAGGCCCCCCTGCTTCAGTACCTCTGCGCCAGCGCCGGTTTGGTGCCCACGATCGCCTCGATCGCCGCCAGCACATCCGGCGTCATCTTGGCCTTGTTGTCCAAGGCGGCCAGATTGTCGGTCAGCTGCGAGACCCGCGACGCCCCCAGAATGACCGTCGACACCCGCGGATTGGCCAGACACCACAACAGCGCCAGATGATGGATCGGCAGTCCCACCTCGCCGGCCAAGGCCGCAAGGGCCTTGACCTTGGCCAGTTTCGCCTGACCCTCCGGTTTGGCCAGATTGTCCTTCAACCACTCATAGCCCTGCAGGTTCATCCGGCTGTCCTGCGGGATGCCGTCATTGTATTTGCCGGTCAGGATACCCGAGGCCAGCGGCGACCAGATCGTCGTGCCAAGCCCCAGACTGTCATAGATCAGCTCATAATCCGCCTCGACCTTCTGGCGCTCGAACAGGTTGTATTGCGGCTGTTCCATCGTCGGTGGCGTAAGGCCCCAGCGGGCCGCCACGGCGTGGGCCTCGGTGATGCGCTGGCCCGACCATTCCGAGGTGCCCCAATACAGCACCTTGCCCTGCTGGATCAGATTGTGCATCGCCCGCACGGTCTCCTCGACCGGAGTGTCGATATCGGGCCGATGGCAGAAATACAGGTCCAGATAGTCAACCCGCAGCCGCTTCAGCGCGGCATGGCAGGCCTCGGTCACATGCTTGGCCGAAAGACCCTTTTGCGTCGGCTTGCCGCCGCCCCAGAACACCTTGGACGACACGATATAGCTGTCACGGCTCCAGCCCAGCTCCTGTATCGCCTGCCCCATTACCAGTTCGGACCGACCCTGCTCATACCCCTCGGCATTGTCGAAAAAGTTGATCCCGGCGTCATAGGCGGCCGTCAGCATGTCCTTGGCAGGCTGCACATCCACCTGTTTGGCAAAGGTCACCCAAGACCCATAGGAAAACTCCGAGACCTTCAGTCCCGACTTGCCCAAGCGACGATAGTCCATGTGTCTCTCCTGAATTGGCAGCGCCTTTGACCGCATTGCCTGGCGCTTTGAAGGATCTGCGTCCCCCTGCGCAACGCGCAATGCAACAGCGGGCAGGGATGACGCGCTGCGGCAGCCTATCGGTCCCGGCGCCGGGATTAAAGGCCAAATGCGTCCGCCGGAACCGGGTCGAGGGCAGGCGGCCGACGCCAGACACCCCGGACCAAGTGCCACAATTGACCTTGGCTGACAAATCTCTGACCCTGCTCAGCGATGGAGGTGCGCATGAAGATCCTGATCCTCGGCGGCTACGGCGTATTCGGCGGCCGTCTGGCGCGGTTGCTGGACGGCGAGGATCTGCATCTGCTGATCGCGGGCCGCGACCTGAGCAAGGCGCAAGCCTTCTGTACCACCCTCACCAGCCGCGCCGAACCGGTGCGGGCCGACCGCAACGCCATGGCCGAAACACTCGCCAACCACCGCCCCGATGTTGTGGTCGACGCCACCGGGCCGTTTCAAGACTACGGCCCCGCGCCTTACGGCGTGTTGCAGGCCTGCATCGCCGCCAAAACCAACTACATGGACTTTGCCGACGGCGCCGATTTCGTAAGCGGCATCGGGCAGTTCGACCAGGCGGCGCAAGAGGCCGGGATCTTTGCCCTCAGCGGCGTGTCGTCTTTCCCGGTACTGACCGCAGCCGTCCTGTCCGAGATGGCCCGGACAATGACGATCACCGGGGTTTCCGGCGGCATCGCCCCCTCGCCCTATGCTGGCATCGGGATGAATGTGCTGCGCGCCGTGCTCGGCTATGCCGGCGCGCCTGTCGCCCTGGTCCGCCACGGCCGGCCTGCCACCGGGCGCGGTCTGGCTGAGACCATGCGCTACACCGTGGCCCCGCCCGGCGCGCTGCCGCTGCGCAACACGCTGTTTTCCTTGGTCGATGTGCCGGACCTGCGAGAGGTCCCCGCCGCCATGCCAGGCATTCAAACCCTGTGGATGGGCGCCGGTCCGGTCCCTGAACCGCTGCACCGACTGCTGATCACCCTCGCCCGCCTGCGTGCCCTGTTGCACTTGCCCAGCCTCGAACCGCTGGCGCCGCTCTGCTACCGCGTCCTGAACACCATCCGTTACGGCGATCACCGGGGCGGCATGTTCATCGAGGCCACGGGTCGGCGCGATAATCAAGACCTGACCCGGTCGTGGCACATGCTGGCAGAAGGTGACGACGGCCCGCTGATCCCGTCGATGGCCATCGCGGCGCTGATCCGGCGCTGTGCGTCGGGCCAACCGCCCACACCCGGTGCCCGCTCTGGCATCGGCGCGCTGAGCCTTGCCGACTATGACACGCTGTTCCGGTCGCGCGCTATCACCACAGGCTGGCGCGAGACGTCTGTCGGCCCGGTCTACCGCCAGATCCTCGGAGCCGCCTTCGACAGCCTTCCTGCCGCCCTGCAGGACCTGCACCAACCCGGCCGAACGGCCCAATGGTCCGGCCGCGCCAATGTCCAGCGCGGCAAGTCCGCGTCAGCCGGCCTGATTGCCGGTCTGTTCGGCTTTCCCAAGGCCGGCACCGACCTGTCGGTCACGGTCACGTTCCAGACCGCCCGCGATGGCACCGAGACCTGGACCCGCAATTTCGCTGGCCGCCTGATGGTCTCGACCCAAGCCACCGGGACCGGCCGCAACCAGCATCTGATCGAGGAACGCTTCGGCCCCTTCGCCTTTGGCCTCGCCCTCGTCATCGACGGCCAGCGATTGAGGATCATCCCCCGCCGCTGGGCCATCCTCGGCCTGCCGTTGCCCGTGGCCCTGATGCCGCGCGGCGACAGTCATGAGACGGAGGAGGAGGGTCGCTTCCGCTTCCACGTCGAAATCGCCCTGCCGCTGATCGGGCCGGTTGTCACCTATGACGGCTGGCTAACCCGTCAGACGGCGCAAAGCCGGAATTAGGCGGACTGGGCCAATCCCTCAGATCGGCGGCAAGGTCAGGGTGGCTGCGAGAAACCAGAACGCCGTGGCATAGAGAAACAGCCGCTCCGCCAACCCGAAGAACCGCCTGAGCGGCGGCGAGATCGTCAGCACCGCCGCGATAAAACCCAGGCTGATCAGATGCTTCAACCCGATCAACACCCCCGGCAACAGCCCGTTTTTGCTGGACGCCAACAGCGGCGTCGCCTCGGCCACCGCCATATAGGCGCAGGTAAACGCAATCAGCGTGGCGGCATGGTGGACCTGCCCCGACCGGGTCCGCGGTGCACCGCGCAGGTCGTTGGGATAAAGCCCCAGCGCCATGCGGCCCGCCATCACCAGCAGCAGATAGACCGGGATCATCACCGGATATCCCGTCCCGCCAGCATGCCAGAACTGCCACGCCAGCACCGGCGCCGCCAGACTTCCAGCCAGCATATAGGCGCGAAAAAGCCCCGCCGTCTTGCCAAGGCCATAGTCACTGACCGCATGACGAAACAGGCCGTATTCCCGGTTCAGCACCTGAAACGTCAGCAAAAGCACGATGTCCAGAGCGTAAAGCGCCGCCGCGACCCGTTCCATCCGCCGCGCCTCGGACCCGCCGCCTCAGATGCCCTCGTAAATCGCCGCGATCCGGGCAACGGCGGCTTCTGCCGTCATCTCTTCGGACACGCCGGTCCGCCGTGAGGTCACTTCGACCACCCCGTTCGCCAACCCGCGCGGCCCCACCGTGATCCGCCACGGCAACCCGATCAGGTCCATCGTCGCGAACTTCGCCCCGGCCCGTTCATCGCGGTCATCATAAAGCGCCTCCAGCCCGCAAAGGGTCAGTGCCTTGTAAATCGCCTCGCAGGCCGCATCCGTGCCGCTGTCGCCCTGCTTGAGGTTGACGATCCCCACCGGGAACGGTGTGACACCCTCTGGCCAGATGATCCCTTTGTCATCATGCGACGCCTCGATGATCGCGCCCAGCAGGCGGCTGACCCCGATACCATGCGACCCCATCTCCACCGGAACCTTGGACCCGTCCGGCGTCACCACCGTCGCCCCCATGCTTTCAGAATATTTGGTGCCGAAATAGAAGATCTGCCCGACCTCGATCCCCCGCGCCACCT
>JBDTQR010000040.1:0-25336 GCA_039932095.1 bacterium | reverse complement strand
GGCGGAGGGCAAGGGCGTGCTGAACAACCGGCTGAGCGAGTTTTTCATGACCGGGTTGAACTCGATCGGGGTGCCAACGCATTTCATCCGGCGAATCAACATGCGCGAACAACTGGTGCGCGAGGCCGAAATCATCCCGCTGGAGGTGGTGGTGCGGAACTTTGCCGCCGGGGAATTGTCGAGCCGGCTGGGCATTCCCGAGGGGACGCCACTGCCGCGGCCGATTGTCGAATATTACTACAAGGAACCACGGCTGAATTCGCCGATGGTCAGCGAAGAGCACATCTTTGCCTTCGGCTGGGCCAGCCAGCAGGACATGGACGATGTGGTGGCGCTTGCCCTGCGGGTGAATGACTTTCTGTCGGGCGTGATGTTGGGCGTGGGCATTCGCCTGGCCGATTTCCGGTTGGAAGTGGGCCGTATCTGGGAGGGCGAGTTCACCCGGCTGATCGTGGTGGATGAGATCAGCCCGGACAGCTGCCGACTGTGGGACTTGCGGTCTGGCATCGAGGGTGTGGCCCCCGCTGAACCGGGACCGATGGCGGATGTCTATACTGAACTGGCGCGCCGGCTGGGGGTCTTGCCCTCCAACGTCACCCATGCGCCGAAACCGACCCTGATCAACTAGGAGAGCCCGATGAAAGCCCGTGTGACCGTGATGCTGAAGGCCGGGGTTCTGGACGTGCAGGGCGAGGCGGTGCGCCATGCCCTGGGCACGCTGGGCTTTGGCGGGGTCAATGGGGTGCGGCAGGGCAAGGTGATCGAACTGGATCTGGCTGAGACCGACCCGTCTGCTGCGGATCTGGCGGTCAAGGGCATGTGCGACAAGCTGCTGGCCAATGCCGTGATCGAAAGTTACCGGGTGGAACTGCTGTAACCGGCGCCGAATTTCTCGCAAGAAATTTGCAAATCTGATGAAAAAGATTTGTTCTGGCTCCACCATAACCTCAGGAGCCCTCCATGCGCGCTGCCGTCATCCGTGAATATCGTCAGGACCTGAGCCTTGAGACCGTGCCCGACCCGGTCTGCGAACCCGACGGGGTGGTGCTGCGGGTACTGGCCTGCGGGATCTGTCGCAGCGACTGGCATGGCTGGGTCGGCGAGCATCCCAAGGTGAAACCAGGTGCCATTCCGGGTCATGAATATTGTGGCGAGGTGGTGGCGGCCGGGCCGCTGGCCCATTGGCAGATCGGCGACCGGGTGATTGCGCCGTTCATCCTGTCGTGCGGCGAATGCCCTGAATGCCGGTCGGGTCAGAGCACCACCTGCCGGGCGCAGCGTGTGCCCGGATTTGGCGAGCCCGGGGCCTATGCCGAATATGTCTCGGCCCCGCATGCGCATAATCTGGCCCGGTTGCCTGAAAGTCTGACGCCTGCCTTGGCGGCCGGGCTGGGTTGCCGGGTGACGACCGCCTTTCACGCGCTGACCGGGCGGGCGGCGCTGAAGGCTGGGGAGTGGCTGGCCGTGCATGGCACCGGTGGGATCGGACTGTCGGTGTTGCTGATCGGCCGGGCTTTGGGCGCGCGGGTTGTAGTGGTCGATGTGGTGCCCGAGCGGCTGGCCCATGCGCTGTCGCTGGGGGCCGAGGTGGCGATTGACGCGCGGGACGGAGAAGTCTCGGCGCGGATTGTCGCGGCGACGGGTGGCGGGGCGCATGTGTCGGTGGAGGCTTTGGGGATCGAGGTGACCACCAACGGCTCGCTGGAATGTTTGCGGCCCATGGGGCGGCATGTGCAGGTCGGACTACCGGTGGGGCACACCGCGAAAATGCAGATCAACATGAACGCGGTCTATATGAAACAGTTGGCTTTGTACGGCACGCGCGGGATGCCGAGTTGGCGCTATCCATCGCTGCTGGACCTGATCGAGCGTGGAATGGTCGATGTCCGGCCGATCGTGGCGCGGACGGTGGCCTTGTCACAGGCGTCCGCCGAGCTTCGGGCCTTTGACGGGCCGATGGCACCCGGCGTGGCGGTGATCACCAACTTCGCGGGGTGAACGTTCAGAAGCACGGGGACCATTGAAGGGCAGGGCTGCAGGTGACAATTCCGAGGGCGGCCCGGCGCTGTGGCCGGAACGCCCTCGGGTGCAATCAGTGATGGATCAGACGAAGCGGTTCCACAGGTTTTCCAGCCGCTCCTGACGGCCGGATTGCGGCTGCGGGTTCAGACCCTTGCCGGTTACCACAGCGGCGGCGTCTTCCAGCGAGCCGGTCAGCAGGGCCTTGGCGTCATCACGCTGCCAACCGGCATAGCGGGCGGCGCGGGCCTTTTCGAGGCTGCCATCGTTGTAAAGGGCGGCGGCGGCTTTCAGCGCGCGGGCGCAGGTGTCCATCCCGCCGACATGGGCCAGCACCAGATCGGTCGGGTCAAGCGACTGGCGGCGGACCTTGGCGTCGAAATTGGTGCCACCGCTGTGCAGCCCGCCATTGCGCAGGATCTCGTAATAGGCGACGGCGGTTTCCGGCACGTTGTTCGGGAACTGGTCGGTGTCCCAGCCTGATTGCAGGTCGTTGCGGTTCATGTCGATCGAGCCGAGGATGCCCAGCGAGGTCGCCATCGCCAGTTCATGTTCGAAAGAATGGCCGGCAAGGAAAGCGTGGCCGGTTTCGATGTTGCACTTGACCTCTTTCTCCAGCCCAAACTGGACGAGGAAGCCGTAGACCGTGGCGACGTCATAGTCATACTGATGCTTGGACGGTTCCTGTGGCTTCGGCTCGATCAGAATGGTGCCCTTGAAGCCGATCTTGTGCTTGTACTCGACGACCTGCTGCAGGAAGCGGCCGGCATGGTCGCGCTCGGCCTTCAGGTCGGTGTTCAAGAGGGTTTCATAGCCTTCACGGCCGCCCCACAGCACGTAATTCGCGCCGTTCAGTTTATGGGTCGCGTCCATGTTGGCCTTCACGGTGGCAGCGGCATAGGCATAGATATCTGGATCGGGGTTGGTGGCGGCCCCGCTCATCCAGCGGCGATTGGAGAACATGTTGGCGGTGCCCCACAGAAGTTTGGTTTTGTGGGTGGATTGTTTTTCGGCAAGATAATCAACGATTTCGTCGAGGTTCTTCTTGCTTTCCGCGAAGCTCGCGCCCTCAGGACGGACATCGGCGTCGTGGAAGCAGTAGAACGGCGCGTTCAAGATATCGAACATCTCGAACGCCACATCGGCCTTGAGTTTGGCAAGGGCCATGGTCTCGCCGAACCAAGGACGTTCAAAGGTCTGGCCGCCGAACGGGTCACCACCCGGCCAAGCGAACGAATGCCAGTAGGCGACGGCAAAGCGCAGATGGTCCTCCATCCGCTTGCCCATCAACATTTCGTCGGGGTTGTAGTGCTTGAAGGCGTATTCGTTGGTCGAGGTCGGGCCTTCGTATTTGACGGCGGGAATGCCTTGGAAGAAGTCGGTCATGGTGTCCTCAGTTTGAAAGGGCCTGAATGGCAGTGCGGGCGGCGACATAGCGGGCGTGGCCGTCGTTGAAGGCTTGGGTGAGGGCGCGGTCGGGGTCGATGCTGCGTGCGATAGGCGGCATGGTGGCGATCTCGGCCCCGGCGCCGGTGGCGGCCATGATGGCAAGGCGGGCTGCCCCGAGGGCGCCACCAAAGTCGCCATCAGCGGGAACCAAGATGGAGATGTCGAGCGCAGTGGCGATGGCCTTCAGCCAGTAGTCCGACTTGGCGCCACCGCCGACGGCCAGAACCTGTTCCAGCCTGGTGCCGGTCGCGGCCAAGGCGTCGCGGCTTTCGCGGAAGGCGAAAGTTACGCCCTCCAGCACGGCGCGGGCGCCGGCGGCGCGGTCGGTGGTGTGTTCAAGGCCGAGCAAAGCCCCCCGGATTGCAGCGTCGTTCAGCGGCGTCCGCTCGCCACCCAGATAGGGCAGGAACAGGGTCTTGCCGGGCGGACGCAGTGGGCCAAGTTCGGCGGTCAGGGTGGCGGCGGTCTGACCGACCAGCCCGGAATACCAGTTCAGCGCATCGGTGGCGGCAAGGATTACCCCCATCTGGTGCCAGGTCGCGGGCAGGGCGTGGCAGAACGTGTGTACAGCGGTGTCCGGGTCAGGCTGATAGCCGTCGTTGGCGGCGAACAGCACGCCCGAGGTGCCCAGCGAGACAAACGCTTGCCCCGCCTTGACCACCCCGACACCAATGCCAGCAGCGGCATTGTCGCCAGCACCCCCCGCGACGACCACGCCCTGCGTCAGACCGAATTTGGCAGCAAGGTCGGGACGAACCTTGCCCGACACGTCAGATCCTTCCACCAATCGTGGCATCTGGGACCGCGTCAATCCGGTCGCAGCCAGCAATTCGTCGGACCAATCGCGCTTGCCGGTATTTAGCCATGCGGTGCCCGCCGCGTCCGACATTTCGGCGACATGCTCGCCGGTCAGCCACAGGCGCAGGTAGTCCTTGGGCAGCAGAACCTTGGCGACCTTCGCCCAGTTTTCCGGCTCATGCTTGCGGATCCAGTCGAGTTTCGGGGCGGTGAAGCCGGGAAACACGATATTGCCGGTCAGGGCGCGGAAGATCGGGTTGGCGTCAAGCGCGGCGGCCTCGGCATGGCTGCGGGTGTCGTTCCACAGGATGCAGGGGCGCAGCACCTGGTCAGCGCTGTCAATCAGGGTTGCGCCATGCATATGGCCTGAAAGCCCGATGCCTTTGACCGCGCCCAGACCCTTGGCGGCCAGTTGGCTCAGCACCGCCTCACACGCGGTGATCCAGTCGGCGGGGATCTGTTCGGACCATCCCTCATGCGGGCGCTGCACGGTCAGGGGCGCGGTGGCCTCGGCGACAATGCGCTGCTTGTCATCAATCAGGATGGCTTTCAGCCCGGAGGTCCCGAGATCAAGTCCGATATACATGTGGCCGAGCCCCCCAAACCGTCAATCGCGGCTCACAATATCGTTCTTTGCCGGGTCCGCAACCACCCCAATCGCTTTGGATTTGTCGGACCACGATTATTTTGGCCTGTCAGCGGGAAACCGGCGGCAAACCGACGCCGCTGGCAGACAGCGCAGGGCAAATGATTGAAAATGATGTTTATTCCCAATGCGGGGGTCAGAGCTGCATCGGCCCGTTCGGCACCGGCATGCCGCCGGCCACCGCGCCCCAGACCGATTGATCAAAGTTCACGATGGCCCCGGTCATCAGCCCGGCATCGTCGGACACCAGAAAATTCACCGCCCGCGCCGCCTCTTCCGGGTCGACCAGACGGCCGAACGGCAGCCATTGGGCGGCCTTGGCCTCCCAGTCGGGATCGCCGGTTGCACCGATCTGGATGTCACGCTCGTGGTCGGTCGCCATCCAGCCGATGTTCAGCTGGTTGACCCGGATCCGGTTGCCCATCACCGAAAAGGCAGTGTTGGCGGTCAGCGTGGTCAGCGCCCCCTTGGAGGCGCAATAGGCGTTAATGAAGGGCTGGCCCGACAACGCCGAGATCGAGCCGATGTTGCAGATAGCCCCCGGATTTCCGTCGCGGATCATCAGTTTGATGCTCTCTTGCATCAGGAAATACGGGCCTCTGACATTGGTCGCAAACATCCGGTCGAACAGTTCCGGCGAGGTGTCAAGGATGGTGCCGCGATCCGTCAGGGCCCCGGCATTGACTAGCACATCGATGCGGCCGAACATCCGGTCGGTCTCGGCAATGGCGTGGCGGCAGTCTTCCACCCGGGTGAAATCCGCGCGCAGAAAATGTGTCGGGATACCGTTGGCATCACGGATCGAGCGGGACACTTCCGCGCCCCGCTTCATGTTGCGCCCGGTGATCACCACCCCGGCAGCACCAGCGGCGGCAAGACGATGGGCAATGGCGGCACCGAGACCCTGAGTCGCGCCTGCTATGAAGCAGACTTTGCCGTCCATCCGGTTCATGCAACCACCTGATATCCAGCCAATTCCATCACGCGGTGCAGTTCCTGATTGCCCTTGGTCGACCATTCCAACGGCGGTGCTTTCTTGGGGTCCTGCTCGGCTTCAACCACGAACCAGCCCTCATAGCCATACGAGGCACAGCGCTTGACAATGGCCTCAAAGTCCAGCGAGCCATCGCCGGGCACGGTGAAAGCGCCCTTCATCACCGCGTCAAGGAAGCTTTCGCTGCTGCGGTCCAGGGCGTTGATCACGTCCATCCGCACGTCCTTGGTGTGCACATGGGTAATACGGGCATGGTGATTGTCGATCACCCTGAGCACATCGCCGCCCGCCATCGCCATGTGACCGGCATCAAACAGCAGGGGAATACCCGCGCCGGAGTGTTTCATGAACAGGTCCAACTCTGCCTCGGTCTCGATCGCGGCCGCCATGTGGTGATGGTAGGACAGCGGCATGCCCTGATCGGCGCACCATTCGCCGAACGCAGTCATGTTGCGGGCGTAGACCTTGATTTCAGCTTCAGACAATTTCGGCTTGGTTGCCAGGGGCTTCGACCGGTCGCCCTGAATTGACCGCGCCACTTCGCCGTAAACGATGCAGGGCGCTTTGGCGGCAATGAACAGGTCCATCTGGGCGCGGATGCGGTCCTTGTTGGCCGAGATGTCGCCGTCCAGAATGGTGCCGGAAAACCAGCCGCCACAGACCGACATGCCGTGCTTGTCCAGAACGGGGCCGAGTTCCGCCATGGTCATCGGGAAACGGCGGCCGGTTTCCATGCCGGTATAGCCGGCCTGAGCGGCCTGACGCAGGCACTCGTCAAGACTTACATCATCGGACAATTCCACCAGATCGTCATTCCACCAGCAGATCGGGGAAATCCCCAGCTTGGCCTTCAGCATCGCAACTCTCTCCCACGATGAACGCTTGTTGCGCTCATACAGGAGGTGCGGCGAAAGGGGAATTCGAAAACCGGCGGACCGGGTTCGTCACCGCATGTCTTGCCGTGCCGACGCCATGGGTACCGGGGGGGGGGGTGAAGTCCGGGCGGTCAAGTCACAGGTCGCGCCGCCCGCTTGCCAGATCCGCCAGCAGCTCCACATGCACATCAAGCGCGTCCACCACCCGGAAGCCGGGATCCTGACCATCGAATGCGAGGTTCAGGTCTGTTCCCGCCAACACCACCGCCTCGGCCCCCTGACGGGTCATGTCGCGCCCGGCGTCGAAGAATATTTTCTGCGCGGCGTCCGTACACACCCCGGCAACGGCGACATCCTGATAGGTCTGGCCCAACGGGTCGATCTGGTCGTCAAGCACCACCGCTCTGGTCTTGACCAATTGGCCAAAAAGCCGGGTCCGCATCACGACCCTTGTGCCCAGCAGCCCGACAGACCCGATACCCTCGGTCGCAAAGTAATCGTCCAAGGGGGCAACGGCGCTGACCAGCGGCAGCGCGGACAGCGCCGCAGTCTCGGCAAAGCAGAAATGCCCACCCAGCGAGGTGATCGCGGCACATTCGGCCCCTGCCGCCCGAAGCCGCTCGATCAACCCGGCATAGATCCGCGCTTGATCGTCGCGCCGGTCGGCGAGGTTGTTGGCGATCAATTCATGGATATCGGCCTGAACGACGGTCAGCTCCAGCCGCGCCCCCCGCGCCCGCATTGCCGCACACAGTCGCTGGTAATAAACCACCGTGGCCGCCGGGCCGATGCCGCCGATCAGACCGATATGCATTGCCCTGGCCATGCCACCCCCGCCGTCAGAATCCGCTGAGTGCCACCGTGTCATGTTCCATGAACTCGGCAACTTCAGGCAGCCAGTAGCCTTGAACAAACGCCACATGTTGCGGGTGATTGTTGTAGCCATCATAGGCTGCCTGATCCGCGAAATTCATCGAAACGGCAAAGGCGAAGTCGTTCTTCAGGCTGACTTCGCGGGCGATTTCGAACGTCTCGACACCGGGAAGCGCGGCAAGACCCGACAGGGCGCGCAGAAAGTCGGCCTCCTCGGCCGAACCCGGCGCATGTTTCAGCCGGAAAATCGCCGCGTGACGGATCACTTCATCGCCATACTTGCCGCACTTTCCGGCAGTTCCTCACCAAAGCAGCGCTGGTAGAATTCGGCCACGGTCTGACGCTCCAGCTCATCGCATTTGTTGAGGAAGGTCAGGCGGAAGGCGTAGCCGACGTTGCGGAAAATCTCGGCGTTCTGTGCCCAGTTCAGCACGGTGCGCGGACTCATCACCGTCGACAGGTCGCCATTGGTAAAGGCGGTGCGGGTCAGGTCGGCGACGGTCACCATTTGACCAATGGTCTTGCGTCCCTTGTCGGTGTTATAATGCGGGCTCTTGGCCAGAATGATCGCGGCCTCGGCGTCATGGCTGAGGTAATTCAGCGTGGCGACCAGCGACCAGCGGTCCATCTGGGCCTGGTTGATCTGCTGTACACCGTGATAGAGGCCCGTCGTATCGCCCAGACCCACCGTGTTGGACGTGGCGAACAGCCGGAACGACGGATGCGGGGTAATGATTTCGTTCTGATCGAGCAACGTCAACTTGCCGTCATGCTCCAGCACGCGCTGAATGACGAACATCACGTCCGGCCGCCCTGCGTCATATTCGTCGAACACGATGGCGACCGGGTTGCGCAGGGCCCAGGGCAGGATGCCCTCGTGGAATTCGGTCACCTGCTTGCCGTCGCGCAGCTTGATGGCGTCCTTGCCGATCAGGTCGATCCGGCTGATGTGCGAATCGAGGTTCACCCGCACTGTCGGCCAGTTCAACCTGGCGCCGACCTGCTCGATATGAGTTGATTTGCCGGTGCCGTGATAGCCCTGGATCATTACCCGGCGGTTATAGGCATAGCCGGCGAGGATCGCCAAGGTCGTGTCGGGATCGAACTTGTAGGTCGGGTCGATGGCCGGTACCCGGTCGGTCACCTCGGCAAAGCCCTTGATCTTCATGTCGGTATCAATGCCGAAAACCTCGCGGACCGAGATTTCTTCCGTGGGTCTTGCGACGGTGTCGAGCATGCGAAGGGTCCAGTCCATCCAGGGCAGGCCCGCGACATAGCCACCGGACCCGAATTGCCGCCCCTGTTTGGAGCATATCGGCGCAGGCTGCAAGGGGTCGGGCCGACAGTTTCAACCCGGAAACGACCCTGCGGGGTAACCCGGTGCTGGCCCAACAAGACACTGCAATCGGGGCTGGCGGGACTGGCCGTCATGATGGGGAACGAACTGCATGTCATCTTCAGGTGGCGGCGCTGTCGACCCTGCTGAATTTCTTCGACCTCGGGGCCCGACGGCGATCACGCCGCTTCGCAATTGCGTGAGACCGCGAAACCTTGCGTCCAAAACCCGGCGACCTGCGTTACTCTGTCACATCATTTGACAGGACATATCATGCAACGCCGCAGCCTCCTCGCTCTTTTGCCCGCCTATCTGTTCGTCCGTCCCGCCTTTGCGGCGGGGTTTGAAGTCACCCACACCGATGCCGAATGGCATGCGATGTTGACCGATGCGCAGTTTAACGTGCTGCGCCAGGCCGGCACCGAGCGCGCCTTTACGAGCCCGTTGAACGACGAACATCGCAAGGGGACCTTCCTGTGTGCGGGCTGCGATCTGCCGGTCTATTCCTCTGAGACCAAATTTGACAGCCACACCGGCTGGCCGTCGTTCTGGCAGCCGATCAAGGGGGCCGTTCTGACCGCAACCGACCCCGATGGCAGCCGGACCGAGGTGCATTGCCGCCGCTGTGGCAGCCATCTCGGCCATGTGTTCACCGATGGCCCGGCCCCCACCGGCCTGCGCTATTGCATGAACGGCGTGGCGCTGAAATTCGCGGCCGGCTGAGGGGTTGCGGATCGGTGTAGACAGGGTGGCACGGCGCGGCTACTGCTGACGGACCCTTCCCGGAGCCTGATTTGCCGCCCTCAAGATTGACCCAGGCCGCGACCGAACATCTGCGCCAGATCGCGGCCCTCGATCCTGACCCGGTCCACCTGGCCCGGGCCCTGCGCTATCTGGCGAAATGGCGGTCGGAACTGATGGGCGCGACGCTGGCCAAGCGTTCTGGCAGGCGGGTGCTGTCCGGGCCCTTCAAGGGTATGGATTACGGATTGCCCGCCACCGAAGGTGCTTTTGCCGCGCGCTTGCTTGGCATTTATGAGGCCAGCCTGCATCCGGTGATCGAGACCATCATCGCCCGCGCCTATCCCTTGGTCATCGACATCGGCTGTGCCGAGGGCTATTACGCGGTCGGTCTGGCCCGGCGGATGCCCGCGTCCCGCATCCTCGCCCGTGATCAGAACCCCACCGCCCAGAGGCGTTGCCGCGAGCTTGCCGCCCGCAATGCAGTGCAGGTCGAGGTCGGCGGCCGGATGGACCACGCCGACTTCGCCCAATGCGCCGATCAGCCCACCGTCATCGTCTGCGATATCGAGGGGGCTGAGGCTGATCTTCTGGACCCCGCCGCCGCCCCGGGACTGCGCCATGCCGACATTCTGGTTGAATGCCATGACACCCTGCAACGCGGCCTGTCCGACCTGGTGGCCAGCCGCTTTGCCGCCACCCACCAGATCACCCGCCTTGCCCGTCATCTCGACCCCAGCTTGCCGGACTGGATGGAGGAAATGTCCGACATCGACCGGTTGATCGCGCTGTGGGAATGGCGCACAGGCCCGACGCCCTGGCTGTGGATGGAGGCGAAATGACCGCCGCGAATTCTGCCATTTTCTACGCCTCGGACGGTTACCGGCCGGATGACAAGGGCATCAACGGCCGCCGGGTGGCGGGCGAGTCCTTCCTGAAAGGCTTTTTGCGCCATGCCGATGTCGATGAATTTGTCATCCTGGCCAAGAACACAGCCGAGGCGGAAGAGGTCCGCAGTCTGGCCGCCACGCTCGGCGTCGACAAACCGTTGCGGTCCGTTGGCCTGCTGCGCCCCGGCAAGATCGCGCCGGTGACCAACCTGTACTATCCCGCCGCCAACATCGCCTCCGAGGCTTGGCGCCGCGCTGACAGCGGCAGCGGTGCCTGGAGCATCACCGGCGTCACCCACACCACCTCGACCATGGGGATCATGCAGGGGTTTTTCGACATCCGCATGGCCCCGGTGATGGATTGGGACGCGGTGATCTGCACCTCGCGCACCGTCGCGGCCTCGGTCAGCCGCCAGATGGACGTGATCGACGAACATATCAAGATGCGCTTTGGTGCCAAGCCGCCGCCGCGTCCGATGCTGCCGGTGATCCCCCTCGGCATCCAAGTCGACGATTTCGCAAGGGATGAGGTGGCACGTGCCAACCTGCGGGCGCGGCTGGGCTGCGGGCCGGATGACGTGGTGTTCTGCACCATCGCCCGCCTGACCCCGCATGAGAAATTCGATCCGCTGCCGATCTACATCGCCATGCAGCAGGCGCAGCAAGCCATGAAACCGGGGCAAAAGCTCCACATCGTGTTCTGCGGCATCTTCCGCCATCCCTATGCCAAGGCGGTGTTCGAGGACGGTGCCGCCCGGCTGATGCCCGATGTCGGCTTTCTGCTGCTCGACGGTGCGAATGCCGAGGACCGCAAGGCCACCCTGTCCGGTGCCGACGTGTTTCTGTTCATGATCGACAACATTCAGGAGACCTTCGGGCTCGCGCCGCTGGAGGGCATGGCGGCCGGCCTGCCGGTGCTGGCCTCGGACTGGGACGGCATGAAGGACACCATTACCGCCGATGTCGGTTTCCGCGTTCGCACCCGCGCCCTGGGGCCCTTGCATCTTGCCAATGAATCCATGCGCCTGCAGGGCGGCATTGACGATTATGTCCAGTATTGCGCCGCAGTTTCAGCGCTGACCGAGATTGACATGGCAGAGATGACGGCGCGGATCGTCAACCTTGCGACCAATCCCGACCTGCGCCAGCGGATGGGTCAGGCGGCATTGGCGCGAGTCCGGCAACACTACGACTGGTCCGCCGTGATCCCGCAGTTTCAGGCGCTGTGGGGCGAGCAGGACGAGCGTCGTGTCGCCGGGGCTGCCCGGACGCAACGCATTCCGGGTCATCTGCTGCCCGTGGCCCCGTCGCCCGGGCTGCTGTTCGCCTCTTATCCGTCCGAAACGGCCAACCCGTCGGCGGAGCGGTTTGTGGCCAATGATCAGGGCACCCGGCCCGATCTGCACGATATGCTGGCGCTGCGGAATTACACGGCGCTGAACCGGATGTTTGCGGGCGAAACCCAGATCGAGCAAGTCCTGGCAGCAGTCAAGGCGGCCGGGGCCAGCGGGGCCGAGGTCGCGTCGATCGTCGCGACCACCGGTCTGCAGGAAATGTATGTCGACCGCGTGCTGATGTGGCTATTGAAATATGATTTCATCCGCCGGCAGCGCTGACCACTCTCGGTCACCCTGGACCTGTTCTAGGGCGCGATGTTTGTGGTGGGTGGCAATCTTCGAGGCTCCCGCTTCTGCGGGAGCGGCGTGGGAGGGGCCGCAGTGTTGTACCGCTGCCCGGAATTTGCCGGCTATTCCTTGAAGTAGCGGCTGTCCTTGATCTGGTCCCAGGCCCAGACCACCTCTTGCAATCGCTCCTCGTCGGATCGGTCGCCACCGTTCATGTCCGGATGAAGATCCTTGACCAGGCTTTTGTATTGCTTGCGGATTTCGGTCTTAGTCCAGCTGTCACGGGCATCGAGGATTTCCACAGCTTTGCGCTCTGGCGCTGGTAGTTTGCGCGTCGAATTATTCACCGGCTTGCCAGGACTTTGCGTCGCCTTCTCGCCGAGCAGTTCCATCGGGTCATTGACACCAAGCCGCGCCCAGGCCCGGCCGTCATCCTTGCGCGAGAACGGTTTGGTTTCACGTTCCCACAGCCGGTCTTTCTCCAGCAGCTTCTGGAATTCCTCATCGGTTGCCGCGCCGAAGAAATTCCACTTCAAGTTGTACTCACGCACATGGTCGCGGCAAAACCAGAAGAACTCGTCCAGATGATCCGGTGACTTCGGGGCGCGGTAGGCACCCTTCTCCTTGCAGCCCGGATAGTCGCAGGCCTTGGTCGATGTATCGAATGCCCCAGACATGCCCCGACGGACAGTCTTGCGCTTCGCCTTGTCCGATGAAACGCGGATATCGAACTCAAAGGGCGGTGGTTTGGTCATAAAGCGGCCTTTCCGACTCGGGGCCATGAGTTTAGTCGTTCTGACGAAAGATAGAAGGGGTTCAGGCAAAAATGAAATTGGCACAAGAGATTGAAGACCGCTTGACACGCGCCTTTTCGCCCAGCGAGCTGGTCGTGATCAATGAAAGCCACCGCCATGCCGGGCATTCCGGCGATGACGGCACGGGCGAAAGCCACTTCGCAATCCGGATCCGGGCGGATGCCCTTGCCGCGATGGGTCGCGTGGCACGGCACCGGGCGGTCCAGGCGGCGTTGGGCGACATCAACCAGCGGGCCCATGCGATCGCGTTGGACATCGGCTGAAGGGCAAAAGCTACCGGCGGGTCAATTTCGCGAGATTAACCTATTGATTTAAAAAGATTGCGTAAAATGCCCAGATCCGGACACGCGCCTTAATGGTTCGCCGCCTTGCGCTGCAGGCGCCGGGCATGCAGGATCGGCTCGGTATAACCTGACGGCTGAACGCGGCCCTTGAACACCAGATCCCGGGCGGCGGCGAAAGCAATGCCATCGAAATCCGGCGCCATCGGCTGGTAAAGCGCATCACCAGCATTCTGCGCATCAACCAGAACCGCCATCTTCCGCAAGCAGGCATCGACCTGATCCGCGCTGACCACCTCGTGCAGCAACCAGTTCGCGATGTGTTGCGAAGAAATCCGGCAGGTCGCGCGATCTTCCATCAACCCGACATCGTGCAGATCCGGCACCTTTGAACAGCCGACACCCTGGTCAATCCACCGCACGACATAGCCCAGAATGCCTTGCGCGTTGTTCTCGACCTCCCGCAGGATCTGATCGACATTCCAGCGGCGGTAGGAGGCGAGTGGGATTTCAAGCACAGTCTCTACAAACGCCCGGCGACCGCCCGCAGCCAAGCGGCGCTGCACGGCAAACACGTCGATCTTGTGGTAATGCAAGGCGTGCAGGATCGCGGCGGTGGGCGAGGGGACCCAGGCGCAATTGGCCCCGGCCTTGGGGTGTTCGACCTTCTGCTCCAGCATCGCCGCCATCAGGTCCGGTGCGGCCCACATCCCCTTGCCGATCTGCGCCCGCCCCGACAGCCCGCATTCCAGGCCGATGTCGACATTCTGTGTTTCATATGCAGCGATCCACGGCTTGCGCTTGATGAAGTCCTTGCGGCTGAACGGCCCGGCTTCGATCGAGGTGTGAATCTCATCCCCGGTCCGGTCAAGAAAGCCGGTGTTGATGAAGGCGACCCGGGATTTCGCGGCGCGGATGCATTCCTTGAGGTTGACCGAAGTGCGGCGCTCTTCATCCATCACGCCGATCTTGACGGTATCGCGCGGCAGACCCAGGATATCCTCGACCCGGGCAAAGATGTGGTCGGCAAAGGCGACCTCCTCCGGCCCGTGCATCTTGGGCTTCACGATGTAGATCGATCCGTGATGCGAGTTGCGCAGGCCCGAGGTTTTCTTAAGGTCATGCATGGCGATCAGAATGGTCACCATGGCGTCCATCAGTCCTTCGTAGACCTCATCGCCCGCCCGGTCCAACACGGCGGTGTTGGTCATCAGATGGCCGACATTGCGGACCCAGAGCAGCGCGCGGCCCTTCAGGGTCAGGCTGCGCCCATCGGGGGCCGTGAAGTCGCGGTCGGCGTTCAACGCCCGGGTCATCCGCTTGCCGCCCTTGTCGAAATCAGCCGTCAGATCGCCCTGCATCACGCCAAGCCAGTTGGTGTAGGCGGCGACCTTGTCCTCGGCATCGACGCAGGCGACCGAATCCTCGCAGTCCAGAATGGCCGACACGGCGGATTCCAGCACCACATCGGCGAGGCCGGCCTGATCCTTGCTGCCGATCATGTGGTTGCGGTCGAACACCAGTTCGACATGCAAGCCGTTGTTGACCAGCACCACCGCCGAGGGCGCGGTCGGATCGCCCTGATAGCCGGCGAATTTATTGGGTTGCATCAGGGGCATACCGTCCATCAGCAGCGCGCCATTCTCCACATGATAGCGCCGCACGTCGGCGTGGCTGGTGCCGGCAATCGGGAAGGCCTCATCCAGAAACACCCTTGCGCGCGCCACGACTCGGGCACCGTGGCCGCGGTCATAGCCGCCGGGCTGCGCCTTGCCCATGGCGTCGGTGCCGTAAAGCGCGTCGTACAGGCTGCCCCAGCGGGCATTGGCGGCGTTCAGCACATAGCGGGCGTTGGTGATAGGCACCACCAGTTGCGGGCCGGGGATGCTGGCTATTTCAGGGTCGACATTGGTGGTTTCGATCTGGAAAGCCTCGCCCTCGGGCAGGCGGTAGGCGATGCGGCGCAGGAACTGGTCATAAGCGAGATGATCCAGCGGTTCGGTCCGCCGGATCCGGTGCCAGTCGTCAATCCAGCCCTGGATCTGTTCGCGCTTGGCAAGCAGCTTGCGGTTGCGCGGCGCGAAGTCATGCACGAGGTCAGAGAACCCGGTCCAGAACTGATCCTCGGAGACGCCGGTGCCCGGAAGGGCGCGGGTTTCGATGAAATCGACGAGGATCTGATCCACTTGCAGACCGGCACGCATAGCTCTTTGGGACATCATTCCTCCGGGGACAACGAGTTTTGGGTCATGAGATACCGAATTCTGCCCGCCCGCAAGAAATTGCTGCATGTGCATTGCCTTGGCTGGGGCGATACAGGTTCAACGCCAGGGCGACAATCGATTGATTTTGGGCTTTCCTTGAGGCCGCCAAGGTGTTACTTAGTGATATGGCTAAACATGATCCCAACCTGTCGCTGATCTTTCAGGCCCTTTCCGATCCAACGCGCCGCGCGATGCTGGGGCGGCTGGGGCAGGGGGCGGTGCCGGTGTCGGAACTGGCGCGACCGACCGGTTTGGCGCTGCCAACTGTGATGCGGCATTTGCGGGTGCTGGAAGATGCCGAACTGATTTCCACCGAAAAGACCGGACGCACCCGGATGTGCACTGCGAGGCCCGAGATGTTTGCCGCGACGATGGATTGGATGGCCGAGCAGCGCGCCCAGTGGGAGGCGCGGACCGACCGGCTCGAAGCTCTGCTCAAGACATTGACCGACAAGGATAAAACATGAAGATCAATCCCGAACTGGATCTGGAACTGACCCGGCTGCTGGCCGCCCCGCCCGCCTTGGTCTGGCGCTGCTGGACCGAGCCCGAACTGATCTGCAAATGGTTCTGCCCCAAGCCGTGGTTTGTGTCCGAGGCGGTGGTTGACCTGCGGCCGGGCGGGCGGTTCTTTACGCTGATGAACGGGCCGGACGGCGAGAAAGTGCCGAATGAGGGCAGCTTTCTGGACGTGGTGCCAGAGCGCAAACTGGTATTCACCGACATCATGGGTGAGGATTACGCGCCGATTGCGCAGCCCGAGAGTGGTGCCGGCCTCAGCTTTGCGGCGGTGTTGACGTTTGAACCTGAGGCAGGCGGCACCAGATACCGGGCGGTCGCACGCCATGCCAAGCCGGGGGACGCGAAGATGCACAAGGAAATGGGCTTCCATGAGGGCTGGTGGGCCGCGGCGTCACAGCTGGAAGAACTGGCCAAGTCGTTGTGATGCAGGACCGGCAACTGGTTCTGAACCGCGTGATTGAGGCGGTGCCTGAAAAGGTCTGGCGCTGCTGGACGGACCCGCAGCTGCTGCCGCGATGGTTTGGGCCTGACGGCTATTCCTGCGTGACCAGAGAGATCAATCTGGTTCAGGGCGGGGTCTGGCGGTTTGACATGATCGGGCCGGACGGCACGGTCTATCGCAACCGTCACCGCATTGGCCTTTATGCCCCTTTCGCCCGGATCGAATTTCTGATGGATGCCGATGATGACAGCCAGCCACCCATGGAGGTGGAAGTCTTGCTGGTGCCCGAAGGCGCGGGCACCCGGTTGACCCAGACCATCACTTTTCCGACCGCGGCCGCCCGGCAGGGCGCGCTTGGCTTTGGGGCCGACCGGCTTGGGGCGCAGACCATGGCCAAGCTGGCGGCGATGGCCGAGGCGCTCTGACGCTTTCCTTCCGCGGCCGGGGCGGCTATCCCTTTGCGTAAAGCACGGGAGCCTTCGATGACCGACACGCCGCAAACCATCTACCTCGCCGATTACTTGCCGTTCACCCACACCGTCGACAAGATTGACCTGACCTTCAGGCTGGCGCCAAAGGCGACGCGGGTGTTGGCGGCAATCACGATGACTCCCAATCCCCTGCGCCCCGGTGCCCATGACCTGCATCTGAATGGCGAGGGCTTGAGATTGATCACCTGCGCGGTGGACGGGGTTCCGGTTGTTGGCCATCAGGACGCGGACGGTCTGACCATCGGCGCGCGGTTCCTGCCGGAGCGGACTTTTGTACTGCAGACCGAAGTCGAGATTGCGCCCGATGCCAACACGGCGTTCGAGGGGTTGTACATGTCGAACGGCATGTATTGCACCCAATGCGAGGCAGAAGGCTTCCGCCACATCACCTTTTACCCCGACCGGCCCGACGTGCTGGCGCCGTTCCATGTGCGGATCGAAAGCGACCTGCCGGTGCTGTTGTCAAACGGCAATCCGGCGGGGAAGGGCAAGGGTTGGGCAGAATGGACCGATCCCTGGCCGAAGCCGGCCTACCTGTTTGCCCTTGTGGCGGGGGATCTGGTGGCCCATGCGGCGGAGTTCACCACCGTGTCGGGCAAGTCGGTCGACCTGAAAATCTATGTCCGGCCGGGCGATGAGGACCGCTGCGCCTATGCGATGGACAGTCTGATCCGCTCGATGCAGTGGGATGAGCGGACCTATGGCCGCGAATACGATCTGGACGTGTTCAATATCGTGGCGGTCGACGATTTCAACATGGGCGCGATGGAGAACAAGGGGCTGAACATCTTCAACTCCAAACTGGTGCTGGCCAGCCCCGAGACCGCGACAGATGACGATTATAACCGGATCGAGGGGGTGATCGCGCATGAATATTTCCACAACTGGACCGGCAATCGCATCACCTGCCGCGACTGGTTCCAGCTGTGTCTGAAAGAAGGGCTGACGGTGTTCCGGGACCAGCAGTTCACCGGCGACATGCGGTCGCGTGATGTGAAGCGGATCGAGGATGTGCTGGCCTTGCGCGGCCGGCAGTTCCGGGAAGATAGCGGGCCGTTGGCGCATCCGGTCCGGCCGGAAAGCTTTATCGAGATCAACAATTTCTACACGGCGACGGTCTATGAGAAAGGCTCGGAAGTCATCGGCATGCTGAAGCGGCTGGTGGGCGATGCTGATTATTCCCGCGCGTTGGACCTTTATTTCGACCGCCATGACGGGCAGGCGGCGACCATCGAGGACTGGTTGAAGGTGTTCGAAGATACCACGGGCCGCGACCTCGGCCAGTTCAAACGCTGGTATTCGCAGGCCGGCACGCCGCAGATTACAGTGGGTGAAGCTTGGGAGCCTGCGGCGCAGGGCGGGACCTACCGGCTGACGCTGACCCAGACCAACCCGGCCACACCGGGGCAGCCGCAGAAGGACCCCAAGGTGATCCCGATTGCAGTTGGCCTTCTGAACCCCAATGGGGATGAGGTGGTGCCGACGCGGGTGCTGGAACTGACCCAGACGAGCCAGACTTTCGACTTCCCCGACCTGGCAGTGCGGCCGATTCCGTCGATCTTGCGCGGCTTTTCGGCCTCCGTGGTGGTGCAGCGTGAGGTTCCGGCGGCGGAACGGGCGCTGCTGCTGGCCCATGACACCGATGCCTTCAACCGCTGGGAGGCAGGGCGGTCGCTGGCCAAGGATGTGCTGATCGACATGATCGTGAATGGGGCCGCGCCATCCGGCGATCTGATGCAGGGGCTGTGGATGCTGGTCCGTGACACCAGCCTTGATCCGGCCTTCCGGGCGCTTGCCTTGCGGCTGCCCGGGGATGACGAGATTGCGGCGAGCCTGGCGGCGATGGGCCATGTCCCTGATCCGCAAGCGATCTATGACGCCCGCAAAGCGTTGGGACTGGCCTTGGCACGCTACATGCATCCGCATTTGGCAGGGCTGGAAGCAGAGTTGCGCGGCGATGGGCCGTTCAATCCCGATGCCGAAGGGGCCGGGCGGCGGGCATTGCGGCTGGCCTGTCTGGGGTTACTCGCCAAGGTCGACGGCGGCAAGGCGGCCATGGCGGCCTTTTCATCGGCAGACAACATGACCGAGGAACTGGGCGCCCTTGCGATCCTGCTGGACAACGGGGTCGGGCAAGATGCGCTGAACTGGTTCTATGACCGCTGGAACGGCGAGCGACTGGTGATGGACAAGTGGTTCGGGCTGCAGATCCTGCTGGCCGCGCCGGATCAGGCGGCGGCGGTGACCGAAGGGTTGACCCACCACGCGCTGTTCGACTGGAAGAACCCCAACCGGTTCCGGTCAGTGATTGGGGCTTTGGCGGGCAATCATGCCGGGTTCCACCATGCCTCGGGCGCGGGGTACAACCTGCTGGCCGATTGGTTGATCAAGCTGGACCCGTTGAACCCGCAGACCGCGTCGCGCATGTCGACGGCGTTTGAAACCTGGGGGCGTTATGACACCGGGCGCAAGGCGCTGTCCAAGGCGGCATTGGAACGGATCAAGGCCACAAAGCATCTGAGCCGCGATCTGGGCGAGATGGTCAGCCGCATGCTCGGCGGCTGATCTGGCAGAGCCCTGACGGGCACGCCATCCTCTCCAATTCCGGCAGGGCCGAAATTGGAGCCTGAGGGCGGCTGCATTGGCGATTGACCGCAAGATACCGGCCGGATTAGTTTGCCCGAATGGTATTGGGAGATGTCGGTTGCCGTTTATTCTGAGTTTGCTGGCAATTGCAGCAGGAGGCTATTTCTGGCTGAACCGGGCGCGCAATGCTGCCTTTATCGCCTCGGACCTTGCCGACATGGCTCAGGATGTCATGGGGGCGGCACGGCGCTTTGGCTTTCGCCGTCAGGCCAATGTCCATCCGGTGGACTCGCTGGAAGATGCAGGCGTGGCGGTGGCGGCAATCGGTATCGGGTTTCTGGAACTGGGCGGCCTGCCACGGGCCGAACAGCATGAGGCGCTGCTCCGCAGTTTGCAGGTTCATCAGGGAATGTCGCATGCGCAGGCGCAGGAGGCGGTCATCCTGGGCCGTTGGCTGACTGTGGAATGTGGCGGGCCGGGGCCGGGGGTGGATCGGCTGTGCCGCCGGTTGTGGAAGCTGCAGGGCGCGGCGGGGTTCACCCCGATGATGGCGGTCCTGAAAGCTGTGTCCGATTCGGGCAGTATAGCGACCAGCGTCAAACAGAAGGATGCGCTTGACGCGGTGGCGCGGGCGTTCCGGGTGACCTGAGGCTCAGATCTTGCAATAGGGTTGGGCCGAGGTCCAGCCGGCGATGTCGGCGCGGTCGGCACGGTTGCGAAACGGACCCCAGTCGCGCCCGATGCCAAGGCCGCCCTTGCCCGCTACGGCACCATCGGCGGAGACATGAGGGGCCATGATCTGCACGGCGCATTCCAGATTGGCAGTGCCATCCTTCAGTGCGGTGCTGCTTTTGGCGCGACAGTCGGCGAGGGCGGCGGTCCTGGGCGAGATCTGCATCAGGCCGATATAGCGCCCGCGCCCGCCGGATGCCTTGGGGTTGTAGCTGCTTTCGTGCTTGGCGGTGGCCGACAACAGGCCGACCCAGAAGGCGCGGCGATCGGCGATACTGGCGCGCGGGTATTTCGGGCAGAAGGTCTGGATATCGGCGGGCACCCTTGCGGCAAGTTCGCTGTCATGGGCCGCGACAATGGCGAGGGTCCTGGCGGTCCAGGTTGCCGCCTCGGGGCGGGCGTCCCACCGCATTGGCGGCAAATTACCGCCCGGCAGATAGGCCGTCAGGTCGGGGATCTGGATCTCGGCGCAGCCCGAAAGCAGACCTGCGGACAGCACCAGCGAAACCAAGGATCTGACCAGCATTCACGCCCATGCGTTGCATCGCATCCGGCGCGACCTGCGGGTGATGGCTGGCAGTCGGGCCTTCGGCAACCTGGGTCCCGGTTTTGGCCCCGGCTTTCGGCAGGTTTCCGCCGCAGCAGCCTTGCCCCGCCTGCACCGTCAACCTAAAAGAACCGCAGTCCATTCGGAGAACGCCATGCTGGATCTGACCTATACCACCCCGAAACCCAAGGTGATCGCAGGCGCCCGCGACGATTGGGAACTGGTGATCGGGATGGAGATTCACGCGCAGGTTGCGTCCAACGCCAAGCTGTTTTCCGGCGCGTCCACTCGGGTGGGCGCGGAGCCGAACTCCAACGTCGCGTTTGTCGATGCGGCGATGCCGGGGATGCTGCCGGTGATCAACGAATATTGCGTCGAACAGGCGGTGCGGTCGGGGCTGGGGCTGAAAGCCCAGATCAACTTGGCGTCGGCTTTTGACCGGAAGAATTACTTCTATCCCGATCTGCCGCAGGGCTATCAGATTTCGCAGCTGTATCACCCGATTGTGGGCGAAGGCGAAGTGTTGGTCGAGATGGGGGCAGGGGTGGCGCGTCTGGTGCGGATCGAGCGGATCCATCTGGAGCAGGATGCCGGGAAATCGATCCACGACATGGACCCGACGATGTCGTTCGTCGATTTCAACCGGACCGGCGTGGCGCTGATGGAAATCGTCTCGCGCCCCGATATTCGCGGGCCGGAAGAGGCGACCGCCTATGTGACCAAGTTGCGGCAGATCCTGCGCTACCTTGGGACCTGTGATGGCAACATGCAGAACGGCAATCTGCGGGCCGACGTCAACGTCTCTGTCTGCCGGCCCGGGCAGTATGAGAAATATCAGGCGACGCAGGACTTTGGCCATCTCGGCACCCGCTGCGAGATCAAGAACATGAACTCGATGCGGTTCATGACCCAGGCGATCGATTATGAGGCGCGGCGGCAGATTGCCATCCTGGAGGATGGCGGGTCGGTGATGCAGGAGACCCGGCTTTATGACCCCGACAAGGGCGAAACCCGGTCGATGCGGTCCAAGGAAGAGGCGCATGATTACCGCTATTTTCCCTGTCCCGACCTGCTGCCCTTGGAGATTGAGCAGGCCTGGGTTGACCGGATCGCGGCCACCATGCCGGAACTGCCGGACGCCAAGAAGGCGCGTTTCATGACGGATTTTGGCCTGACCGACTATGATGCCAATGTGCTGACCGCTGATCTGGAAAACGCCGGATTCTTTGAAACCGTGGCCAAGGGACGCGACGGCAAGATGGCGGCGAACTGGGTGATCAATGAGTTGTTCGGGCGGCTGAACAAGCAGGGGCTGACTGTCGGTGACAGCCCGGTTTCGGCGGGGCAGTTGGGTGGGGTGCTCGACCTGATCGGCTCGGGTGAAATCAGCGGCAAGATGGCCAAGGACCTGTTTGAACTGCTGTGGACCGAGGGTGGGGAGCCGGCGGAGGTTGCGGCCCGGCACGGCATGAAACAGGTCACCGACACCGGGGCGATTGAAGCGGCGCTTGACGCGCTGATGGCGGCCAATCCCGAGCAGGTCGAGAAGGCCCGCGCCAATCCTCGGCTGGCGGGCTGGTTCACCGGGCAGGTGTTGAAGGCCACCGGCGGCAAGGCAAATCCGGCGGTTGTCGGGCAGATGGTGGCGGCGAAGCTGGCGGAGTAGGGTTGGCGCAGCTTGCCTGATCGGTGGGGAATGGATCAGCTGTTTCACGGTGCGACAGTTTGCATTACACTTGTAAATCAATGTGTTGTGATCTTCTGTTAACCCGTTGTTAATCTGGCTGAAACCCATTCGCAGCGGGATTGCGGGTTCCGAACAACGGGCTATGGGGGTGGGCGCGTGCAGATTGACCATCAGGGTGGGGTTGCGGTTGTCACCTTGGACGAGTCCTCGGTGGAGGCGCAGCACTTGGTCGAGCTGGTCTCTCGCCTCGACGCAGACACCGCGGTGATGGCGGTGGTGCTGGTCGGGATGACGGTCGGCGATGGAGATCTGGCGACCGACGAGCCGTCGCTGGAACCGGCAATTGCAGCGCTGTCGGCGGCGCGCAAGCCGTGGGTTGCGGCGGTGCATGGCGGGGCGTCGGGGATCGGATTGCAGCTGATCCTCGGTTGCGGCTATCGGCTGGCGGGGCCCACGGCCCGATTTGACCTGCCTGAGGTGGGGTTGGGCGTGATTCCCGGCGCAGGCGGCACGCAACGCTTGCCCCGGATCATCGGGGTCGAGGCTGCGATTGGCGTGGTGGCTGAAAATGTCACCCTCGGCGCCGCGCGGGCGGCGGAGTTGGGATTGGTGACGCTGGTGACAGGCGATCTGCTGACTGAAGCGGTGGCGTTTGCTGAACGTGTCGCGGCACAGCCATTGCCGGTTGCCCGGGCGTTGGAACCGATTGACCTTGGGGTGTGGCAGGCAGCCGAAGCGCGGATCGCGGCAAAGTCGAAGGGCATGGCGGCACCGCTTCTGGCCCTGGGCGCGGTGCGTCTTGGGGTCGAGCAGGGGCTGGATGCCGGGCTGGCCCATGAGCGCGCCACCTATCTGCGGCTGAACGGCCGTCAAGAGGCTGCTGCCCTGCGTTATCTGGTCCGTGCCGAACGCGCGGCGCTGCATCCGGCTGACCTGCGTGCCGTGGTGCCGCGCCGGTTCCGGTCGGCTGCGGTCATTGGTGGCGGCACAATGGGCAGCGGCATCGTCGCGGCGTTGCGGAATGCGGGTCTGCCGGTCGTGATGGTGGAGCGTGACACCGACAGTCTGGCGCGCGGGATGCAGACCTTGGCGGGCATGTTTGCGGCGGCGGAGCGGCGTGGCTTGTTGACGTCGGAGGCGGCGGCAGAGCGGCTGACCGGGGTGACGCCTCTGGTCGGCTATGCCGGGCTTGGCGATTGCGATCTGGTGATCGAGGCGGTGTTCGAGGATCTGGCGGTCAAGCAGGCGGTGTTTGGCGAACTGGCAAAGGTCTGCCGGGCGGATGCGATTCTGGCGACCAACACCTCCTATCTTGACCCGTCGCAGATTGCCGCCGGCCTGCCGGGACCGGAACGGTTCATCGGGCTGCATTTCTTCAGCCCGGCGCAAGTGATGAAGCTGATGGAGATCGTGCCGGTCCCGGAGACCGCGCCGGATGTGCTGGCGGCGGGGTTTGCCTTGGCCGGGGAATTGGGAAAAATTTCCGTCAGATCAGGGATTTGTGATGGGTTCATCGGCAACCGCATCCTGCGGCGCTATCGCGGTGAGGCCGAGGCGATGCTGGCGGAAGGGGTCGGTTACGCCGAGATTGACGCGGCGATGCGCGGCTTTGGCTATGCGATGGGGCCGTTCGAGATGCAGGATCTGGCCGGACTCGACATTTCCTACATGACGCGGCAGGCGGCACGGGCGCGGGGGGAAGTGGTGCCAGAGACGCCGGGCGACCTACTGGTGCGGGCCGGGCGCAAGGGGCAAAAAACCGGCGGCGGCTGGTATGACTATGCGCCCGGGGAGCGCAAGGCGCGGCCGTCGGCCGAGGCGGCGCGGCTGATCGCACCACTGGTCGGGGCGCAGGTCGGGCTGGCGGCGGACCAGATTACCGCAAGGCTGATTTCTGCGATGGCGGCAGAGGGGCGGGCGATTCTGGCGGAAGGCATCGCCGAAAATGCTGCGGCCATCGACCTTGTGGAGGTGCACGGCTATGGCTTTCCGCGCCGGTTGGGCGGACCGATGTTCATGACCGCACGCCAAACGCAAGTCAAAGGCCCGGACTGAGGTCCGGGCCTTCGGTCTGCGATCGGGGACCGTTGCTCAGGAACAGCCAGAGGTCCCGCCGCAGGTGTTGCATTTCATGCAGGTGCCGTTGCGGACCAGCGTGTAGTTGCCGCATTCGCCACATGGGTCGCCCTCATAGCCCTGCATCTTGGCCTTGGAGCGTTGGTCCATGCTGACCATGCCGGAGCCGAGCGCGGTGCTGGCGGTGTAGGGGGTGGCGGGGGAGGCAAATCCGCCGACAGCGGACCTTGCGGTTTCGGGGACCAGCATGTTCAGGTTCGACATCGGATCGCCCGCGCCACCCAACCCGTGCATGCCTGTCATCCCGCCTTGCAGTACCACCAGTTCCTGCGGCACCCGCTTGCGCAGGTAGCCGGTGGAGGAGATCTGCTTGAGCACCTCCAGCCCGCGCGAGGCGGCGGCGTCGCCCATTTCGGCGATGTTGCGCTTGCCCTCTTCCTCGCCGCGGCCCAGATCGTCGAACGAGGCGCCGGTCGGTTTGACATGGGCGAGGTCGGTGCGGTCGAGATAGGAGATCGCGAGTTCGCGGAAGATGTAGTCGAGGATCGAGGTGGCGTTCTTTACCGAGTCGTTACCCTGCACCATGCCGGCGGGTTCAAAGCGGGTGAAGGTGAAGGCCTCGACATATTCCTCCAGCGGCACGCCGT
>JBDTQR010000039.1:0-25450 GCA_039932095.1 bacterium | reverse complement strand
GCCGTCACCTGCAGACCGGCACCGATTTCGCCGGCATCCACCTTGTCATTGTTGAAGTCTTCGCGGCGCAGCGCCCGGGTCTCATAGCCGATCAGGCGGTACTCGGCGACCTGGGCCGGGTTCCATTCGACCTGGATCTTCACATCGTCGGCAATCGGGAACAGGGCACCGGTCAACTGGTCGACCAACACCTTTTGCGCCTCGGACAGGGTGTCGATGTAGCTGGCGGTGCCGTTGCCGTTCTGGGCGAGGGCCTGCATCGTGGCGTCATCGAGATTGCCGCGCCCGAAGCCAAGGACCGACAGATAGGTGCCGGTCTCGCGCTCCTTGGCGACGAAGGTCTTCAGGTCGTCGGGGTTGTCGATGCCCACGTTGAAATCGCCGTCCGTGGCCAGCAGGACGCGGGAGATGGTGCCGTCACGCTTCATCTTGTCGGCCACCTGATAGGCCAGTGTCAGCCCCTCGGCCCCGGCGGTAGAACCTCCGGCCGCAAGGTTGTTCAGAGCGTTCAGGATCGTGGCGCGGTCAGAGGCGGCGGTCGGCGGCAGGACTTCGCCGGCCGATCCGGCATAGGCGACGATGGCAATACGGTCCTCGGGGCGGAGTTTGGACAGCATCAGGGTGAGGCTTTGCTTCAACAGGGGGAGCTTGTTGGCGTCTTCCATCGAACCGGAAGTGTCGATCAGGAACACCAGGTTCAGCGGCTTGCGGTCGGCCATGGCGGGCAGGCGGCCTTGCAGGGCGATGTGGACCAGGCGGGTGTTGGGGTTCCACGGGGTCGGCATCACCGTCACGGTGTCGGTGAAGGGCGCACCTCCGGCCTCGGGGGCGGGGTAGTTGTAGGGGAAGTAATTGACCATCTCTTCAATCCGCACCGCCTCGGGGGGTGGCAGCTGGCCGGCGTTGAGGGAAGAGCGGATCACGGCGTAGGAGGCGGTGTCGACATCGACCGAGAAGGTGGAGACCGGTTCCTCTGCCGTCACATGTACCGGATTGGGGGCGGCGGTCGCGAAGGCCTCGGTGTTGGGTTCGGGCGGCGGGGCGATCTGGTCGAGCGGCGCGACCATCGGGGCGTTTTGCAGGACGATGATCTGGCCGTTGTCGAGTTGGTGCGGCGCGGTGATGCCGGGTGTTGGTGCGGCCGCACCGGATGCCATGCCGCGGGTGCGGGTGCTTTCGTCGAACAGTTGGGTCAATTGCTCGGCGGACAGCACGTCGGGCGTGACCTTGGCCAGCGGAGCGGCGGATTTGGGCTCGGCGGTGGTGTCGGTCATCTGCGCAGGGGCGCGCTCAGCCAAGGGCGCCGTGTTGCCAGCAATGGCAGGTTGGTCGGAAGGCGGGGCGGCGGGCAGGGTTGTGACCTCGGGCTGGGCCGTGGTGTCAAGGCGGCCAAGTTCGTTCTTGGCGTCCTTGTCGCTGGAGGTCGTGGCGACGGGCGGCGTCGGCGGGGCGATTTCCTCGACCGTCAGTTTGGGTTTTTCCAGCGGCTGCAGCGCCTGCTGCAACGGCGGCAGCGCCACGAACAGGCCGATGCATAGCGCCGCGACCGAGGTGGTGGCGGTGAGATAGGGGCGGGTATTGAGGGTCTTCAGCATCCTTCGCACTCCATTCAGGAACCCCGCCTCTGTTGGGCGGTCCTGAGATAGACGCATGGGATTGGTCGATCCTTGGAGCCGGTCGAAATTTTCCATCGCAAGGCGCAGCGCGGCGGCCTTGGTGTCAGGGTCGGGCGCGGGAGCGGCCTTCAAGGCGGCCTTAAGTCTGTCGAGGTCATCCATCATCTTGCTTCCTCCGCCGCCATGGCGCGCAGGCGTTTTTTCACTTCGGACATCCGCCAGGCGACGGTGCCTTCGGATATGCCCAGAACCTCGCCGGCCTGGGACTGGGTCAGTTCCTCGCCCAATACCAGAGCCACGGTGTCGCGCAGTTCCGGGGTCAGGCGCTGCATCGCGCCGGTCAGCCAATCAAGCGCCTCGGCCTGGGTCGCCATTTCATCCTGCCTTGCCAGTTCCCAGTCACCCCAGCCATCAGCGGCACGGGCGCGGGTGGCGTGCCGGCGGCGTTGGTCGTGGGTGGCGTTCACCACGATGCGGTAAAGCCAGGTGGTGAACCGCGCCTCACCGCGCCACTGGGCCAGCTTGGCGGGCAGGGCGGCGCAGATGTCCTGCGTCAGGTCCTGCGCCTCGGCCCGCTGGCCGGTCAACCGGTAGGCGAGGCCGTAGATCCGGTCGTAGTGCCGCGCCAGCAGCACACCAAAGGCGGTGCGGTCGCCGGTGGCGGCAGCGCGGGCAAGCGTGGTGTCGTCGGTGTCCATCAGCATCACGATAGGTCAGACGCGGGCCGGGCGGCAATCCTTGGCCGCGACTTCAAAAAGATTGCGGGCAAAAGAAAGAGGGCGGCATCACCGATGCCGCCCTCGTCCTGCCTGTGGAACGTTACTGCTCGTCCTCTGGGACCTCTGAAATTCTAGAACAGCAGACCATCGAGCAGCCCATACGAGCCTGCGGAAGTGCCGAGCATGGCGGTCTTGCCGGTGTGGCGGGCATAGGCGTCAATCGCGCTGTAGGTGCCGTTGCCGAACGCGCCGTCGATCCCACCGTGATAGTAGCCATAGGCGGTCAGGGTCGACTGGATGCGCCGCCGCTCGTTCGAGGTGTAGCTGTTGAAGGCGCGGCCGACCGGGGTGCCATAGATGCTGACCGGCGCGGGTTGATAGTAGACCGGGCGCTGATGCGTCGGGCGGTAGTAGCGGTATTGCGGCCGGGGGGCCGGTTGATAGACCGGTGCCGGGTTGCCATATTTCGGCGAGTTCTTGATCAGCTGGGTCACAGCGAGGGTCGCCACGATACCGGCGAGGAATTGTTGCTCGCCTTTGCCCCATGCCATGGCAGGGGCCGCTCCGGCGACAAGCACGGCAGCAGCGGTGACACCGGCGATCAGGTTGCGTTTGGTGTTGGTGAACATGGTGGGCAGCATGTCGTGTCCTTTCGGGTTTCTGATGGGCGGTGCCGAGGGGATGTCCGTTGGCATTTGCCTTGGACCGAACATGGGTCTTTCAGGCGGGCTAGGCAAAATCAGCCGGTTGCTATGGGATAACATGCGGTGGCATCAGATCTAATACATTGATAAATATACGTTATGCCAATGACATCGGTCGCCGGATTTTGTGAGGGACATAGCTGACACCGTTGCCGCAGCCGGGCGTTCTGGCCAAAGGTTGGTGGGCTGCCCGGCAGAATCTGTGGCGGGCGGGCGGGAGATTGGCGGCACTCCGGGGTGATTCCCGGTGCCGGGCCATGAAAAAGGGCGGGGAAATCCCCGCCCTACCGATTGTCAGACCGTGGTTCAGATACTGAGGCAGATGTATTTCAGCTCCATATAGTCTTCGATGCCGTGGTGACTGCCTTCGCGGCCCAGTCCGGATTGCTTGACGCCGCCGAATGGAGCGACCTCGGTCGAGATCAGGCCGGTGTTGACGCCGACCATGCCGTATTCCAGCTGCTCCTGTACCCGGGTGATGCGGCCGATGTCTCGGGCGTAGAAGTAGCTTGCCAGACCAAAGATCGTGTCATTGGCGCGGGCGATGATTTCTTCCTCGGTGTCGAATTTGAACAGCGGCGCGAGGGGGCCAAAGGTTTCCTCATTGGCGACCTTGCTGTCGGGCAGAACGCCGGTCACCACGGTCGGCTGGAAGAAGGTGCCACCCAGCTTGTGGCGATGGCCGCCGGTGACGATCTTGCCGCCATGGGCCAGCACGTCGGCGATATGTTCCTCGACCTTCTCGACGGCGTCCATGTTGATCAGCGGCCCGGTGGTGGTGCCGTCTTTCAGCCCGTCGCCGATGGACAGCTTTTCAACCGCCGCGGCCAGCTTGGCGGCAAAGGCGTCATAGACCCCGGCCTGCACATAGATCCGGTTGGCGCAGACGCAGGTCTGGCCGTTGTTGCGGAATTTGGAGATCATCGCGCCTTCGACCGCGCGGTCGAGGTCGGCGTCGTCAAACACGATGAAAGGCGCGTTGCCGCCCAGTTCCATCGAGCATTTCAGCACCTGTTCGGCGGCCTGACGCAACAGGATGCGGCCAACCTCGGTTGACCCGGTGAAGGTGAGTTTGCGGACCTTGGGGTTTTCGCAAAACTCCTTGCCGATGTCGGACGATCGTTTGGAGGTGATGACCGAGAACAGGCCAGCGGGGACCCCGGCGCGTTCGGCGAGCACGGCCAGAGCAATGGCCGAAAGCGGGGTCTCGGCGGCGGGGCGCGAGACCATGCCACAGCCTGCGGCGAGGGCCGGGGCGACCTTGCGGGCGATCATCGCGTTGGGAAAGTTCCACGGCGTGATCGAAGTCGCCACGCCGATCGGCTGCTTGATCACGGTGATCCGCTTGTCGCGCTGATGGCCGGGGATGGTTTCACCGTACAGACGCTTGGCCTCTTCGGCGAACCATTCGATATAGCTGGACCCATAGGCGACCTCACCCTTGGCCTCGGCCAGCGGTTTGCCCTGTTCGGCGGTCAGGATGGTGCCAAGGTCGTCGAGGTTGGCCATGCACAGGTCGTACCATTTGCGCAAGACGGCGGCGCGCTCCTTGCCGGTGCGGGCCGCCCATTCGACGCGGACCTCATCGGCCTTGGCGATGGCACGGGCGGCGTCGGCGCGGGTCAGGTTGGGCACCTTGGCGATCACATCATGACGGGCGGGGTTGACGACGTCGAAGGTCGAACCATCTGCTGCATCAACCCATTCGCCTGCAACATAGGCTTGGTTCGGGACCAGGCTGGGGTCTTTCAGGATGGAACGCAGATCAGTTGTGGTGTCGAGCATGGCGGCCTCCAGTTTAGCTGTTGACCATGGAATGACGGAGGGGCAAACAAAAGTCTAGCGGCGCCGGGGTTCGGTGCCTGAAATTTTGATCAAACCCAGGATGATATATGGATCGTCTGAAAGATCCGGACCGTGCCTATGCAAATGGAGCCTTCGTTCCCGGTTCGCACGAGTTGCCCGCCCAATGGGAAGCCGACGCCGCAGGATTTCGCGCTGGATTGGGCGACAGGTTGCGGGTTGGTATCCCGTATGGCTCGGGCCCGCGCCAGCAGTTCGACCTGTTCCAACCGAAAAAACCTGCCAAGGGGTTGATGGTTTTCATCCATGGCGGCTATTGGCTGGAATCGGGCCGCGAAAGCTGGTCGCATCTGGCGGCAGGGGCGTTGTTGCGGGACTGGGCGGTGGCGATGCCGTCTTACACGCTGGCACCCGAAGCGCGGATTTCGCAAATGACAGTGGAAATCACCAATGCGGTGAAAACTGCCAGCCAACTGGTCGAAGGGCCGGTTGTGGTGACCGGCCATTCGGCGGGCGGCCATTTGGCCGCGCGAATGGGCTGCGCCGACATTCCGCTGGAGCGGGTGTTGCGGGTGGTGCCGATCTCGGTGATTTCCGAACTGGCGCCGATTGCGCGAACCAAGATGAATGGCGCGTTGAAGCTGACCGAGGCCGAGATCGAGGCCGAAAGCCCGGCGCGGCTGTTGTTGCGCGACGGGTGCGAGGCCCATGTCTGGGTCGGCATGCAGGAACGCCCCGCGTTTCTGTGGCAAGCGCGGCTGTTGTCCGAAGAATGGGACTGCCCGTGGACGCCATTTCCCGACCGCAACCATTTCACGGTGGCCAATGACCTCAAGGAACCGGATTCGGCCCTCATGGCGGCTTGTCTGGATGGATTGGAATAAGGCTTGGGCCCAGGTCGAAGGCCGGGGCCAGCAGGCTTGCTACTTCTTGTCGAAGGCTGCGACCTTGGCAAAGTCGATGGTTTGGGCGAGCGGCAGCATCACGTCCGATCCGCCGCCCTGAGCCTGAAACAGCACGCGGCTGCCGATCAACCCTGACAGGTTGCCGTCAGAATCCAGCAAAGGCTGATCGCCAACCTCCACCACCTTGCCCATCATCGCCATCATCTGGGCATTGCCCAACATCGCCCCCATCGAGGCGACCATCGGATTGTCGGCGACAAAGGACATCGTGTAGGACACCGACTGATCGGCATTCTCATAACGCATCTCGGCACCTGAGCCACCGCCCAGAATGCCGAAGCCTTTGGCGAAATCCTCGGTCGGGGTCGCGGTCCAGCCATCGGGCGCGGCGGGCAGCAGGGCGGCCAGCATCGCACTTTGCTGGGCACCAAGCGCCTGGGTGGCCATGGTCATTTCTTCACCGGTCTTGCCAAGGTCGCCCGCCGCATAGGCGTCGATGGCGGCTTGCAAGGCATCGGACACTTCGTCGGCGCGGGCGGGGACAGCGAGGGCAATCACCACGGCAACGGCAGAATAGGCAGCGGAAAAGCGCAGCGTCATTTCAAACTCCTGTCAAATGACAGGGGCAACTTATCCAGCGACCACAAGGGCTTCAAGCGTTGGAATGCATCCGTTCGATATAGGCGCGCATCTCTTCGGCCTCATGCCGGGCGTCGCGCAGACCCTCCATCGCGGCGCGCAATTCGGCGTCGGTCTGCGCGATCTGGTTCAAGAGTTCGGCCTCGCGCTGTTCGAGATAGAGAATGGCCTGATCGCGCGCCTCTTCCGCCTCATGCAGATTCTGCGCCAGCTTGTCCATTTCGGCGACGTCGCCGCCTGCTACCCGGGTAAAGCGGTGCAGCAGCCAATAGGTGAACCAGCCCATGGCAAAGGCCAGAAGCAGGATGATCGCGATGGCAATGGTGAATTCGGTGCGGTTCATGGGTCCTGCATGTCTTCAGGTTTTGGCTTGTCGGGTCAAGGGCATGTCATCGGGGAAATGCCATCAGGGGCATACCATCAGGGTCGCGGTTTCGGGGGCTTGGAGACGGCGGTCGGGGCCACCGAGGGGCTGTCGTCATCCGGAAAATCAGGGTCGGCGAAGGCGGGATCGTTCAGGCCGGGGACGGGCTGTTCGGGGCCGTTCGCAGCCATCGCGGTCGCCGTGGTGTCCGGTTCGGTCGCGGTGTCGTCAGATTGCGCGGTCTGGCCGGCCAGCAGCCGGAATTCGATCCGCCGGTTGGCTTCGCGCCCGACGTCGGTGCCATTGTCGGCCACCGGCACGCCCTCACCATAGCCCACGGCAGTCATGCCCGACACATCGACCTGCCGGCCCTGCAAGGCGACCAGAACCGCCTCGGCGCGGGCCTGACTTAGCGCGAGGTTGCCGGTGGCCGAGCCCTGCGCGTCGGTATGGCCGCCAATTTCGATCTTGATGCCATTGCAGTTCTTCAATGCCTTGGCGAGCGCATCCATGATGCCAATCGAGGCAGCGTCCAGTTCGGCAGAGCCCGGATCAAAACTTATCTTCTTGCTGGCTGCCACATCATGCACGTTGTCGATGCAATCCTGCGGCGTCGGCAGGGCGGCGAGCGGGTCGAGCGTCTTGTCATATTTGACGCTGACCTTGAAGGTCTTGCCCTGACCCAGCGTCTCTGACAGCAGTTGCGATATGTCTGCTGACGCCAGCACCGAGCCACTTGTCCCGGCAACCTCGACCGTATCGGGCCGCACGATCAGCGTGCCATGGTCCAGCTTGGCCAAGGATTGCAGACCGGCAAGCACCCGCTCGGGCCAGCCGTCCGGTGCCATAGGGTCCAGCACAGTGGCGACATAGACCTTGTCGGCGCCAAAGCGCGCCTTGGCAAAGCTGGCGACAGCAGCCTGTACCCGGTCATCGGTCAGCCGCCCGCGCAATTCGACGCGGTGGGTTTCGACAGCCAGAGAGGCAGTGAACTCCACCGGTCCGGCGACGGTGGCCGCGGCTTTCTCGGGCATTTGCGCATCCAGCGAGAACACATCCGGCAGGGCCGAGCGCAATTCGCCGATCTCGCGGTCAAAGGCGGCCTGAGTGACGTCGCTGCCAGCGAGCAGGGTGATGTCGGCATCCGAGAAGGTGACAGTGCCACCGCCCAGTTTGGCAAGCGACGTGATCGCCAGCGACGTCGCCTCGGCCCATCTCGGGCTGGGCACACCCAGCCCGACGGTGCAGGTCTGCCGACCCTGCGTTCCGGCAATGCGGGCGGCGGACAGGATCCGGTCGCGCGCCTTTTCGGTATCGGCCGAGCAAGCGTCAAACCGGGCACCGTCGCCATCGACCACAAAGCGCAGGGTGAACGGGGTCAGCACCGGGCGCGGCGCGGAAATCGTGACCCGCACCGACAGGCCACGCGACGCCGTGGCAATCGCCGCCTCAAAAGCCCGCTTTTCGGCGGCACTGGCGGCGATGGCGTTGATCACCACACCGGCGTCAGACACCGAAATCTTGGAATGTGGCAACAACTTCAACGCCACGATGCCGAGGTCGAGCGCCGGTTTCCAGCCTTCGGGCGCGGGATAGGCGGCGGTTTGCAGCATGTCGGTCTGCGGCTGGTCCTCGGTCAGCGCCTTTGTCGCCTCGGCCAGCCGGTCCTTGTCTTCGCCGTCCGGCACCAGACCGATCAGCTGCACCTCATCGTCATTGCGCAAGATCTCGACCGAAAACCGCGGGGCGGCGATGATCTTGGCCGGTTCCACATCAAGGTTGTCTTGCAGGCGGCTGGCATCGATGACAGAGCCCGCGAGGTTCAGCGCGGAAAACCGCAGCGTCTCGGTCGGCGCGGTGCCGGACAGCGACACGATCAGACCGTCGGTATCGACCTTGGCCCACGTATAACCCTCGGCCAGCAGGCGGGTGGTGACGACGGCGGACGAGCGGACCTCGACCGCGCGGGCCAGCGTCCACGACAGGCTTAACGCCACCCCGGCTGCCAGGACGAAAGCCGCCAGTGCCAGCACCGCCAGGCTGTGCCGCTTCGGGGCGGACTGGGGCCCGGGCGTCGATCCGGTGGGAATGGGGTCGGTCAGATCGGCCACTGGCGCGCAGAATCCTTGGAATCACAACGGTTGGCCGGGGCCAAGCTGGGCCGATCCTTATGTGCTGGCGTGCGCGGGATCAATCAGACCATCGCCGCAACGGCAAGAAATAGCGCAGGAATGAACCCGGCATTTCGGTTGGCCAGGAACGTGGTGCGGCAGGAAGCCGGGTCATCGACATTCAACCCTCGCATCTGCCACGCCATATGCCAACCAAACGCCCAGACCCCGGCAAGTGCCAAAACCATGGCCGCCACATTGGCCTTGGGCGCCATGGCCAGCACCACCGCAACCCCCATCAGCACCACCGTCGCGGCGATGAACCCCCACAGCCATTGCCGGGAATTCTCCCCAAACAGCCGGGCGGTCGACTTGACGCCGATCAGCGCGTCATCATCGCGGTCCTGATGGGCATAAACCGTGTCGTAATAGAGCGTCCAGCTGATCCCGCCGGCATAAAGAAAAACTGCCGGCCAGTCGACAGCGCCGGAATGGGCCGCAAAGGCCAGCAGCGCGCCCCAGTTGAACGCCAGCCCGAGAAAGACCTGCGGCCACCAGGTGAACCGCTTGGCAAAGGGATAGATCGCGACCAGGGCAAGTGAGGCCACGCCAAGCCCGATCGCCAGCCGGTTGTAGGTCGACAGGATGAACGCTGCGATCAGCGCCTGCAGCACCATCCATGCCACCGCTTCGATCACCCTGACCTGACCAGAGGGCAAGGGGCGGCTGCGGGTGCGGGCGACCGAAGCGTCAATCTCGCGGTCGGAAATGTCGTTCCAAGTGCAGCCGGCGCCGCGCATCAGGAACGCGCCTGCCGCACAGGACAGGGCCAACCAGAGATCCCAGCGGCGGAACCCGCTTTCCATCGCGGCAAGGTCGATGCCCCACAGGCAGGGGATCATCAAGAGCCAGGTGCCGATGGGCCGGTCGGCGCGGGACAGACGCAGAAACGGTCTGGTGACGGCGGGGGCATAGCGGTCGACCCAGTTGCCGGCGGCCGCATCGGAAACTGCCGGCCCGGCCTCTGGCATTTTGGGGGCGTCAGACATAGGTTCCCTTTCATGGCAGAGGCAAAGATCAGGTTATATGTAGAGCAGCCGCTTGGGCCGGGGCAAGCCGTTGCTGTCGGCACGGATCAGGCGAATTACCTGTTCAACGTGATGCGGCTGGCCGCTGGTGCCGCCGTCTCGCTGTTCAACGGACGTGATGGCGAGTGGCGGGCGGTGGTGGAGCAGGCGGGCAAGCGGGCGGGTGTGCTGCGCTGTGAGGTGCTGACCGCCGCGTTGCGCCTGCCGCCCGATCTCTGGCTGATCTTCGCACCGATCAAGAAGGCGCGCACGGATTTCATTGTCGAAAAGGCGGTGGAGCTGGGCGCGGCGCGGGTGATCCCGGTGCAGACCCGTCACACCAATTCCGAACGCATCAGGCAGGACCGCTTGCAGGCCCATGCGATGGAAGCCGCCGAGCAATGTGGCGCGACCTATGTGCCGGACGTGGCCGGGTTGGTCGGGTTGGACAAGCTGCTCGCCCAATGGCCCGAGGGCCGCAAGCTGCTATGGTGCGATGAGGCGAGGGCGGGCGAACCCCTGACTTTGGCCGGGGTGCGGGGCGAGGCCTGGGCGATCCTGATCGGGCCGGAGGGTGGTTTTTCGGCAGATGAGCAGGCCCGGCTGCGGGCAATGCCGCAAGTCGTGCCGCTGGCGCTCGGTCCGCGCATCCTCAGGGCGGACACGGCGGCGGTGGCGGCACTGACGCTGTGGCAGGCGGCTCTGGGTGATTGGGCGGGAGAGGGAGCATGATCCGCGCGACCGACGCCGACCGGCCTGCGATCGAGGCGTTTCTGGCGTCGGTACCGGAATATGCAATGTTCCCGTTGAGCAACCTTGCGACCCATGGCATGGCTGGCGGCCATCAGCGGGCTGTGGGTTTCTGGCTGGGACGGCGGGCTGGCAAGATCACTGACGTGCTGACCATGACGGAAGAGGGCATGGTGATGCCCTACCTGCCCTCGGCTGACTACCAGGCGGCGGCGGTGGCAATGCGCGGCCGCACGGTGATCGGCATGGTCGGACGCAAGGCCTGCGTGCGCGGACTGGAGGCGGCGGGGGGACTGACGCTGCGGCCAAAGACGCTGGACCATGACGAGCCGCATTTCCTGTTGACGCTGGACAGGCTGGTGGTGCCCGAAGGTCCGGGGCGAATTGTGCCTTTGGTCGACGCGCCTCGGAAGGCGATCATGGACTGGATGCTGGATTACCAGATTGCTGCATTGGGCACGCCGCCGGATCAGGCGCCGGACCGCGTCAACAGCAGCTACCTGACCTATATCGAGGCTGGCAGCCATGTCGCGCTGATCGACGGTGACATTCCGCTGGCCATGACCGGGTTCAACGCCCGAGTGCCGCAGATGGTGCAGATCGGTGGCGTCTACACCCCACACGACCTGCGCGGGCAGGGTCATGCCCGCCGCGCCGTGGCCCTGCATCTGGCCATGGCACGGGCCATGGGTGTCACACGGGCGACATTGTTTTCGGCCAGTGAGATGGCGGCGCGGGCCTACCGTGCCATCGGGTTCCGCCAGATCGGCGAGTGGACCCTGCTGATCTTTCACCACAAGGAGTTGGTGCCATGACCCTGATCCGCCCCGAAGTGACCAACCTGATCTGGCGTGCCCGTGAGGTGATCTGGGCCGGGCTGGTGGTCGGCCTTGGCGGCTGGCTGATCGCCTTGGGAGGCTTTGTGCTGATCCCGCTGGGGGTGATCATCGGCGGCATCGGGCTGGTGCTGGCCGTCACCGCGTTGCGCCGGATGCGCTTCGAGCAGGGCGTGGTTGCGCCGGGGATCGTTGAACTGGATGAGGCGCAGGTCGGCTATCTCGGCCCCGAGGTCGGCGGATTTCTCAGCCTGCCGGAACTGGTCGAACTCAGGATCCTGTCGCTGCGCGGCCGCCGTCTGTGGCGGTTGAAGCAGGCGGACGGGCAGGCACTGCTGATCCCGGTCGATGCCAAGGGGGCCGAGCGGCTCTTTGATGCCTTTGCCAACCTGCCCGGCATGGACACCGCTTCACTGGTCGCGGCACTGGAACAACCGGCCCTGCCGGACAGCGGGGCCATCACTCTGGCCGCGCAGACGCGGGTGATCTGGCGGCGGCAGGGGCGGGGGATCGTCGCGCGCTGATCAAACCAAAAGGTTGCGAAGGGTAGCGCCGTGAGGTGACACCATCCGCAACCGAACTTGATCAAATTTCTTCTGTCGGGCGGATCGGATTCTTCGGCGACGGGCACGACTGCCGCAATGCTATCCTGATTCGACATTACAGTTAACTGTCAGAACTGACAGGTTCGTCGGGCGGCCACCCGACCGTTAACCCTTACGGCCCAAGCAGATGCATCCCGACGGCGGTCACCAAGGCCTCGGCCCGGGTTTTCGCCCCGAGCTTGTGGCGGGCATTCTCGAAATGAAAGCGCACGGTGCGGGCGGAAATTCCCAGATGCCGGGCAATCGCCTCGTCCTGCATGCCAGCACGAGACAGCCGCAACACCTCGACCTCGCGGTGCGATAGTTGCGGGCCGGTTGCGCCCTGGGACCAGCCGAACAGGGTCAGCAGCCGGTCATGGGCATAGATGGCCAGCAGGTGCAGGCGGGCGCGGTCGTCGGGCGAAAACTGCTCGCTGTCGCCGACAAAGACCACAATGGCGTGATAGCCGTGCGGGCCGGAGATTGGCACCAGCAGACCCTTGCCGCCGGTCAGCCGCTCGCCGTTGGCAAAGAAATCAGCGGTTTCGGGGCCCGGAACAAATCCGGCTGCCCCGGCGCGGATCTCGCCGATGGTCAGCGGCATGGCGCTTTGCATGGCGGCGCGCGGCATCGGGTCAACGTCGGCATAGTGTCGCTCGAAATACAGCTTGTCCCATTCCTTGGGCCAGTTATGGTACAAAAACCGGGTCGGGTTCAGGTCACCCAGCGTGGGCATCCCGCCTATGGCATAGTTGCGCAGACCGAACTGCGCCAGCGTCGCAACCAGAAGCGAGCCCACCTCTTGCGGCGTGCGGCAATGGCGGAATTGGGCGACGGTGGCGAAGACGTCTGACGCATGCGGGGGCTGGTCCGTCATGACGTGAGGTTAACCTTCCTGACGCCGTCCGCAATCCCTCATCAATTCGCAGACCGCACAGCGCGCCCGCTCTTGACTTGCCCCGTCCGTCACGACAGGTCTAGCGCCCAAACCGGTTCCTTGAAAGGCTTCCCCCATGTCCATTCCCCAGTCTGGCGGCGGCCCGATCGAAGACTTCGCCCAACTGGCAGAGCTGGTGGCCTCGGGTTGCAAACCCAAGGCCGATTGGCGCATCGGGACCGAGCATGAAAAGTTCGGCTGGCTGACCGACATCCGTGCCCCGCTGCCCTATGGTGGAGAGCGGTCGATTTCCGCGCTGTTCACCGGGCTCACCCAGTTCGGCTGGACCCCTGTGCAAGAGGGCGGCAACACCATCGGGATGACGCGCAACGGTGCCAACATCTCACTTGAGCCGGGTGGGCAGTTCGAATTGTCGGGTGCTGCGGTCGTCGATCTGAACGACACGGCGGCAGAGTTGCAGAACCATCTGGACGAAGTGCGCCAGATTGCCGATCCGCTGGCCATCCGCTTCATGGGAATAGGCGCCGCGCCGGATTGGACGGCGGCCGAAATGCCGGTGATGCCGAAGGGCCGCTACCGGTTGATGACCGACTATATGGGCCGGGTTGGCACCCATGGCACCCAGATGATGTATCGCACTTGCACGACGCAGGTGAACCTCGACTATGCGTCCGAGGCGGATATGGTGAAAAAGCTGCGGGTGGCCGTGGCCCTGCAACCGGTCGCCACCGCACTGTTCGCCTCCAGCCCGTTCTTTGACGGCAAGGAAAACGGCCACAAATCCTGGCGCTCTCGTATCTGGCGGGGCTTGGACAACTCCCGCACCGGAATGCTGCCCTTTGCCTTTGACGACGGCTTCGGCTTTCAGGCCTATGTCGACTGGGTGCTGGATGTGCCGATGTATTTCGTCTACCGCGACGGCAAATACATCAACGCCCTTGGGCAAAGTTTCCGCGCCTTCCTGAAAGGTGAACTGCCCGCCTTGCCCGGTGAAAAGCCCACCCTGTCGGACTGGGCCGACCATATGACAACCGTGTTCCCCGAGGCGCGTGTCAAGAAATACATCGAGATGCGCGGCGCGGATTGCGGCGATCAGGCCCATATCAACGCGTTGCCCGCGTTCTGGGTCGGGCTGATGTATGACCAGACCGCCCTGGATTCGGCTTGGGATCTGGTCAAGGGCTTTGACGCTGCCACCCGCGAGGGGCTGCGTGTCGGCGCTTCGGTCAGCGCGTTGCAGGCCGAAGCCGAGGGCGTGAAGCTGATCGACCTCGCCCGTGCCGCCGTTGGCCTGTCGCATGCCGGGCTGGCCGCACGCGGGTTGGGCGAAGAGCGCTTCCTTGGCCCGTTGGTCCACTCGCTGGACACTGAAATGGTGCAGGCCGACCGCTGGCTCGCCCTGTATCGCGGCGACTGGGGCCATGATTTATCCCACATATACCTCGCCGCGAGCCTTTGACCCCTAGGGCTTGACGTAACGTCCGTTCCAGTTCAGGATTCCGCCAGGCGGGCCAGAAGGTCCCGCTGGAAAGTGGAGGGGTAGGAACTTGCGTGATTTTTTCATCAACAGTCTTGAGATCCTCGTCAGTGTAATCGTTGTGCTGCTGGGGATTGCTGTACTGGGTGCCGCGGCGGCTGCGGCATTTGGGGGCGGCATGGGACCGGGCGGCATGTCGGGGCCGCTGGCCGCACTCGGCATCCTGATCGGTGGCGCGCTTTACGTCATCTTCATCGGCGGCTTCATGTATATGGGCATCGGCATCTATCAGAACACCAAGCGCACTGCCGACGCGGTGGAGCGGATGTCAGGCAAGTAACACCGTCAGGCCGGGTCCGACCCAGGGCCCGGCATCCAATCCCACGGCCTGACGGGCAACACTCTCAAGGTTTCAGCGCGCACAGGTGGTTGGGGCAGGGCGCAGAAATCTCGGTCGTTCAGACGCTGCCCGCGGTCGCTCACGCCTTTGATTGACCAATTTTAGGTTCGGTACCAGCCTTGATCCGCTCCAGGTTGGCCCAGTGCCGAATGTAGATCAGCAGCGTCAGGATGATGACCAGGAACAGCATCGGGCCGTGGTGAAACAAGATCAACCAGAACGAGGCCATCGCCGCCGCCGTCAACGCGCCCAGTGACGAAATGCGGGTAAGCAGCACGGCCGCCAGCCATGTGGCACAGGTCGCCAGACCGACGGGCCAGGCCAATGCCAGCAGTGTGCCGATGAAGGTCGCCATGCCCTTGCCACCCTTGAAGCGCAACCAGACCGGGAACAGATGGCCGAGAAAACTGCACAGCGCGGCCAGTTGTGCGGCATCCTCGCCGACCAGCAGCCGGGCCATCAGCACCGCCACCGCGCCCTTGCCCGCATCCAGCACCAGTGTCGCCGCCGCAGCCACCTTGTTGCCGGTGCGCAAGACGTTGGTCGCCCCGATATTCCCCGACCCGATGGTCCTGAGGTCGCCTAGGCCCATCGCGCGGGTGATCACTATGCCAAACGGGATCGAGCCCAGCAGGTAGGACAGCACGCCCACCAGCAGCAGCAGGAACGGGGTCGAGGTGATAACCGGCATCTTCTACCCTTCGTAGACCTGCGCCCCAGCGACCCAGGTCGCCAATATCTTACCCTCCATCCGCTGCCCGTCAAACGGTGTGTTCTTGGATTTTGATTTCAGGCTGAAGCGATCCAGCAAAAATGGCGCATCCGGGTCGAATAGCACCAGATCGGCAGGTGCGCCGTCGGTCAGTCGTCCCTGCGGCAGTCCAAGCCGGTTGGCCGGGTTCAGGCTCAGCGCCCGCCACAGTTGCGGCAGGCTGACCGCGCCGGAATGATAAAGCCGCATCGCGGCCGGCAACAGGGTCTGAAGGCCCACCGCCCCAGACGCCGCCTCTTCAAACGGCAGGCGTTTGCTCTCCTCGTCCGCCGGGGTGTGAAAGCTGGAGATCACATCGATCAGCCCCTCCGCCACCGCCTCGACCAGTGCCACCCGGTCATCCTCGCTGCGCAATGGCGGGGTCAGTTTGAAGAAGGTCCGGTAGTCGCCGACATCCAGCTCATTCAGCGTCAGATGGTGGATCGACACCCCAGCCGTGATGTCCAGTCCATTGGCCTTGGCGCGCTCCAGCGGCGGCAGGGCACGGGCTGTGGTGATCTGGTCGGCATGATAGCGCGCCCCGGTCATCTCGATCAGCCCGATGTCGCGGTCTAGCCCGATCCGCTCCGCCATCGGCGAGACCGAGGGCAGCCCGCGCAACGAGGCGAATTTGGAATTGGTCGCCGAAGCCCCCGCCGTCAGCCCCGGCTCTTGCGGGTGACCGACGATCAGCGCGTTAAGGCTGCGGGCATAGGTCAGCGCCCGCGCCAGAGCCTTGGTGTTGGTCGAGACATGGAACACATCGCTGAACGCCACGGCCCCGGCGTCGAGCAGAAAGCCGATCTCGGTCATCTCCTGCCCCAGACAGCCCTTGGTCAGCGCCGCCATGTGGCGGATGCGGACCGGCGTGTCACCCGACCGCTGGGTGACAAACGACAACACCTCCGGCGTATCAATCACCGGATTGGTATCGGGCCGCGCCACGATGGTCGTGACCCCTCCCGCCGCCGCCGCCAACCCGGCCGAGCGGAACGACTCCCGGTGCCGCTCTCCCGGCTCGCCGATCTTGACCCCCCAGTCGACAATGCCGGGCGCCAGACACATCCCCCCACAGTCGAAGCTCTGCGCCCCTTTCGGCGCCGCCCCCCGCCCGACGATCACCCCATCCTTGACGGTGAGGGAGCCAAGAGCGTCCGTCCCGGCCTCTGGGTCGATCAGGCGGGCATTGGTGAGGTGCAGGGTCATGGGTTGCCTTTCAACGCGTGCAGACGGTCGCGGAATGCTGTTTCGAAGTATGCGCCCTTGCAAGCACCCAGTCATCCTGGCGCGGCAAGTCTCGGGGTCATCCGGCGTTCCTTTGCGCCTGAAGCATCAGGGTGTAGACCGCCGGCGCATCCGAAATACGCTCGAACCCGACCACTGGGGCGGCGGTGATCAGTCCGGTGAACCATCGAGGTGTCGGCGTGAACAGAATACTGCCCCGGCGGCCTTGCAACAAGGTCAACGGTACACCGGGTGCCAGCGGGCAGGACTGCACTTTGCGGCCAAACGGACCCATCCAGGTGACGATGATGGCGCGCGACGGCGTAAGGGCATAGCTTTGCAAGGACCGCGTGATCATGGATTTCACCAGATCCAGCGGCACCGGCAAAAAGAAGACGAACAGTACGATCAGCCGGACGTCGAGGTAGGTCGCGATGCTGGTTTCCAACCGCGCCAGCAGATATAAAAACAGCCCCAGCATGATGGCGGACCGCAGCAGCCGCAACCCATGGCTCAGGCCGAACGCCAGACCTGCACCAGGCCTTCCCTGCCAGAGCAGGGTTTCGCCGGGGTCGAGGATGTCTTGCCAACTTGGCGCAGTTTGGGGATGTGTCGGGGTGCCGGGTCGGGATAGGGTCATGCGGGCGGTCCTTGTGGGAAAGCTGCCATCGACAAGATTCCGGCGCGATGGCATTTCCGCGGCAAAACAATGCGCTCCCGAAAGCGTGAAACGGTCGGCGTTCGCGATCAACCTCAGCTCCCCCACAAGACCACCAGACCCGTGATCACAAAAATCACCACCAAAGCCACGGTGGCGACCATGCCGCCGATTCTTGCATCGGACATCGGGCGCTTCATCGGCGCGTAGGTCGGGCGATAGCCCGACTTCCCCGACGCCCGATGCGGGCCATCGCCCGACCTACGGTCATACCATCACCCCGACCGCTGCGCGGCCCCGCTCGGCCCGCAGGTTGCGCGCCAAAAGGTCCATGCAGGCCATCCGCACCGCCACTCCCATCTCGACCTGCTCCTGGATCACGCTGCGGTTGATGTCATCGGCAATCTCGCCGTCAATCTCGACCCCGCGGTTCATCGGGCCGGGGTGCATCACGATGGCGTCAGGCTTGGCATAGGACAGTTTCTCGGCGTCAAGCCCGTAGCGGTGGTAATATTCCCGCTCTGACGGGATGAAGCCGCCGTCCATCCGTTCCTTTTGCAGCCGCAACATCATCACCACATCGGCCCCGGCAAGCCCCTTCTTCATGTCGTCATATAGGTCACAGCCAAACCCCTCCACCCCCGGCGGCATCAGGGTCGGCGGGGCGATCAGGCGCAGGTTGTTCTCCATCTTGCCCAGCAGGATCAGGTTCGACCGGGCCACCCGCGAATGTGCGATGTCGCCGCAAATCGCCACGGTCAGCCGCTGGATCCGCCCCTTGGCCCGGCGGATCGTCAAGGCGTCCAGCAAGGCCTGTGTCGGATGTTCATGCCGCCCGTCGCCCGCGTTCAAAACCGCGCAGTTCACCTTGTCCGCCAACAGCGCCACCGCCCCGGACGAGCCATGCCGCACCACCAGCAGGTCCGGCCGCATCGCGTTCAGCGTCATCGCGGTGTCGATCAGCGTCTCACCCTTCTTCACGCTGCTTTGGGCCACCGACATGTTCATCACATCCGCCCCGAGCCGTTTGCCCGCCAGTTCGAACGACGCCTGAGTGCGGGTGGAGTTCTCGAAGAACATGTTGATCTGCGTCATCCCCGCCAGAGCGTCTCCCTGTTTCACCGTGCGTCGGTTCAGATCGACATAGCGATCGGCCAGATCAAGGATCGTGACGATTTCCAAAGGAGAGAGCTGTTCGATGCCTAACAGGTGGCGGGCGCGGAAGGTCATGGGGCTCTCCTGTCGCTGCGGTTATCGGCTTATAGAAAGCCTGTGGCGCAGGGACAAGTCGGGTTGTTCCCGCAGCGTGGCAGACATAGGTTCAGCTTATGGGAATCGATCCGAACATTCTGACCCCTGAGGGCTGGCATGCCGCCCTTGCCGCGCTGGAGTGGCAGATGGATCTGGGCGTGACCGAGGTCACCGGCGAAGACCCGGTGGACCGCTACGCTTTGCCCGATACCCTGAAACCGGCCGCTGCTCAGGTCGTTGTCCGATCAGCCCCGGCCATGGCCGCACAGGTCGATCCCGTAGCCGTGGCCCGTGCCGCTGCCGCCGGGGCGATGACGCTGGAGGCGCTGCGGGAGGCGCTGACCGCTTTTGACCAGTGCGAATTGAAGCGCGGCGCCAAGACCACCGTGTTCGCGGGTGGCAATCCCAAAGCCAGAGTGCTGATCCTCGGCGAAGCGCCCGGCCGCGAGGAGGATCAGGAGGGTCTGCCCTTTGTTGGCCGCGCCGGCCACCTCTTGGACCGCATGTTCACCGCCATCGGTCTGTCCCGCACCAGCCCAGACCCGGAAACCTCGCTATACATCACCAATGTTCTGCCGTGGCGTCCACCGCAGAACCGCGACCCCTCGCCCGAAGAGATTGCCATGATGCGCCCCTTCGTCGAGCGGCACATCGATCTGGTCGACCCAAGCCTGATCGTCGCCATGGGCAACACACCCTGTCAGTGCTTGCTGGGCAGCAAGGGCATCCTGCGCCTGCGTGGCCATTGGGCGCAGGCGCTTGGCCGCCCGGTCCTGCCGATGACGCACCCGGCCTATCTGCTCCGCACGCCGACGGCCAAACGCGAGGCCTGGGCGGATTTGTTGAGTTTGAAAGGGAAGTTGGGGTGAGGGTGGCCCCGAACGGTCCTCTGGAGGAAGGCCTGAACAGGCTGTTGGCAATGGTAACTGACCCGGCCATGCCGGGCGAAATTCGCCGCCTTGTTGCGGTGCTGCACCAGCCACTCGCCTATTGCGGCGCGCTCTTCGACACGGCGTTGCCCTGATGATGCTCCCCGTTGAACCTCTCACCCTCCTGTCCTTCATCCCCGCCGCCTTGGCGCTGAACATGACCCCCGGTGCGGACATGATGTTTTGTCTGGGGCAGGGCTTGCGCTCTGGGCCACGGGCAGCGATGGCAGCGAATTTCGGGATTGCGGCGGGCGGGCTTGTGCAGGTTCTGTTGGCCGGGCTGGGACTGGGCGCGCTGGTGGCCGCGCATCCGTGGAGTTTTGAGGCGATCCGCTGGGCCGGGGTGGCCTATCTGCTGGTGCTTGCGGCGCAGTGCCTGCGGGGCGGCATTGCTAGGCCCGAACTGGTGGCACTGGCGCGGCCTTTGGTCGTCTTCCGGCAGGCTTTTCTGGTGAATATCCTGAACCCCAAGGTCATCCTTTTCATCCTCGCCTTCCTGCCGCAGTTTGTGGACCCCTCAAGGCCGATGCTGCCGCAATTCCTGACCCTCGGCGCGGTGTTCTGCTTGGGCGGGCTGATCGTCAATGGTATGGTGGGCACCATGGCGGGTGGGATCGGTCGGCGGTTGGCACAGTCTGCGACTTTGGCTCGTTGGCTGGGGCGGGTGTCGGCGGGGATCTTTGCCGGGCTGGCACTTCGGCTAGCCGTGATGCAGCGGGGATAGACAATGAGCCGGATTGACGAAACGCGGGAATTCATGGTGGTCAGGATCGCGGTCTTGACGGTGTCGGACACGCGGACTGCCGCCGATGACAAATCGGGCGACACGCTGGCCGAGCGGATCGTGGACGCAGGCCATGTGTTGGCGGCGCGCGGCATTGTGGCGGATGACCGGGCAGAGATTGCAGCGCGGCTGCGCCAGTGGATTGCCGACCCGGCGGTCGATGTGATCCTGACCACCGGCGGCACCGGCCTGACCGGGCGCGATGTGACGGTAGAGGCACACCGCGATGTGTATGACAAGGAGATCGAGGCGTTTGGCACCGTGTTCACCATGGTCTCGATGCAGAAGATCGGCACGTCGGCGGTGCAAAGCCGGGCCACCGGCGGGGTTGCGGCGGGCAAGTACCTGTTTGCCCTGCCCGGCAGCCCTGGTGCCTGCCGCGATGCCTGGGATGAGATCCTGAAATGGCAGCTAGATTACCGGCACCGGCCGTGCAATTTTGTCGAGATCATGCCGCGTCTGGAAGAACACAAGCGGCGGAAATAATCACTCCAGCCCGTCGAAGGCCGCACCGTGCCGCGGCTGACCGGCGTTTGTCCGGTGGGCGACGGGTCATGGGCCAACGCGCGGCCCCGGTGATTTCAGACGCAACAGGATTTGATCCAACGATGGATGCGACATGGGGCCCCGGCAGCGGGCTTATCACAGCTATGCGGTGATGCCGGCCCCGGCCGGCATTGCCAGCATGGCCCCGGCGATCAGGGCGAAATCGGCCCGGCTGATCCGGGTCAGCCCATAGCGGAAAGCCATGCCCCATGAGGCCAGACCGCGGGTGACCTCCAACTTGTCCAGCATCGGGCGGATATCGGCCATCACGCTGTCCCGCCACAGCACCGGGCGTCGCCACATCAGCATGTCGCCAACTTCATGCGAATAGGGCTCCACATCCGCGACATGGCCGATCAGAGTGAAGGCCTGCAGGGGCGGGCCATCCGGATAGGTCAGGCGCGACGAATAGATCACCACGCCGTCGCCCGGACGCATCCGGCGCAGTGGCGAAGCCTTGCCATGGCCGGCCTGAACAATGCCCTCCACCCGGCCCCGGGCGGCATGGTCGGCGGATGCTGTGACGATCCAATGATTGTGTGTATCTGACATGGGTTGCCTCCTGACCACAGACTAACACAGCCTGCTGCCAGTTCCTGTCAGGAAGTCCCAAAGGCGCCCCGCAATCTTTGCGCCAGACAGAACCGATTTCTCGTCCCGGTTTCCCGGAGTTTTCGACGAATATCTGAGGAAAATGTCAGCCGAGCCTTGCCGGCAACGTGAAGCCGCGCAACAGATCAGCGACCGCAGCGGGGCGTTTGCCTTCACGCTGCGCCTCGGTGATTTCCACCGCGCCGTTGCCGCAGGCCACGGTCATGCCATGCAGAACCTGCCCGGGCGACCCATGCCCTTCGGTCAGACGAGAGCGCAGCAACTTGACCCGTTCGCCGCCGATCTCGCACCAGGCTCCCGGAAAGGGCGACAGGCCACGAATCTGGCGGTCAATCTCGGTGGCGTGGCGGGTCCAGTCGACCCGTGCCTCGGCCTTGGCGACCTTGTGGGCATAGGTCACGCCGGATGCGGGCTGTGGCTGTGGCGTAAGGCTGGGCAGTTGAGCAAGCGCCTGCAGGATCAAATCGGCACCCATCAGGGACAGCCTGCTCTGCAGGTCGGCGGTCGTGTCTTCCGGGCCGATCAGGGTGCTGCGGCGCAAGAGGACCGGGCCAGTATCCAGCCCCGCTTCCATCTGCATGATGCAGACGCCACTTTCCGCGTCGCCCGCCATGATGGCGCGGTGGATCGGGGCCGCACCGCGCCAGCGTGGCAGCAGCGAGGCGTGGATGTTCAGACAGCCCTGCCCGGGTGCAGCGAGAATGGCTTGCGGCAGGATCAGGCCATAGGCCACAACCACCGCCACGTCGCTGCGCAGCGACGTGAATTCCAACTGTGCCGTTTCGCTGCGCAGCGAAGTCGGGTAACGCACAGACAAGTCGAGATTTTCTGCAAAAATCTGCACCGCACTCTTGCGATCGGATTTGCCCCTGCCAGCCGGGCGCGGCGGCTGGGTATAGACCGCAGCAATTTCATGCTGCGCAGCAATCGATTGCAGGATGGGCACGGAAAACTCTGGCGTGCCCATGAAGACAACCCTCATCCGCGCCCCCGCACCTTGTACGCGCGGGCCAGCAGCATCTTGCGTTTCAGGGGCGACAGGCGGTCGAAATACATCCGGCCGTCCAGATGGTCGATCTGATGCTGCACCGAGGTCGCCCACAGGTTCACGAATTCGCGGTCCTCCATGACGCCATCAGCGTTCATGAAGCGCACCGTCACCGCCCGGGGGCGAGAGATCACCGCCGACACGCCGGGCAGATTTGGGCTGGCCTCTTCATGCTCGCGCATCTGGCCGGAGGCATGCAACACTTCGGGATTGGCCATCAGTATCGCCTGCCCCCTGCGATCCGAACAGTCAACCACGGCCAGCCGCAAGGCGACGCCGATCTGCACCGCGGCCAGACCATAGCCCGGCATCGCATCCATCACCTCGACCATATCGGCCCAGATCCTGCGAACTTTGGGCGTGATGCTGTCTACCGCAACGGCCGGGGTCTTCAGTACGGGATGCGGCCAGGGCAGGCAGGGTCGGATCATTCGTCCGCCTGCGCCGCAGCCTGCGCCTCGGCCACCGCGCGCGCCTCGGGCGACAACCGGTCCAGCGTCAGGATGCCGTCGAGATGGTCGATCTCATGCTGCACGCAGATCGCGCGAAACCCGGTGATCTTCTGCGCGGCAATCGCCCCGTCAGGCATGATCCAGCGCAGGATGATCTCGGTTGCCCGCGCCACCTCGGTCACCGCCTTGGGGATCGACAGGCAACCCTCGGGGCCGACCGCGGTGGTGTCAGAGCGCCAGATGATCTCGGGGTTGATGAAGACCTCGGGCGTCGCCGCCTCGGACTTCCAGGTCGCGTCCATCACGATGACCCGCACCAGCACCCCGACCTGTGGTGCCGCCAGCCCGCGGCCCTGTGCGGCATACATCGTCTCAAGCATGTCACGCGCCAGGGTCAGCGTGAAGTCATCGACGGTCGCCGACGTACAAACCACAGACAGCCTCGGATCGGGCCAGTGCAAAATCTCGCGCAGGGCCATCAGCGGCCTTCCCGGGCGAGCTCGCGCTTCAGCTTTTCCATCTTGCGGGTGATCATCTGGCGCTTCATCACGCCAAGATAGTCGATGAACAGCTTGCCGTTCAAATGATCAATCTCATGCTGCACACAGGTCGCCCACAGGCCGGAGAACGTTTCTTCCTGCGCAGCGCCCTCCAGATCCATCCAGCGCACCGTCGCCATGTCGGGCCGCGACACGTCAGCATATTGCTCGGGGATCGAAAGGCAGCCCTCTTCATAGGTCGACACTGTGCCAGAGGTCCACACCACCTCGGGATTGATCAGAACCATGGGGCGCGGCGGGTCGGGCATCTTCATGCAATCCATCACCAGCATCCGTTTGATCACACCAACCTGTGGTGCGGCAAGTCCAATGCCGGGCGCGTCATACATGGTTTCCAGCATGTCCGCGGCCAAGCGTCGCAAATCCCCGGTGATTTCGCGCACGGGGTCACACAGCTTCTTGAGCCTCGGGTCGGGGTGGATCAGTATGGGTCGGATCATGTCTGCGGATTTACGGTGCGGACTGAATTGGTGCAAGAGGGCTGAATGCGTGAGGCTGTGCAAAATAGTGTTCTGCTAATATCTGCACATACAGAACAATATTCCATTCTTGTAATCAATAAAGGGAAGAAATACCAAATGCATTATAGTATTTGGAACAATAACCTACAAAAGGCAACGGAAAACCATGGACTTTGACGCGCAGATCGACCGCTTGGGCACCCATTCGGTGAAATGGGACATGATGGAGCCGATGTTCGGCGTCCCGGCTGACGGCGGTATCGCCATGTGGGTCGCAGATATGGAATTTCGTCCGCCGGCCTGCGTGCAGCGCGCGTTGGAGGGGATGCTGTCCCATGGGCTCTACGGGTATTTCGGCGACAATACCGACTATCTGGCGGCAATCCAGTGGTGGATGAAGACAAGGCATGACTGGGTGGTCGCGCCCGAGCAGATCTTTACTACGCACGGTCTCGTCAACGGCACCGCCCTCTGCATCGACGCTTTCAGCGAGCCGGGCGACAGCATCGTGCTGATGACACCGGTCTACCACGCCTTCGCCCGCATCATCACGGCAGCGGGACGTGAGGTTGTCGAATGCCCGTTGCGGGTGGTGGATGGCCGGCAGGAGATGGATTTCGACGCCTGGGATCGCCAGATGACCGGACGCGAAACCATGATGATCCTGTGTTCGCCGCACAATCCCGGTGGCCAGGTCTGGAGCCCTGCCGAATTGCGCGGCGTCGCCGACTTCTGCACGCGGCACGATCTGGTGTTGGTCTCGGACGAGATTCACCATGACATCGTGATGCCGGGCCACAGCCATACCGTGATGGCCAAGGCCGCGCCGGACATCGCCGACCGTCTGGTGATGATGACGGCTACCACCAAGACCTTCAACATTGCCGGCGCGCACAGCGGCAACGTCATCATCGCGGACCCCAGACTGCGTGAACGCTTTGCAAATACCATGATGAAAATGGGCATCTCGCCCAATTCGTTCGGCATGTTCATGGCAACTGCCGCCTATTCGCCCGAAGGCGCAGAATGGGTCGATCATCTGGTTCAGTATCTCGATGAAAACCGCAAAGTGTTTGACGCCGGGATGGCGACGATTCCTGGGGTCAAGTCGATGCCGCTTGAGGCAACCTATCTGGCCTGGGTCGATTTCTCCGGCACCGGCATGACCGAGGAAGAGTTCACCGCCCGGGTCCAGAAGGTCGCGAGGATCGCCGTTCTGCAGGGGTCGGTGTTTGGCACGGGCGGCCAAAGCTATTTGCGCTTCAACCTCGCCTGCCCAAGGTCGCAGATCGATGAGGCGG
>JBDTQR010000038.1:0-25704 GCA_039932095.1 bacterium | reverse complement strand
CGAAAACCTGATCCCGCTGGACGTGACCGACGACTGGGGCACCGGCGTCTATGTCTCGACCTCGGTGCTGCGTCCGATGGATGTGGCCGCTGGCCGCAACCCGGCCCGCGCCCTTGGCCTCAGCTATGCCAAGATCGACCCGGGCACCCGCGCCCTTGCCGCCACCATCGAGACCGCGCCCGAGGCCGCACCGCGTGGCCCGCTGGATGTGGCGGTCAAGGTGGACGGCGTGCTGCCCGGCGATACCGCCTATGTCACGGTGGCCGCGGTTGATGTCGGCATCCTGAACCTGACCGGCTTCACCCCGCCTGACCCGATGGACCACTATTTCGGCCAGCGCAAACTCGGCATCGGCATCCGTGACATCTATGGCCGGTTGATCGACGGGCTGAACGGTGCCGAAGGTGTGGTTCGCTCTGGCGGCGATTCGGGTGCGCAAGCCCGGTTGCAAGCGCCTCCGCCCACCGAGGAACTTGTGGCCTATTTCGCCGGTCCCATCACCGTGGGACCCGACGGCTATGCCCGCGCCAGCTTTGACCTGCCGTCGTTCAATGGCACCGTGAAGGTGATGGCCGTGGCGTGGTCCAAGCGGGGGGTGGGTCAGGCCAGTGCCGATGTGCTGGTCCGCGATCCGGTCGTGGTGACCGCCTCCCTGCCGCGCTTCATGCAACCCGGCGACAAGAGCCGGTTGCTGTTGGAGATCGTCCACGCCAAGGGCCCCTCCGGCCATATGCAACTGGCCGTCACCTCATCCGGGGTGACCCTCGGCAAGGTGCCGACCGGCTTTGACCTGGGCGATCAGCAAAAGATCACGCTGGAAGTGCCGTTTACCGCCGGTCCGACCGGACTGCAAACCATCGAGGTGGCGCTGACCACCCCGGACGGCAAGGTGCTGACCAAGGACCTGAAACTGCCGGTCGAGGTGAACGACCCCGCCGTCGCCCATACCAGCCGTCTTGACCTCGCCAAGGGGCAGAACTTCACCTTTGACGAGGCGGTATTTGACGGACTGATGCCCGGCACCGGCCACGCCACCATGGCCATCGGCCCCATCGCCCGGCTGAACGCCCCCGGCGTGCTGGCCGCGCTGAACGCCTATCCCTATGGCTGCACCGAGCAGATCACCTCCAAGGCCCTGCCCTTGCTGTATTTCGACCAGGTGGCCCAGGCGATGGACCTACCTGGTGCTGACGACATCAAGGGCCGCGTCGAACAGGCGATCACGGCTGTCTTGACCAACCAAAGTTCCAGCGGTTCCTTTGGCCTGTGGCAGCCCGTCGACGGCGACATGTGGCTGGACGCCTATGTCACCGACTTCCTGTCGCGGGCCAAGGCGCAGGGCTTTGCCGTGCCCGATCAGGCCTTCCGCTCGGCGTTGGACAACCTGCGCAACCAGGTCAACTACTACTCCGACTTCGACAAGGGTGGTGAGCCGTTGGCCTATGCGCTGATGGTCCTCGCCCGCGAGGGTGCCGCCGCCATTGGCGACCTGCGCTACTATGTCGACGTGAAGGGCGACGCCTTTGCCACCCCGATGGCGATGGCGCAACTGGGGGCGGCCCTCGCCAGCTACGGCGACCAGCCGCGCGCTGACGCCATGTTCTCCCGCGCCGCCGATGCCCTGCACGCGCTGCCGAAGAAAGAGACCGACCAATACTTCCGCGCCGATTATGGCACCAACTACCGTGACACCGCCGCCGTCCTGACCCTCGCTGTCGAGGCCGGGTCGAACACCATCGACCGTGAGGCGCTGACCGACCGCCTTGCCTCCACCACCAACCTTTCGACGCAAGAGGCGACCTGGGCTCTGTTGGCGGCCAATGCGTTGATCGACCGCGACGGCGGCAAGAACATCACCCTGAATGGCGAACCGGCCAAGGGTCCGCTGGTCAGGGTGCTGGACGCCAACTACCGCGACCCGGTCGTGGTACACAATGACGGCAAGAAGACCACCCTGACCGTCACCACCTTCGGCGTGCCATCGGTGCCGGAACCGGCGGGCGGCAATGGCTATGCCATCACCCGCAGCTATTATACCATGGACGGCCAGCCCGCCTCGCTCGACGGCATCAAGTCCGGTGAGCGGCTGGTCGCGGTGCTGGAGGTTACGCCCTTCGGCAAGGGAGAAGCGCGGCTGATGGTCACCGATCCGCTGCCCGCCGGGCTGGAGATCGACAACCCCAACCTGATCACCGGCGGCGCGGTCTCGGCGCTCGACTTCCTCGACCTTGCCACCGATGTCGCGCATTCCGAATTCCGCCAGGACCGTTTCCTGACCGCCATCGACCGCAACGACAACAGCCCGTTCCGGCTGGCCTATATCGTGCGCGCGGTGTCGCCGGGCACCTTCCACCAACCGGCGGCTTCGGTTGAGGATATGTACCGCCCCGACTTCACCGCCCACACCGATGCGGGCACCGTCACCATCGCGAAGTGATCGGGGACGCGACGTGAGGGCAAGGTGGTTCATGGCATTGGCGGCGGGTCTCGCAGTCGCCGCCTTTGCCCGTGATCAGGCGGATCAGTGGATCGACGCCACCGACCTGCCCAACCTCAATCTAGCGGCGTCCAACGAAGTCCTTGCCCGCGACGGCACCCTGCTGCGCGCCTATACCGTTGCCGAAGGCCGTTGGCGTCTTGCCGTCACCGCCGATCAGGTCGACCCGTTCTTCATCAAACTGCTGCTCGCCTATGAGGACAAGCGGTTCTACGACCATCCCGGCGTCGACCCCGAAGCCATGGCGCGGGCTGTGCTGCAAGCCGTCGTCAACCTGCATATCACCTCGGGCGGTTCGACCCTGACCATGCAGGTCGCCCGGTTGCTGGAGGATTCTGGCACCGGCAAGGTCGATGGCAAGCTGCGGCAGATCCGCCTCGCCCTCGCGCTGGAACGCCATCTGACCAAAGATCAGATCCTGACGCTCTACCTCAACCTCGCGCCCTATGGTGGCAATGTGGAGGGCATCCGCGCTGCGGCCATCGCCTATTTTGGCAAGGAACCGCGCCGCTTGACCCCCGCCGAAGCCGCCTTGCTGGTCGCCATCCCACAAAGCCCGGAAACCCGCCGCCCCGACCGTGCCGCGGCCAATGCCACGCTGGCCCGCGCCCGGGTGCTGGACCGCGCGGCCCGTGACCACCTGATCACCGCCGAACAATCGCGCACCGCGCAGACCGAACCGGTGCCCACCGCCCGGCGCCCGTTCCCCGCCCTCGCCCCGCACCTGTCCGACCGGGTGATCGCCGAGGATCCCGGCAACACCAGCCACCAGACCACCATCGATCGCAATCTGCAGATCAGTCTGGAAACCCTTGCCGCCGATACCGTCCGGGGCCAGGGCGACCGCTTGCAGGTGGCCATCGTGGTGGCAGATCATCAAACCGGCGAAGTGCTGGCGTCGGTTGGCTCCGCTGCCTACCGTGCCGGTCAGCGGCAGGGTTTTGTCGACATGACGACGGCCATCAGGTCCCCGGGATCGACCCTGAAGCCCTTGATCTACGGGCTGGCATTTGACGAGGGCCTCGCACATCCCGAAACCCTGATCGACGACAAGCCGACCGATTTTTCCGGCTACCGGCCGCAAAACTTCGACCGCCAGTTTCGTGGCACGATCAGGGTGCGGGAGGCGCTGCAACAGTCGCTCAACATCCCCGCCGTCGCCCTGACCGAGGCTTTGGGCCCGGCCAAACTGCTGCAGGCGATGGACCGCGCCCAGATGCATTTTGCCCTGCCGACCGGCCAACCCGGCCTTGCCATCGCATTGGGCGGCATCGGCGTGACGCTGGAGGATCTGGTGCAACTCTATGCCGCCATTGCCCATGGTGGCGTCTCGCGCCCGCTGAGCCATAGCTTCGGCGTTGACCGGGCCGAAGGTCAGCGGGTGCTGACGGCCACCTCGGCCTGGCAGGTGTCTGACATCATTGCCGGTCTCGCCCCGCCGCCGGGCGCGCCGGAAAACCGGCTTGCCTACAAGACCGGCACCTCTTACGGCCACCGCGACGCCTGGGCCATCGGCTATGACGGGCAGAACGTGATCGGCGTCTGGATGGGTCGCCCTGACGGCACCCCGGTGCCCGGTGCCTTCGGGGCCGATCTTGCCGCACCGGTGCTGTTTCAGGCCTTCGCCCGCCTGAAACCCGCCCTGACCCCGCAGCCCCCCGCCCCGCCATCGACGCTGCTGGTCGCCAATGCCCAACTGCCGCAACCGCTGCGCCACTTCCGCTCGCGCTCAGCCGCCTTCGCCGCCGACGCCGATGCCCCCGCCGTGGCGTTCCCGCCTGACGGCTCGGAGGTTGAGTTGTTGCCCGAGGGCCTGATGGTCCGCGTCGAAGGCGGCACCGCGCCGTTCACCTGGCTCGCCAACGGTACCCCGGTGATCACGGCAGGCGACAGACGGCAGGCGATGCTGGCCGCCCTCGGCAAAGGGTTCATCACCCTGTCGGTGATCGACGGCGAAGGCCGATCGGCCCGCAGTTCGGTGCGCCTGCGCTGACAGGCGGCGATAAAAGTTAACAGCCAGCTAATATCTGAATTTCAAGTCATTGTTTTCATGAGATTTTGAAAAGCGCCCAGATCTGGACGCCACCGGGTCCCCACATATCACCCGTTGACGATGTTCGGCCCGGCAGGCTAGCTGCAGCGCGGCCCCCTCCACCGAAAGCCTCCCAGATGCCCAGCGATCCGCAGACCAGAACCCGCCAGTCCCTGCTGGCCGCGGGCCTATTGGCATTCTTGCTGCTCGGGGCAGGACAGGCGGTGATGGGCCCCGCCCTGCCGGTGTTCCGCAAGATCTTTTCCATCGACCTCGCCGCGGCAAGCTGGATGATTTCGGCGCTTGGGATCGGCAGTTTCTCGGGGCTGGTGGTGCTGTATTTCTTTGGCCGCTTCGCCACCCCGACACGCGCCCTGCTGGTGATGATTGCGGGCGCGGCGCTGATTGCGGCGTCACCGAATTTCCCGGTCTCGGTGGCAGCCTGCGCCCTGTTCGGCCTCGGTTACGGTGCCGTCGCGGCCCAGTTCAACGTCCGAATCCTGACCGCTTTCGGGGTCAGGGGTCCCTCGATGCTCAGCCTGCTGAACGCCGGCTATTCCGTGGGTGCCATCCTTGCGCCCCTGCTGTTCGTCACCCTCGGCAGCAACCCGCGCCTGCTGTTCGGCATCATCGCCGCCCTGACCGCGCTGACCATCGTGATCACCGGCAAGACTGGCAACACCAAGACCCCGCCGCCTGCCGAGGGCATCTCCTCCGGCTTTCGCTTTCACCTGCCAATCCTCGCTTTCGGGTTGGTCGGCATCGGCGTGGAGGTCAGCTTGACCGGGCTTGGACCCAGCGGGCTGATCCGCGCCGGGATTGACCCCGCCCGCGCGGCAGAGCTGCTGTCGGCATTTTTCGTAGCCTTCCTCGCCGGCCGCCTTGGCCTGACGCTGGTGGCCGACCGCATCCCGCCCTTTGCGATCTTCATCGCAGCGGTCCTGCTGACCGCAGTTTGCGCCTTTGCCTGCGGGGCGTTTGATCCGGCGTGGTTCTTTCCACCGATGGGTTTCAGCGCCGGCTTGATCTTTCCGGGGTATTTCGTGACCGCAGCGGCCAAGATGGGCAGTGACAGCCGGGTGGCCCCGGTGATCCTGGCCACCACCCAGATCGGCGCGGTCACCGCACCGCTGATCATCGGTCAGCTGGTGCCACAGATGGGGGATCGCGGCTTCTTCTGGTTGATCGGCGGCACTTCTGCCGCGATTGGTCTGATCGGACTGGCCACCTATCGCCGGATGCAGCGTTAGGGTCAGGCGACCGGCTTCAGTTTGACCCTTCCCTTTTGGGTCAGCAGGAATGCGTTCCGGCCTTCGATCACCACAGCCGACAGGGGTCCGCCATAGGCCGCGCCGGAGTCGATGTTCAGCCGGTTGCCGTAATGCGTCGCCCGGTCAATCACGGTATGACCATGGACGATCAGCGCGCCGTGGTCGCTTTTGTCCTCCAGAAACGGTTTGCGGATCCAGACCAGATCATCCTCGGCCTGGGCATCCAGTGGCACACCTGGCCGGATCCCGGCATGGACAAAGAAACACTCATCCCGGCGCAGGTTGGTCGGCAGACTTTGCAAAAACGCCCTGTGCGCGGCAGGGACCAGGGCCGCCGCCTCGGCATGCACCCGGGCCACGGGCCGGTCCGCAGCGTTCTTGACGCCGTAGGATTCAAGCGTGGTCGCCCCGCCGATCTTGAAATGCAGATAGGACATGTCGGGCCGCAGACCGGGGTCCTGCCAAGACATGTCATTCAGAAACTGGGTGAAAAGCCGGTCATGGTTGCCTTTGATCACCAGCCAGTCCTGCCCCGCCGCGACGCCAGACTGCAGATATTCGATAACGCCCTGGCTGGCCTGACCCCGATCGACCAGATCGCCGATATGGACAATCGGGGCGGCGCCGTTCTGCGCCTGATCGGCGCGGATCAGGTCATGCGCCTGCTGCAGCAGGTCGAGATGGCCGTGGATATCGCCGATGGCGTAGATGTGCATTGGCCTGTCCGTGTGCTGTTGATCCGGGGCCCGGCCGGGATATTTGCACCAGACGGAAAGGGCAAGGCCGGTTCCACCGACAGCGGTGTCCGACGCCCTTTGCCACAGGAATATGACCTGAAAAAGTCAGTGGCGGCACCGCAAGACGGTGCCGCCCTGGCCAGAGAAACCTGGCATACGCAGAAAAGGCGATGACCACGACGCTTTGGTCCGGAAGTCTGCTCTTCGGTCACCACAAGGCGGGCGGCAACCTACGAACAATCCGGACCACAGGGTTGGGCAGTCCAAACTTATTTTCCCGACGCTGTGGGGGCCGTAACTCTTGCGACGCCGGACTTGAATGTGCGCACTATCCACGGATTTGCCCGTGCAACCCAGTTGCACCGCCAGCCCTCGATACATGCAACGGGGTTGCACGTTGCAGCGTCCCGGGGCATGGTGGCGGCTGTACCACAAGGTGTTGCATGGCCGCTGATCCCGAGTTTTCCCGCAAACTTGACACTGTGATGAAGTCGATGTCGATCAGCCGTGGACGGCTGGCGCAAGAGTCCGGGCTGGACAAGAGCCTGATCGGTCGCTGGGTGTCGGGAACGGTGCGGCCTTCATCGTTGAACCTGGAGCGGGTGACATTGGCCTTGGCGCGGCGCAGCCCCGGATTTTCCATGTTGGACTGGGACCGGCCGCTGACCGACTTTGTTCGGCAATTTGGCGGGATCGGGCGGGTGGAGTGGCCGGAACCGGGGCGGGCAGGTCTGTTGCTGCATCATGATGTACTGAACCCGGCCCGTGCCCAGACATCGCAACGTGGCGACCGTTACTCCGGTCATTACTGGATCCATCGCAAAAGCTTTGGCTGGCCCGGGCGGCAGGCGCGGCTGGCGATGTCGATCCAGCCGCGCGACGGGCTGCTGGAACTCTGGGAGGGCGCGCCAGGCTTTGAATATCGCGGCTGGGGACTTTTGCTGACCAATCGGCTGTATTGCATGTTTACCGACGATGCGAAGGAGGTCATGGCATACATGATCACCAATGCGGCCCGGCCACCCAAGGCGCAGGTGCTGCATGCGGTGTTTCTGGGGGTGTCGTCGGATGGGCAACTGACGCCCAAGTCGGCACCGGCGGTGCTGGTGCGGGCCCACGATCTGGTGGGCGACCGCGACGCAGATGCCGCGATCTATGCCAGCATGAAGGCCGAGGGCGGCTTTTATGATCGCGCGGCGGTCCCGACGGCAATCCAGGCCTTTCTCGACCGCGATTTCGGGCCACGCGCCTTTGCCGAGGGCGGACCGGATATGGTCACGGCGCCCCCGACCTTGTCGGACGAGATGGATTGAAGGTCAGGCAGGCTCACCGCCCAAATTGGCCCAGAAGTCACCCTTCTGGTTGCGGTTCGGGAAAGCTGCGTCAGGCACGGGGACCTCAAGAAATTTGCACAGCGGGGTCCAACCGTCTGCGACGTCAAAAACCAGCAGCCGCGAGGCCGGGATGGCGGCCCGAACTTCGGCCAGACGCTGGTGATAGGCCGCCAGGGCAGCATCCTTGTCGGCGGCTTTGCCGTGAAAAGTACCATCCGCTACAAGGTCGCGGATTACATCGGACATCGCGGCGATGTGCGGTGGCAGCGGAATATCCTTGTAAACCCGCAGAAACTTGCCAATCGTGCCCGAAAAGCTGCCCCACCAGCCGTCATCGGGGCGGATGGTGTGGATGACCTTGGCGTCAGGAAAGGCCGCGGTGGTTTCGCGCCAGACATGTGCGCCGGGCCAATCGACCTGACTGTTGTAGCCGGCAAAGACTTGAGTCCAATCGACGGTCTTCCCGGCCGCAATCGCTTGCCAATTGGCCACCTGTTCAGGATGACCAAAAATCTCTTCCATGTGGTGGCAGGGGCCAAACCCCAAAATCTCCAACGCCTCCTGCATTGACCGCGTTCCAGTCCGGCCAAAGCCGGAGCCGACCACCCTTAGAACCATCGCCTTCCCCCCCCTGCGCCACAACGGCACAGGGGAAATGTATCCCGGAATAGGCTTTCAGGCGACGTCGAATTGCAGCGGCATGACCTGCTGGAACATGCCGGTGGATTCCAGCGTCTCGACCACCTTGGGATCAATCGCTTGATCGAGGTAGAGGATCGCGATGGCTTGCTGACCGACGCCCGAGCGGCCAAGGGTAAAGTTGGCGATGTTGACGTTGTTCTTGCCCATCGTGTTGCCCAGAAGGCCGATGATGCCCGGCACGTCATCGTTGGTGGTGTAGAGCATATGCGCCCCGATCTCGGCGTCGATGTTGATGCCCTTGATCTGGATGAAGCGCGGCTTGCCATCGCTGAAACAGGTGCCCGCAACCGATCGCTCGCGCTTGTCGGTGACCATGGTGACTTTGATATAGGCGTCGAACACGCCGGTCTTGTCCTGCCGGGTGGTCGACACCTGAATGCCCTTGTCCTTGGCGACGATCGGTGCCGAGACCAGGTTCACATCCGGGTTCTGCGTTTTCAACACCCCCGCGATCACCGCCGAGTTCAGTGCGGCAAGGTTCATCCCGGCGACGGTGCCGTCATAGAGGATGTTCAGCGCCTTGATCGGTTCGTCGGTCATCTGGCCGACAAAGCTGCCCAGATGGCTGGCAAGTTTGATCCACGGCCCCATCACCGCCGCCTCTTCAGCCGTGACATTGGGCATGTTCAGCGCGTTCTGCACCGCGCCGGTCAACAGGAAGTCCGACATCTGCTCGGCCACCTGCAGCGCGACATTCTCCTGTGCTTCGGTCGTGGACGCGCCCAGATGCGGGGTGCAAACGACATTCGGCAGTTGGAACAGCGGGTTGTCGGTGGCAGGCTCCACCTCGAACACATCAAGGGCGGCACCGGCGACCTGGCCGGATTTCAGCGCGTCGACCAGGGCGGCCTCATCAATCAAGCCGCCTCGGGCACAGTTGATGATGCGGACCCCTTTCCTGGTCTTGGCGAGGTTGTCCCGCGACAGGATGTTGCGGGTCTTGTCGGTCAGGGGCACGTGCAGGGTGATGAAATCGGCGCGGGCCAGCAGCTCGTCCAGCTCCACCTTGGTTACACCCAGTTGCATGGCGCGTTCGTCCGAAAGGAAGGGGTCATAGGCCACCACCTTCATATGCAGCCCGACCGCGCGGTTGCAGACGATGCCGCCGATATTGCCGGCGCCGATCACGCCAAGGGTCTTGTTGAACAATTCCACCCCCATGAAACGCGACTTTTCCCATTTGCCGGCATGGGTGGAGGCGTTGGCTTCGGGCAGTTGCCGCGCCACGGCGAACATCATCGCGATGGCATGTTCGGCGGTGGTGATCGAGTTGCCGAAAGGCGTGTTCATCACGATCACACCCTTCTTGGAGGCCGCCGGAATGTCGACATTGTCGACCCCGATGCCGGCACGGCCGACCACCTTCAGGTTGGTGGCCAAGGCCAGCAGCTTGTCGGTGACCTTGGTGGCCGAGCGGATGGCAAGACCGTCATACTGGCCAATGACCTCGGCCAGCTTGTCCTTGTCCTTGCCGAGTTTCGGCATGTAGTCGACGTCGACGCCACGGTCGCGGAAGATCTGAACGGCGGTTTCGGAAAGCTCGTCAGAGACGAGAACGCGCGGTTTGACTTGGGGGGCCATGATGAGCTCCTGTGATGTGAGGGGGCGATGGGCCGGATGGCCCATCCTGCCAAGGGTGAGGTCGCGCTACTGGGCGGCGATTTCGGCGTGGAACGCATAGGCGATCCACGGCATCAGGGCGGCAACATCGGTGGTTTCCACGGTCGAGCCGCACCAGATCCTGAGGCCGGGGGGCGCGTCACGGTAAGCCCCCATGTCGAGCCCGGCCCCGGCCTTTTCGATGCGCTTGGCGACGGCCTTCGCGAAAGCTGAACCGTCCTTGATGCGCGGGTCGGTGAATTTCAGGCAGACCGAGGTGGTGGAGGCGGTGTCGGGCGTTTCGGCCAGATTGGCGATCCAGTCGTTCCCGGCGCAAAAGTCCCAGATCACCTGAGCGTTCTTGGCAGCCCGGTTGACGAGGCCTAGCAGCCCCCCCACCGATTTGGCCCATTTCAGCGAAACGAGGTAATCTTCGACAGCCATCATTGACGGTGTGTTGATGGTTTCACCGACGAAGATGCCTTCGATCAGTTTGCCCTTGGAGGTCAGGCGGAAGATTTTTGGCAGGGGCCAGGCGGGGGTATAGCTTTCCAGCCGCTGTACTGCGCGCGGCGACAGGATCAGCATGCCATGCGCGCCCTCACTGCCCAGAACCTTCTGCCAGGAGAACGTGGTTACATCCAGCTTGTCCCATGGCAGGTTCATAGCGAAGGCGGCGGAGGTGGCGTCGCAGATCGTCAGACCGGCACGGGAAGCCGGGATGGCGTTGCCATTCGGCAGACGACAGCCTGAAGTGGTGCCGTTCCAGGTGAAGACGACATCGCTGTCAAAATCGACAGTGGCGAGGTCAACGATCTGGCCGTAGGGCGCAACTTTGATCTTGGCATCCAGTTTCAGCTGCTTGACGACATCGGTCACCCAGCCTTCGCCGAAACTTTCCCATGCCAGCATTTCGACCGGCCGGGCCCCAAGCATCGACCACATCGCCATCTCAACCGCGCCGGTATCTGACGCGGGCACGATGCCTATGCGGTAGTCGGCCGGAATGCCGAGAATTTCGCGGGTCAGGTCAATCGCCTCTTGCAGCTTGGCCTTGCCAACGGCCGCGCGGTGCGACCGACCGAGGGGTGCGTCGGACAGCATGTCGAGGGAGAAACCGGGGATCTTGGCACACGGGCCAGAGGAGAAGCGCGGGTTTGCCGGCCGCGCGGCCGGGGTCTGCAGATCGGTCATGGTAGCCTTCCAGCTAAAAGCCCCCCGTTGGGGAGGGGTGTCCCACTTGGCGGGATACGCTTGCCCTGAAAAAACGTCAATATCCAAAGAGAGTTGCCCAGCTGAACTGGCAGGCAAGTTGGTATCGCAGGGTGAGGTGGGACGGGGTTGGACACAGGCGCGCAAGCCATTTGTGGCGGCGGTGGAGGTTGGCTGTGAAATGATTAGCACGGCAAAGAGTCGCATTCCGTTGCCAAACCGGACCGATCTGCTAACTTTTGATCGAGGACCGCGCTGCCTCATCTGCTGCCATGCGACGGTCCCGTGGAGTAAAATCCGTTCCAGAGTGTTGGAGGATCGATTGCCATGACATCCGTTGAGACCTTTCGCATTTTTGAAACCTGGCGATGGACGGGCGGGTGGATGCGGCAACAGGTCGGCCGTTTGCTCGTCGGGCTGTTCATCGCGTTGCCCCTGCCGTCCTTGTCTGCGGGGCTTTCTGCAGAGATTCCGTCCTGGCTCAACGCACATGTCGGGACAGGCGAGGGCCAGATCGCGGCGGTCGTCCTGCAAAGGGCGCGCGCGTTTTATGGGCAACGACTGGCATCGGGCGCTGTCAGGAATCTGTGCTACTTTGCCATGGACGCCACACGACCTAACTCTTTGGCCGACGGAAGCCTGGGTCGCAGATTTTATATCATCTGTGAAGGCAGCCAGACGTTTCGGGCGATTTCCTCGGGCCATGGCAGTGGGCGCAATCTGAAAGGAATTGCAGATTTCAAGAATGACAGACAGTGCGCGCAGAACTTCGGCAATGCGCTTGGGTCAGAGCTGACAACCGGGGGAGGCTATGTGACGGCTGAAACCAAAACCTCTTTCAAAGGCTATTACCGCACCCCGTCCAAGGACATTGTTGCTCTCATGCGGCCGTTTCTGCAGTTTGAAGGTCAGGGCGAGACCGGCAACGCCAGAACCCGCGCCATCGGCGGGCATCCTGCCGTGGTTATCAGGAATGCCTGTCGCACGATGAACGCAAGCAGCCCTTACGTCGATCCTGACGGCTATGTGCCGCTGGGGACGTTGGTGGATTACTCGGGTGGCCGAAGCAATGGCTGCACCAGCTGGTCACCCTCTGACGCCGGTGACATCTTTGCGATGGTTCAGAATAACCCCACCACGCTGTATATCTATCCCGATGTCGCAGACATCGACGCCGTGGCGCAGGCGACAGCGCGCGGCCAGTCGCTATCGAAGGCGGGGCTGTACTGGAACGCGTCCTGCCTGAAGGAAATCGGTGCACCGAAATACTGGTCGAACGCTGTTCTGGGTCCGATCATCGCGCAATATGCCAAGGACCATCCCCTCGCGCCGTCACGGCCGCTGCCGATTTGCAAAGGAAGATCATGAACCGACGCGCCGCCCTGTGAACCCATCTCTTGTGGCTCGGCCCCACATGAACGGCTGGTCACCTGCAACCGACGGAGACAAAGCATGAGCAACAATCATTCAGGCCCACGGTGTGCCGTGTTGGTGGGGCCCTATGCCAGCGGCAAGACCACCCTATTCGAAGAGTTGCTCTTTGCGGCAGGGGCGATCGACCGGCGGGGCACGGTCAAAGACGGCACGACCGTCAGCGACGCCTCGGACGAAGCACGGTCACGGTCGATGAGCGTCGAGCTTTCGGTAGCGAGCTTTCACTATCTGGATGAGCCATGGGCGCTGATCGACTGCCCGGGCTCGGTCGAACTGTCCTACGATACGCAATGTGCGATGGTGGTGGCCGATCTGGTCATCGTTGTCTGCGAACCGCAACCCGAACGGGCGGCGGCAATTTCCCGACAGCTTAAATTCCTGGATGAGCATGCCATCCCCCATCTGGTCTTCATCAACAAGATGGATCAGCAAGACACCTCCGTGCGCGCAACGCTGGAGGCGCTGCAGGCCTATTCCTCACGTCCGCTGGTGCTGCGCGAAATTCCCCTGCGCGGTGACGACGGTCAGGTCGTGGGCTTGGTTGATCTGGTCAGCGAACGCGCCTGGCGGTGGAACGCCCACAAACCCTCGGATCTGATCCGCTTGCCCGACCAGATGAAGCCGGACGAAACCTCTGCCCGGGCCATCATGCTGGAAGCCCTGGCCGATTTCGACGACGCGTTGATGGAGAAATTGCTGGAAGACACTGTGCCCTCGACCAGCGAGATCTATGAAACCCTGACCAGCGACTTGCAGCGCGATCTGGTGGTGCCGGTGCTGTTTGGGTCGGCCGAGAATGGCAACGGCGTCCACCGTCTGTTGAAGACGATGCGCCATGAGGCGCCCGAGGTGGCGGTGGCCGCCGCGCGGCAGGGCTTGACCGACGCGACCATGATCGCAGCAGAGGTGTTCAAGACGGTCTATGCCGGCCAATCCGGCAAGCTGTCCTATGTTCGGGTCTGGTCGGGCGAACTGCGGGAGGGCATGTCGCTGGGCACCGACCGGGTAGGCAGTGTCATGGCCCTGTTCGGGTCCAAGACGACCGCGAAAGGGACGGCGATGCCGGGTGAGGTGGTGGCGCTGAGCCGGATGGCCGCAGCCGCCACCGGCGATCTGCTTGGCGCAGCCCCTGCGGCGGCACGCGACCGGCCAATGGCACCCCCGCCGATGGCCTCACTGGCGATTCGCGCGGTCAAGCAGACCGACGAGGTCAAGCTGACCTCGATCCTCGCCCGGCTGATCGAGACCGACCCGGCCCTGCAATTGACCACCAACCCGGAGACCGGAGAACAGATCCTGTCCGGCCAAGGCGAGCTTCATCTGAAGATTGCCTTGTCACGCCTGCAGGCCGGCGGTCTTGCAATATCGTCCGCCGAACCGGCGGTTCCTTACCGCGAAACGATCTCACAGGCCACAACGCGACATTCCCGCCACAAGAAGCAGTCCGGCGGTCATGGTGAATTCGCCGACGTGCATCTGGAGATCAAGCCACTGCCGCGCGGGTCTGGCTTTCAGTTCGAAGACCGCATCACTGGCGGCGTGGTTCCCAAACAGTACATCCCGGCGGTAGAGACCGGTGTTCGCACGGCCTTGGGGCGTGGGCCGCTTGGCTATCCGGTCGTTGATCTTGCCGTGACGCTGACCGACGGCACCTTCCATTCGGTTGACAGTTCGGACATGGCTTTTCAGAAAGCCGCCGCCAAGGCAATGGCCGAAGCCCTGCCGCTTTGCATGCCGGTATTGCTGGAGCCGGTGATGAAAGTCACCGTCTCGGCACCGGCAGAGTTCACCCCCAAGATGCAGCGCATCATCACCACCCGCCGCAGCCAGATCCTTGGCTTTGACACCAAGCCGGGCTGGCAGGGTTGGGATGAGGTGGTGGCGTTGATACCGCAAGCCGAGCTGGGAAATCTTGCCGTCGAACTGCGGTCGCAAAGCCTTGGCACCGGCAGCTATGTCTGCAGCTTTGACCATCTGCGAGAGATGCAGGCCCGGGATGCCGAGCGCGTCGTGGCAGAGGCGGCAAAGTAGCCGTCAGGATCACTGGGGCATGAGGGCGGCTTGCTGTCGAGTAGTTGCAAGTATGTGACAAATAGTGCAGATACACATCACATTCAGGGGAGCGCCAGTTTGTGACGCATGTCACGCAAGTTGCGGCAACAATCGGGACTTTCCCTGACTTGGATGCCCTTACTGGCTTTCCTGGTCGACTAGAATTCATCGAAGTGTTGGCAGGGCATCGCATTCAGGTCGGCAAGACCTCTGTCCTGTGCATGATCGACCTCGACCAATTCAGATTCCTGAATTTGAGCGCTGGACTGGAGGCCGGCGACACCGTCCTGCGCGACATTGCAGCCCTGTTGCGGGAGGCGCTGGTTTCAGGGGAAATGATCGCGCGGACCGGCGATGACGAGTTTTCGATCATTTTTTCCGGTTGTGGTCTGTCCGAAGCACGGCTTCGGGTGGACAGCTTGCTGAACCTGGTGTCGGCCTACAGTCTGGCTCGGTCTGGCGAAGTGTTCAGTCTGACGGCAAGTGCAGGTCTTGTGCTGATGCAAACGACCGAAGACCCGCAAACCTGGTTGAAATCGGCTATGGCAGCCTGCACGGCGGCCAAGGACATCGGGCGCGGCGCTGTCGTCCTCGCGGAGGCGGCGGCGGGTCTGTCGTCGCAGCAAATGGTCGAGGCGCAGATTCTGGTCAGCCTTCCATCAGCCATCGCCGAAAACCGCCTGCAACTTTACGCCCAGGAAATCTTTGGTTTCGACGCCAGCCGACAGGAGATGCAGTTTGAACTTCTGGTCAATATGGTGGACCGAAGTGGAACGACCTTTTCCGCAGCCTCGGTCATTCCGGTGGCCGAACGCTACGGCTTGATCAGGGACCTTGACCGCTGGGTGGTGAAATCCGCGCTGCTGGACAATGCCGGGATTCTGCTGCGCAATCCCGAGGTCAATCTGTCGCTGAACCTGTCCGGGGCGTCGCTCGGCGATCCTGACTTGTGGCCCTTTATCGCCGGGCTTTTGGCGGAATCCGGGGTGCCCGGGGCGCAAATCCAGTTTGAGATTACAGAAACCTGCGTGATCTCGGACATGCTGGTGGCCCGTGCCTTTATCGAGGCAGTCCGAAATCTCGGATGCCGGGTGGCGCTGGACGATTTCGGGTCGGGGCTGTCGAGTTTCAACTACCTGCGCAGCTTTCCGGTGGATTGCCTCAAGATTGACGGCGCATTTGTCCGCAACGTCATCGACCCGGACAGCATTGACCGGGTCATCGTCGACGCGATTGTCGACGTCGCCCATCGCCTTGACCTGACTGTGGTTGCCGAGCATGTGGACAATACCGAGGTCTTGCAGACCCTGCGCGACCTTGGCGTTGACATGGTTCAGGGCTTCTTGATTTCCCAGCCGACGGACTACGTGAAAATGTTCGAAAACTTTGCCATCTGAGGCTGAGTTTGTGATATTCTGGTAACCCTTCAGGTTTACCCGGGCATCTGTGACGGGAAAGGTCTGAATTGGGGTGGCGACTCCCTCTGTCGGCGCAATATCTAGAACCATGGTCACAGGAGCAGTCGTGTCGCGCAAGACGGTCAAACAGGACGTAAGCGTTTGGGTGTCGCAGCGGATCGGGGCCCTGCTTTTTGGTGCGTTCCTACTGTCGGCTTGTGATGCCTCACTGGTGCAGCAACCGCAGACATCCGAGGAAATCATGGATACCGCGACCTATGTCAGCGTCCCGACCAGCGGCATCTGGGTCAATGCCCCCGGCGCCGTCACGGCTTTGGAGCGCGGGCTCCTGAATGCGCGTGAACAGCGGGTTGCCCTGCCGAACCGCACAACTGTTCCTGGTGACAATACGCTTATTCTGTTGGCCAGATACCTGCCCGGGCCAACCCTCGGGCGGTTCCGCTATGAAGAGTTTCTCCAGCAAGTCGGCGGCTTGCCTGACCCTTTCCAGGCGATGAGTTCGGGTGACCTTTTGTCCGGTGAGGACGCCCTTGGCCCGTACTTCTGGTCCGAAAAGCGGTACGGCGCAAATGTGATCTGTGTGCTGGGATTGCGCCGGCTGGGTGGCGGCGTGCGTCAGATGCCGGACAACGCGAATGCCCTTGATGTGATGTTGCGCAACTGTGTCAACGGGACGGCCGAGGACGCCTTGATGCCGATCAGCGCGGCGAATATTGCGAATTATCAAGGGAGTGCAACTGTGATGACCAACAGTCCCATCAGAATGCTTTCAGCGCTTGCCGGCCCTACTCCATAAAAGCGCCCCAATCGAAAGCTAGGATTTTGCGCTGACGACAAGGCGTTTCGAAAGTGAGCAAAGTGTGAAAAGTACCAAAGTAGGCACGATCGGATTGCTATTGATCTGGGTCTTGCTGATGCTGCCGACATTGGTGCTGGCTTCGCTGCCGTCATCGTCGACGGCGCAGGCGTTGCTTGGGATTGCCGCCATCATCATCATCGTCGGGCTGAAGCCTTTTGCTACGATCACACCCGTGCGGTTTGCCCTGATGGCCGTGGGCAGCGTGATCGTGGTGCGCTACTGGATCTGGCGTCTGACGGAAACCTTGCCAGCGGCTGGCCTGACGGTTTCATTCGCTCTGGCGGTTATCTTGTTCGTGGTCGAATCCTATTCGATCCTGGTGTTTTTCCTGAACGCCTTCATCACCGCCGATCCGACGCAGCGCGCCCGCCCGCCCAAGGTTGCGGTGGACAGGCTGCCCCGGGTCGATGTCTTGGTGCCGTCCTACAACGAACCGCCCGAGATGCTGAGCATTACCCTCTCGGCCGCCAAGAACATGATCTATCCAAGCGACAAGCGCCGGGTCGTCCTGTGCGACGATGGCGGCACCGACCAGCGCTGCAACTCTGCCGATCCCGACCTCGCCGCACGCTCGCAGGCCCGGCGGGCCGAACTGCAGCAGCTTTGCGCCGATCTTGGCATCATTTATTCCACGCGGGCCAGGAATGAACACGCCAAGGCTGGCAACATGAGCGCGGCCCTCGCCAATCTGGACGGCGATCTGGTGGCAGTGTTCGATGCCGACCACGTGCCATCGCGTGATTTTCTGGCCCGGACCGTTGGTTACTTCGTCGATGACCCAAAGCTGTTCCTGGTACAGACCCCGCACTTTTTCATCAACAAGGACCCGATCGAGCGCAATCTGGGTCTGCGCTGCCCGCCCGAGAATGAGATGTTCTACAGCATGATCCACCGCGGCCTTGACCGTTGGGGCGGCGCTTTCTTCTGCGGCTCGGCTGCCCTGCTGCGACGCTCGGCACTGGATTCCGTCGGGGGTTTTGCCGGTGAGACGATTACCGAAGATGCCGAAACCGCGTTGGAGATCCACTCGAACGGCTGGCACAGCCTCTATCTCGACATTGCCATGATCGCTGGCCTGCAACCGGAGACTTTTGCGTCCTTCATCCAGCAGCGCGGACGCTGGGCGGCGGGCATGATGCAGATGCTGATCCTGAAGAACCCGTTGTTCCGCCGCGGTTTGGGATTTCTGCAGCGGCTTTGTTATATCAACTCCATGTCGTTCTGGCTGTTCCCGATCATCCGGCTGGTCTATCTGATTGCGCCACTGACCTATCTGTTCTTCGGGGTCGAGATTTTCGTGTCGACCTACCGCGACGCGATGACCTATACGCTCAGCTACATGGCGGTCAGTTTCCTGATCCAGAATGCGCTGTTCGCACGCTACAGATGGCCGCTGATCTCTGAGGTTTACGAGGTTGCGCAGGCACCTTATCTGGCGCTTGCGATCATCCGAACCATCCTGAAACCGCGCGGCGCCAAGTTCAACGTGACGGCAAAGGACGAGACGCTGGCAGAGGATTACATCTCGCCGATCTACGGCCCACTGTTGTCGCTTTTTCTGCTGACCTTCGCAGGGATGATGGCCCTGATCATCCGCTGGATTGCCTACCCCGGAGATCATGGCGTGCTGGGTGTCGTCGGCACCTGGGCTGCCATCAACTTTCTGCTGGTGTCGCTGTCTTTGCGGGCGGTTTCCGAAAAACAGCAGCGCCGCACCTCGCCGCGCGTAGAAATGCAGGCACCCGCGACGATGTGGTGGGATGGGTCGGGGGAGGTGCCGCTGGACGGCGTGCTGCTGGACGCCTCGACAAGTGGGGCACGGCTGCAACTGACCAAAGTGCCGGCTGGAGCCAAGGGACTGCGGATGGTCACGATCGGCCAGACCATCGAATTTCGCCCGCGCTTTGCCGATGCACAGCATCTGGAGCGGCCAGTGAAAGCATCGGTGCGCAAGATCACCGACTCGCCACAGGGACCGGTGCTGGGGCTGCTATTCCTGCCGGATCAACCAATGGCCGTGCGCGAAACCGTCGCCTTCTTGATCTTTGGGTCCAGCGAAAACTGGCTGAAGATCCGTCAGGCGACCCGCGTCAAGAAGGGCCTGGTGGCGGGCATCCTCTACTTCCTCTGGCTCAGCCTGTCGTCCTTCCCCTTGACGATCGGCGATTTTATCCGCGAACCGGAACGTCGTCGCAAGGCCGCTGCCGGGGCGGTCGTAGACAAGAAGCCAGCCCATCTTGTGGCCTTTGGTGCCGACTTCGTCGAGGTGGAGCCGGAGCCGCGGTCTGACCTTTCCGCAGGCGGCGTCCTTCTTCAGGCGGGCGCGCAATGACCGCGATGCGCTGGATGATCGCCGGATTGATGCTGTCCGCCTTTGCAAATCACGGGTTTGGTCAGACTGCGCCAGAAGCACCGCTGATCCAGATTGCTCCACCCGCGACCATCGCCGAGCCTGAGGTTGTCCAGCCGCCATCAGGGCAGCCTGTCGAGGCGGGTCCGTCGCCGGCGATTACCATCGACCCACCTGCAACCGCAACGCCTCCACCTGCCGACCTCACCCTGCCGCCGGCGGTGCCACTCGCGCGCGATGCATCCCAGCCGCCGGCCGATCCCTTGGCCATTGCCAACTGGCGGCTCGCCTTGATGCCGGCTGACGGGTTTGTCCCGACAGAAGTTCGAATTGGCAGCAGCATGCCAACCCCCGGCCATTTCCGCCTGAGCGGCGAGGTGGCCAGTGCCGATTTCATTCTGACCCTGCCCAAGGGCGTGCCGCCGCCGCCGACCCTTGTGCTGGCGTTGCGCTCCAGCGCGAACGTGCTGTCGCAGGCCTCGAAATTGACTGTCTGGGTCAATGGCGCCGAGTCGGGGTCGGTGCAGCTGGACAACATCGGCGCATTTGCCGACAAGTCGGTCCCGATCACCGGACTGGTCACCGGGGAAAACCGGATCCGCTTGATCACTGCTCAAAGCCACCGCATATTTTGCGGCCCTGAAGCATCGTTCGCCATCTGGACTGAAGTCGATCTCGCGAATAGCGGTGTTTCGGTCTCGCCGGAATCGATGCCGACAAACGGCGACAGCTTTGTTGCCCTGGCAAGCACGCAAGTCATGGGGACCGGGGCAATCGACCTTCTGGCGGACCCCAAAACCGACAATGCCCTGCTGGGTCAGGTTGCCAATCGGATCACCGCGGCGATCGGCGGCGCGGTTCAGATCAAGGTTCATTCGTTCTATGACGTGCAGGCCGGACCGGACGCCAAAGTCCGCGTTGCGCTGATCCCCGGACCCGAGCCCAAGGCAACAATCCGGCGCGGATCGGGTGGGGCAATTGTTCTGCAGGTTGAATATTCCGGATCCAAACTGCCCGATCTGGATAGCATGCTGCCTGAACGGTCACCTGCCGCGAGTGTGCCACTCCTCACTCCAGGCCGCGCCACACCCCTGGCGGACCTCGGCTCGGCAGAAATCCTTGGCAATACCCATTACTTCCGGCAGGACGTGAACTTCCTCTTGCCTGATGACTGGCTGTTGCTGGCGTCGCAAAAGGCCGCCTTCACGCTGCATTACGGCTTTTCCGCAGATCTTGCCCAAGGGTCGCTCTTGCTGGTCAAGGTCAATGGTCAGACGATTCGCGTGTTGCCGCTGGACCGCGATGGCGGCAAGGTACTGCCGCCGCTCAACATGACCTTTCGCGCCAATCAGTTGAACCCGGGCATGAACAGCCTGACATTCGAGATGTCGGTGCCGGGCGATCCGCCGGATCTGCCCTGCACGCCGCGCAGCACCGACATGTTGGTCATATTGGGCGACAGTTCGCTGAATGTGCCGCCTTCACCGCGGATGTGGCAATCGGATATCTCACGCAGTCTGGCGCGCATTGGTGGCGATGGTATCGTGATACCGCCCGAAATTGCCGACCCCACACGGGACGAGCCGACGCTTCTCGCCTTTGGTGCGCTGTTCCGGCCACTTGCCACCGACCGCGTTCCGGCGCGGTTGCACGTCGTCGATGTCGGGTCTGTGGGCCTGGTGCCACGGGGCGATACCGGGGTGACGCGTCAGATGTTGCAGACCGCGGTGTTCCCCCGCCTTCAGACAACTTTGCCGCAGCCCGCCGCAGCATCGCCCGCCGCCTATACCCTGGCGGACGACAATGGCCTGCCGGCCAAAGCGGCGCCGCAGCCGGTATCAAATGGCGGCTCTTGGTTCGGCATTGGCGATCTCTGGCCCACAAATGGTTGGTTTGCCGCCCGGGCGAACGAGATCCGCTCTCTGGCATTTCCGGGCACTTCCACTTTGGCAGAATGGTTGTCCGGCAAGTCCGGACAGGCCCTGCTTTTGCAGCTTGATCCGACCCAGCCTGACGATGTCTGGCTGGTCGCAGGACCGGACACCAGCATGACCGAACTGGCACAGCAGGTCGATCTTTTGCGCCGAGCGAGGCGCTATGATCTGCACAGTCAGGCGTTGCTGTTGCAGCGTGACGGGACTTGGGTCGGATGGTCGGCGAACCACCGCCCGGCACTACTGGAACCGTTGTCGATATCGAACCTTCGCCCCGTGCTGGGCAACTACGCGTCGTGGTGGCCGTCGCTGTTCGCGACCCTGACGCTCGCCTTTGCATTGATTTCAGTCATACCCGCGTTGATCTATGTGTTGATCACGCGTCGGAAGGGAAGCCATACATGAAGCGTCGCCAATTCGTCGCGTCCCTCGGAATGGCCGCTGTCGCCGCTGGCTTGGCACAACGAGGTTGGTCTGGCCAAAATCAGGGCATTGCCGGGGTCATCGCGCCGGATCATCCGTTGCAGGCAGCCTGGCAGGCGTGGAAGACCCTGTGCCTGTCGCCCGAGGGCCGCGTCGTGGACGGTTTCCAGAACTCTGACAGCCACTCCGAGGGTCAGGGCTATGGGCTGACCCTCGCGGCCGCATTCGACGATGTCGCGGCTTTTGACAGCATCTATGCCTGGACTGAAAAGAACCTCGCCGTTCGGCCCGATGCGCTGCTGGCATGGCGCTGGAAGCATGACCAGACGCCCAGCGTGCCAGACCATAACAATGCCAGCGACGGCGATCTGTTCTATGCCTGGGCGCTGTCCTCGATGGCGGCGCGCCACGGTCGCGACGACCTTGCCGACAGGGCGCGTGCCATTGCGACCGATCTGGCGCGGCTTTGTGTCGTCGCCCATCCGGACGGCAATGGCGGGCTGTTGTTCCTGCCCGGCGAAACCGGCTTCACCACAGGTGCCGAGTATGTCATCAATCTTTCCTACTATTTCCCACGAGCAATGCACGATCTCGCAGCGGCATCCGGCGCCGCATCACTGGACAAAGTTGCAGAGGATGGCGTCGCGTTGATGACCAGCATAGCCCAGCAACGCCTGGTTCCCGACTGGATCACGGTCGGGCCACAAGGCTGGTCGGCCCCACCCGCAGGATTTTCGGCTGACTCTGGATACGAGGCGATGCGGATACCGCTTTTTGCGATGTGGTCCGGTCAGGCCGATGCCGAAGCCGTCCGCCGCTACGTCGCGGCTTCGGCTGCGGCAGGCGGTAAGGATGCCGTCGCAGTGTTTGACGCCAGCACTGGCGAGCCCCGCGAACGCAGCCCGCATCCGGGTTATGCTGCCATCTCGGCCCTGGCGGCCTGCGCCGGATCAGGCTCGATCGGCGCAGCGATTCCGGCATTTTCAACCGATCAGCCCTATTATCCGGCAACGCTGCACCTTATGGCGCTGGTGGCGCAGGCCGAGTTGTTTCCGCAATGTGTGCCGGTATGACCCGGATCCTTCTGGCAGCAGTGTTGGTGATGGCCGGTCTGGCGCTGCCAATGGCGGCACAAACGCCGGCAGTGCCGGACGCGACCGCTGCAACCAATCTGCCCGGAACCATGCCGTCCGAACAGGACCTTCAAGCGCTTAACTTCTACGTCCAGCAGGCTGATCAGGCCTCGGTTGATGCCGAGCTGCGGCGGCTGCGGACACAATTTCCGAGCTGGGTGCCGCCTGACGACCTCAGCAGACTGGCGGTGACCCAGCCGTCAACCGAGATTGACACGATCTACCGCCAGATCGCAGACGGCGATTTAACCGGCGCTCGCGACACCATCGCGACGACGCAGAGCCAATATCCGGCCTGGGTGCCCCCCACTGACATGATCCAGCTTTTGGAAACTGATGAAGGACAGGTCAAACTCGACGCCGCCCTCGACGCCGGCAACGCGGCTGAGGCGTTGCAAATCGCCAGCAGCACCGACGGATTGTTGCGCTGCGACCGCGTGAACAACGCGTGGCGTATCGCCAAGGCGCAAGAGGCGCAGCAGGCCACCGCCGCCGCCCTGTCGACCTACACGGGTATCCTGAAAGCCTGCACGGCCTTTGCCGACATCCTGGCGACATTGGAAAAATCGGACGCAGTGACGAGCAATGCGGAATTGACCGACCTGTTTGCCGTGGCGCAAACGCGGTTTCCCGACAACGCCGCTGAATTGACCTCACTTCAGGACAAGCTTCTGGCAGGCCGGGGCGAGGCACCGGCCGATATCGCAATCCAGACCGGGACTATGGCGACCGAGAGTGTCGCTCCGTCGCAGCAGCTGACTGCAACGGCGCTGAACATCCGGCCCCGTGCCCGCCCTGCGCCGGGAACCCAAAAACAACCCAGAAAACCTTCACAACCAGACCCTGCTCCGACGCGGTCCACCACTGGAACCGCCAGCCAAGGCAGGGCCGTGACGCCAGAGCAATGCCTTGCCCTGACCGCAAATGCCACGTCGCCGCAAACTCTGGCCCAGCGTGGCTGGTGTGCCTACAACCTCGACCGACCGATGGAGGCATTGGGGGCGTTCAGAACCGCGGAGCCGCATCTTAACGCGGCGCAGCGCCGCGATGCCCGGTTTGGCATGGCGCTGTCCTATCTGAAACTCAACATGACCGAAGATGCCTCACGCGTTGCCGCGTCGACCGATTTTACCCGCCAGCAACGGGTCGAGACGGAGTCGATCATCCTGAACCAGCGTGGCGTTCTGGCCTACAAACAGCGGCAATACGGGCAATCCATCGGGTATTTTGACGCTTTGGAGCAGATAAAGGGCAGCCTGCCGCGCGACCTCGCCATTCTGCGCGGCTATGCCTATCTGAACTCCGGCAACAGAACCAAGGCGCGGCAAATCTTCAAAGCGCTGAACGACCAGCTTGCGACCGCGGAAACCCGGGCGGCTCTGAAAGCTGCGGGCCTGTGAAAGACTACCAGCGCAACGCGTCGAAACGGATGTTGACCGACAGCTGATCGTAGCGAAATAGATCGACGGTGGACCGATTGACCAGATAGCCGATTTGCGTTGTGACCCCGGGCCGGATGTCAAAACTCAGGCCAATCCCGGTGGTGGTGTCGGCACGCGGGCTTGACAGGAACGTCCCACCGTCGGCCCGCTGATGCCATAGATCAACACCCATGCTGCGGCCATGCCATTGCCAATTCATCCCCACATCAAGCCGTTGACGCAGCACGGTTTCGCCTTTGATCGGGGCCGCTACGGTCAGCGCAAGGCGCGTTGATGCCTGATCCCACACCGCATCCCACGACAGGGTCAAGGCCGGTTGCTGGCCAATGTCATAACTGGCTTGCGACAGGTCCGCGGTCAATTCATGATAACCTTCCCCGGCCGCGAAAAGCTGGCTCAGCGACAGGTCGGTCGCTTGGGTCGTGGTGGACCCGAGGTCGCGCGACGTCACTGCTGCCGAGTGGCAAAAGTCGAGAAATGTCCAGCCTGTCAGGTGGTTGCGGCTGCAAAGTGCCAGCTCGGCGGTGGTGCGGCCGATGCGATAGTCCGGGGACCAGACGGCGTCGCCTTGAACACGCGCCTCTAGATAGCGACCATTGCTCCACGCCAGCCGGACTGCGCCGCCCCCCGCCAGCCCGGCAACGACACCCGCCTTGGCACGGAAGTCCGGTGCGGCGTCAAAGACTTGCCCGTCGAACACAAAACTGTCGCGCAATGCCCCGCCGTTGATATTGCCGTCATAACGCAACACAGGGGCCAGCCAGCCGTTCTTGTCGATCAGGCGACTTGTGCCCGCGTCATAGTAAAAACCTTGGACGACCATGTCCTGTTTCATCTGCAGAACCGCCGCGCGCGGTGCCATGCCGGTTTCCAGCATCTTGCCAAAGGCAAACAGGCGAAGGCGCTCGGACCCTGAAATCTGGGCTATCCCGGCCCGGCTGGTTACATCGGCAGATGACGGCAGCGGATGGACCAGACCAAGGCAAAGTAACAGCCAGCACCCGGCGCTACGGCGCATTCGGGTCTTTTCCGACAAAGACGCCGTCGACAACCACATGGGTCGCGCCATCGTCGCCAGTCGCAGTGTAGAGCCCGGCGGTTGTCATGCCGTGTATCCCGTTCGCATAGGTCGGCGAACCACCGAGATTGCCCCGCAGACTGCCATCGATTGCGAAGATTGTGGAGCTGTTGGGATCGGAAACCTGTACGGTGATGTCACCACCATAGGCCCCGGTCCGGATGTTGAAGGGCAGTCCGTTCGCTGTGATTTCGGTG
>JBDTQR010000037.1:0-26195 GCA_039932095.1 bacterium | reverse complement strand
CATGCGTACCCTTTCGCTGACCGTCGCAATTGCCCTACTGGCCGCGCCGGCCTGGGCCGAGGATCTGACATTCAGCCTCGTCAACAACTCTTCAGTCAACCTGATCGAACTTTATGTCGCGCCGCATGCATCGGACGACTGGGGTGACAATATTCTCACGGTGGATGCACTGAACTCGGGCGAGAGCGGTACGGTCACCATCGCGGACGGCGAGGCGACCTGCGACTATGACCTGCAGTTCAGCATGGACAATGGCGCGGTTGTCGAGGGTCGGCAGAACCTGTGCGATCTGGACACCTACACGCTGCACGATTGAGCCAAAGCCAGATCGGCCCAAAGCGGGCTTGAGCCTTCATGTCGCAGCGCATAGGCTCTGGCGACCGTATCTGGAGAACGCTCATGACCTTCACCCTTGCCACCTGGAACATAAACTCTGTCCGTCTGCGCGAGGGGCTGGTGGTGCGGATGCTGGGCGAACATGCCCCGGACATTCTGTGCCTGCAGGAATGCAAGAGCCCGGTGGAATTGATCCCGATGGAGCAGTTCAGGGCGCTTGGCTACACCCATATGGTCGCGCGCGGGCAGAAGGGTTACAACGGCGTGGCGATCCTGTCCAAGCTGCCGTTGATGGACGTTGGCGGCAAGGATTTTGCGGATCTTGGCCATGCCCGCCATGTCTCGGCCCAGCTGCAGAACGGCGTCACCATCCATTGCACCTATGTGCCGTCGGGTGGCGACATTCCCGACCGGGCCGAGAATGTGAAATTCGGCCAGAAGCTCGATTATCTGACCCAGATGCGTGACCATTTCCGCTGGGAACAGCCCGACCGCGCCATTCTGGTCGGCGATCTGAACATCGCGCCCCGCGAAGACGATGTGTGGAACCACAAGCAGTTGCTGAAGATCGTCAGCCACACGCCGATCGAGGTGGAGCATTTCAATCAGGTGATGGAGGCCGGCAAATGGCAGGACGTCACCCGCAAGGACATCCCCGCAGGCCTGCTTTACAGCTGGTGGTCCTACCGGTCATCGGACTGGAATACTGCCGACAAAGGGCGTCGGCTGGACCATATCTGGGCCACCCCCGACATCATCAATGCCAGCCATTCCAGTCGGATCCTGCGCGAAACCCGTGGTTGGGAACAGACCAGCGACCATGTTCCGGTGTTCGCCACCTTCGACTTGTGACAGCCTGAACAAGGCCGCCTCTGCCCGCATGGCCGCTGCGGCGGGTTGTGGCGCGGCGGATTGCGCCAGATTGCCTACTCCATCGCCGGTTGCTATGTTTGAAGACTGGGAGGACGCGCATGTCGCAGAAGCAGCATCACGTCGACAAGGTCATCACCTCGGTCACTTCGGGGTCCGCGGCCGCCCGTTCGCCACTTGCGGCGTTCTGGCGGCGTTCGGCCGAGCGTTATGGGCTTGATCCCGCGGACAACTTTGCGACCGGTCAGGTCGAAACCACCGATCTGCGGGATCGCCGGGCGCGGCTTGAACGCTTCCTTCTGGTCTCGACCCCCAAGCTTGACCAATTGTTCGGCCTTGTTGGCCAGTCCGGCTGCGGGGTTCTGCTGACCGATCAGGACGGGATCGTGCTCGACCAACGCTGTTCATCTGCCGACCAAGACGCCTTTGACACCTGGGGCCTGCGGATCGGCGTGGATTGGAGCGAGGCGCGACAAGGCACCAACGGCATTGGTACCTGTCTGGCCGAAAAGACCCATGTGACGATCCACCGCGACGAACATTTCCTGGCCCGCAACATCGGGATGAGCTGCATGGACGCGCCGATTTTCGGGGCGGACGGCCATATTCTGGCGGCGCTGGACGTCTCGTCCGCCCGGGCCGATCAGACCGTCGGCTACAACCGGCTGATCGGGGCGATGGTGGTGCAAACCGCCAAGGCGATCGAGGCGGATTATTTCCGGGCGTCCTTCCCCAATGCCCGTATCGTTGTCTTAGGCAGCGATGAGTCCGATACCTCGCAGTTGATTGCTGTCGATGGCGATGACCTGGTGATCGGTGCCACCCGTGGGGCCCGCAAAACCTTTGGGTTGGAGCTTGGCGCCGAAATGAGGCCGCGGCCGGCCTCTGACCTGTTTGGCCGCGAAGACGGGTTGACCGGGTTCGAAAAGGCCGAGCGGGCCGCGGTTGTCCGGGCGCTGTCTCGCGCCGAGGGCAATGTGTCCGAAGCCGCCCGGGCACTCGGGGTTGGCCGCGCCACGCTGTACCGCCGGCTGAAACGGCTTGGGCTTGGCGAATAGCTTGGTCAACCTGTCTCACTATTGAGACGATGCCCTGCCGGGTGCTTCCTTGCCCCCCTATCGATTCGCCCCATGCCACCACATCCTCATGGCATCCGGGAGGAGACCCGGCCTGTGAGGAGGACTAACATGAACCAGATGACCCAGACGGCGACCGAATTCGCGTCGCCCTTCAAAGCCCGCTACGACAACTTCATCGGTGGCAAGTTCGTGGCCCCGGTGAACGGGCGCTACTTTGACAACATCACGCCGATCACCGGTGCCAAGGTCTGCGAAGTTGCCCGCTCCGATGCGGCGGACATCGGTCTGGCGCTTGACGCTGCTCATGCGGCGAAAGTGGAATGGGGCAAGACCTCGGCGACCCAACGTTCCAACATCCTGCTGAAGATCGCCGACCGGATCGAGGAAAACCTTGCCCTGATCGCGACCGCCGAAACCTGGGACAATGGCAAGCCGATCCGCGAAACCATGGCCGCCGATATTCCGCTGTCGGTTGACCATTTTCGCTATTTCGCCGGGGTGCTGCGCGGGCAGGAAGGCTCGATGTCGGAGATTGACGCCGACACCGTCGCCTATCACTTCAACGAACCATTGGGCGTTGTCGGCCAGATCATCCCGTGGAACTTCTCGATCCTGATGGCGGCATGGAAGCTTGCCCCCGCTCTGGCAGCCGGCAATTGCATCGTGATGAAGCCTGCCGAACAGACTCCCGCCGCGATCATGGTGCTGATGGAACTGATCGCCGACTTGCTGCCCGCCGGGGTGCTGAACGTCGTCAACGGTTATGGAGCAGAGGCGGGTGATGCCTTGGTCCGTTCGGGCCGGATCGCCAAGATCGCTTTCACCGGATCGACTGTGACAGGGCGCAAGATCATGGAGGCTGCCACCGTCAACCTGATCCCGGTGACGCTGGAACTGGGCGGCAAGTCGCCCAACATCTTCTTTTCCGATGTCATGGCACAGGATGACGCCTTCCTCGACAAGGCCATTGAAGGGTTCGTGCTGTTTGCCTTCAATCAGGGTGAGGTGTGCACCTGCCCGTCGCGCGCCCTGATTCAGGAAGATATCTACGAAGAGTTTATCGCGCGGGCCATTGCCCGGGTAAAGGCGATCAAGCAGGGTGACCCGCGTCTGGCCGAAACCATGGTCGGCGCGCAGGCCAGCCAGGCGCAGCAGAACAAGATTCTGTCCTACCTGAAGATCGGTGTCGAAGAGGGCGCCGAGGTTCTGGTGGGTGGTGCCGCGGCGCTGTTCAACGGCGAATTGTCCAGCGGGTTCTACATCCAGCCGACGATCCTGAAAGGCCACAACAAGATGCGGGTGTTCCAGGAGGAGATCTTTGGCCCGGTGGTCTCGGTCACCACCTTCAAGGACGAAGCCGAAGCCCTGGCGATTGCCAATGACACGATGTACGGCCTTGGGGCAGGGGTCTGGACCCGCGACGGCACCCGCGCCTACCGCTTTGGCCGCGACATCGAAGCGGGCCGGGTCTGGGTCAACAACTATCACGCCTATCCGGCCCATGCGGCCTTTGGCGGCTACAAGCAGTCCGGCATCGGGCGCGAAAATCACAAGATGATGCTCGACCAATATCAGCAGACCAAGAATATGCTGGTCAGCTACAACCCCAACAAACTCGGCTTCTTCTAAGACAGTCTGACCAGACCCAAGGCGTGTCACTGCGCCTTGGGTAGCGGTCTTGCCGCAATGGTGCCGTCAGCTGATCCGGCCATGGTGACGCAGGACAAGGCCCACCGCGCCCAGCACGACATCGTTGTCCAGCAATGCCCCCAGCACGATGCGGGTACGCTGCGTGATATCGAGTTCGCGTGATTTCAGCAGACTGTGCTTTTCAAACGCCGCACGCAGTGGGTCCATCAGGATCGGGCCGGAGCGGGCGAGAGCGCCGCTGATCAGGAACAGCGGCGGGTTCAGGATATTGCCGAGTAATGCCAGGGCCGTGCCGGCGCGTTCGCCACTGTCCGCAATCAGTCGCGTCGCCCCAACGTCGCCCGCCACGGCCAGAGCCACGGCTGCATCAATTGTGATGCGGTGTCCATGGACCAGCGACAGGTCCCGCAGCGGCGCCGCAAACCCGACCTTCAGTTCCAGACAACCGCGATTGCCGCAGCGGCAAAGCTCGCCTTCGGGATCAATCGAGACATGGCCGAATTCCCCGGCACCACCCGCGATCCCGACACGGACCTGACCGTTGACAACAATGGCCCCGCCGACCCCGACATTGAGTTTGAACAGGACAAAATCATCTTCGCCCTGTGCGGCCCCCCACATCGATTCGGCGATCGCGGAACAGTTGCTTTCGTTGTTCACCAGGACGGGCGCCCCCAATGCCTCGCCGAAAATCTCGACCACGTTCACGCCGGCCCAACTGGGCACGACGGACGACCGGTGCACCGTCCCATCGGGCGAAACAGGTGCCGAAAGCGAGACCCCGACCCCCAGCAGACCCGAGCGCCGCAAGCCGTTTTCGGCATAGGTGCTGGCGATGAATTGCTGCAACCGCGATGCCGCTTCTTCCGGGCTGAAATCACGCCGCATCGGAATAGTTTGTTCGGTAATGACTGAATGCGAAACATCGGCCACCGCTACCCGCAGTTCCTCGCTGGCGATATGCACACCAATGCATGTGCCGGCCTCCGGGTTCAGCCGCAGGGCGGTTCCAGGTCTGCCGATCTGTCGGGCCGACGGTTCATCCGGCGACTCTGCATCCATGATCAACCCGGATTTCCGCAGTGCAGCAACGGCGGTGGAGACAGTCGAGCGGGCCAGCCCAGTGCTGCGGGCGATCTGTGCCGCCGACAGGCTGCCGCGCTCGCTGAGCGCGCGGATGATCCGGCCACTGGGGCTGTCAACATAGCCCGACTGGAGCAGGGACTGGTAGCTGGGTGCGCTCATGGTGGCGGCATTCCTGCGTTGACGGACTAATATGTTCGGCATAGAACAAAAGGCACTGCGAGGGAATCGAAATGAGACATGGCCCGAAAACGGTATTCGGGCGGAGGACATGTCGGGATCGGATCGGATTGATTGGACTTCGCACTCAAAGGGAGGAACAGCAATGACATTACTCAAGGCGGCACTTGCCGCAACTGTTGCCTATGGCCTGTGTACCGTCTCGGCAACCGCGGAACCCAAGACCCTGATGCTGCACCAATGGGCCACGGGCAACGATGCCGCTTCGATTGCCAAGCTGGGCGAGATGTTCACGGCGGCGGGCGGGGATTGGCAACAGACCGCGATTGCTGGTCACACCGCCAACACCCTGGCCAAGTTGCGGGCCGATGTGGTTGCCGGCAACGCCCCGGCAGCCGTGCAGCTGAAAGGCCCGGAAATCGCCGAGTGGAACCAGACCAACATGACCGCCAACATGGACGAGTTGGCCGCGTCCGAGGGCTGGGACAAGGTGGTGGCGCCGGAACTGCTGCCGGTGATGAAGCCCGATGGCCACTGGATTGCCGCACCGATGAACATTCACCGGATCAACTGGATCTGGGGCAACAAGGCGGCGATGGCCGCGGTTGGCGTGACCGAACTGCCCAAGACCTGGGCCGATTTCAACGCGGCCTGCGAAAAGGCGATTGCCGGCGGCAAGGTCTGCCTGGCCCATCTTTCGGCTGACTGGACCGACGCCACGACCTTTGAAAACGTGGTCTATGGCCAGGACATCGACCTGTTCCGCAAGGCTTTTGTCGAAGGTGACGTCGATGCGCTGCGCTCGGATGGCATGGTCAAGGCCTTTGACCAGATGCGCCTGATGGTGACCAAATACATGGACCCGGCGATTGCTGGCCGCGACTATGACACCGCGTCCAACATGATGGCGAATGGCGATGCGCTGTTCTTCATCATGGGCGACTGGGAGATTGGCACGTTGATTGCTGCGGGCCACAAGCCGGGTGATGACATTCTGTGCGGCCAGGCCCCGACCGACTGGGACAAGCCGGGCTTCATCCTGAACTCGGACTCGGTGGTGTTCTTCAAGCAGAAAGACCCCGACTTCATCGAGGGCCAGAAGCTGCTGGCGCACCTGATCCTGTCACCCGAGTTCCAGACCGTGTTCAACATCGCCAAGGGGTCGATCCCGGCGCGGATGGACGTGGACCTGAGCACGGGTTTCAACGCCTGCCAGCAAAAGTCGCAAGCCGATCTCAAGGCTTCGATCGAGGCGGGCACGCTGGTGCGCTCGATGGCGCATAACATGACCGTGCTGCAGAAGTATCGCGGCGCCATGATGGACCTGATCACCGAATTCGTGAACACGCCCGACATGTCGTCGTCCGACGCGGCCAATGCCATGGCCGACGCCGTCGAAGCACAGATGTAACACTGACCCTGGCCGGGTCCCGGTAACCGGGTCCCGGCCAATCCATCCGGGGTAGGCCCATGACATCTGTTCAAATTCCGACGCGGATCGGCGATCCCGGCCCGAGCCTTGTTGACCGGCTGGGCCGGATCGTGCCCTTTCTGGTGTTGACCCCGTCGCTTATCGCGTCCTTCGTCTATGTCTTCGTCTTCACCGGCTGGACCTTCTGGATATCGCTCAGCACCTCGTCGCTGTTGCCGGTGCTGGATTATGCCGGGCTGAAAAACTACCATTCACTCTGGGCCAATCGCCGCTGGGGCGTGGCCTATTCCAACCTGTTCCTGTTCTCGGCGTTCTACGTGGTTCTGGCGATGGCAGTGGGATTGGTGCTGGCGGTCCTGATCGATCAGAAGGTGCGTGGAGAATCGATCTGGCGGACGTTTTTCCTGTACCCGTTGGCGGTGTCGTTCATTGTCACCGGCACGGTGTGGGGCTGGCTTTACAACCCGACCTCGGGGATCGAATTCCTGATGCATCAACTGGGCTGGTCCAGTTTCAAATTCGCGCTGACCACTGACCGGCACTATGCGATCTATTCCATCGTGATCACGGGCATCTGGCAAAGTTCGGGCTTTGCCATGGCGCTATTCCTTGCTGGTCTGCGCTCCGTGGATGGCGATATCATCAAAGCGGCACAGATTGATGGTGCATCGAGTTTCCGCATCTACCGCAAGGTTATCCTGCCCTCGATCCGGCCAATCTTTGTCGCCGTAGCGGTTGTGATGCTGCAATTCGCCATCAAGACCTTTGACCTCGTGGTGGCGCTGACCCAAGGAGGGCCCGGCATCTCGACCACATTTCCCGCGATCTATGTTTATGACCTGATGTTTCAGCGTGGCCAGATCGGCGAGGGGGCGGCGGCGGCGATCATGATGCTGGTGGCGTTGGCGGCGGTTCTGGTGCCCTACTCGCTTTACATGGTCTGGCGCAATCGGAGGTATGGGCAAAATGGCTGATCTGACCGCCGTGGATTTCGACGCCGGGGCCGTTGCGGCCTCACGGCGCCACCTGATCAACCGCGTGGTGATTTACGGCATCCTCAGCATCTTTGCGGCGGTCTATGTGATCCCGCTGCTTGTAGTCATCCTGAACTCGTTCCGCGACCTGCAGGAAATCTCCAAGAACGGCCTGATCGCATTTCCGCAGAGCTTCCGGATTTCGGCATGGGGCGAGGCCTGGGGCACCTATTGCATCGGCGGCACCTGCGAAGGCATGCAGCACTATTTCTGGAACTCGGTCGAGATGGTGGTGCCTGCTACGCTGATCTCGACAGCTTTGGGCACCGTCAACGGCTATGTGCTGAGCAAGTGGCGATTCCCCGGTTCTGAGATCCTGTTCACCTGCATGTTGCTCGGTGTATTCATGCCTGGGCAGATCGCGCTGCTGCCCTGGGCCTATACGCTGGGCAAGCTGGGTCTGGCGAATTCGATCTATGGGCTGATCCTGGTGCATTGCGTGCAGGGCATCAGCTTTACCACGCTGTTCTGTCGCAACTACTACGTCAACATTCCCGACGACCTGATCAAGGCGGCACGTATCGACGGAGCGGGGTTCTGGCGCATCTTCCGCAAGATCGTGCTGCCACTGTCACCGCCGATCCTGATTGTCACAGTTATCTGGCAGTTCACCGGCATCTGGAACGAATATCTGTTCGGCGTCGTGCTGAATTCCGGCACCAAGCAGCCGATCACAGCCGCACTGGTCGCACTGTCCACCAACGGCACCAATGTGCGGGTCTACGATGTGATGAGCGCCGCCGTGCTGATCGGCGCGCTGCCGCCGTTGCTGGTCTATTTCTTTGGCGGCAAATATTTCGTGCGCGGTCTGACCGCTGGCGCGATCAAGTAAGGAAAGCGAGGCCAGATGTCGTCCTTGACCATCACCAATGTCCGCAAAAGCTATGGCGCCGTCGAGGTGTTGAAGGGCGTGACGATTGAGGCAAAACCGGGCGAATTCGTCGCCTTGGTCGGCCCCTCGGGCTGCGGGAAATCGACATTGTTGGCGATGATCGCCGGGCTCGAGTCGATCACCGGTGGTGAGATCCGGATTGGCGACCGGATCGTGAATTCGGTGCCGCCCAAGGACCGTGACATTGCGATGGTGTTCCAATCCTACGCCCTGTACCCGACCATGACAGTGCGCGAGAACATGGCCTTTGGGATGGAAAGCCGTGGGACACCAAAGGCGGAACAGTCCGCGTCGATTGCCCGGGTCGCGGCGCTGTTGCAGATCGAACCACTTTTGAACCGCAAACCCGGGCAGTTGTCGGGCGGGCAGCGGCAGCGGGTTGCAATGGGCCGGGCGCTGGTGCGCGACCCCAAACTGTTCCTGTTCGACGAGCCCTTGTCCAACCTTGACGCCAAACTGCGTGTCGACATGCGCACCGAGATCAAGAAACTGCACCAGACCATCGCCAAGACCACGGTTTACGTGACCCATGATCAGGTCGAGGCGATGACACTGGCCAGCCGAATCGTCGTGATGCACAAGGGCGAAGTGCAGCATTTCGACGAACCGGATGCAGTTTACAACCGTCCGGCAAACATCTTTGTGGCGGGGTTCATGGGCTCCCCTTCGATGAACTTCATCCCGGCGGAAATCGTCGAAGCGGGCGGCAAGCTGCGGGCGAGTTTCCCTACAGCAAAGGGCGATCCGGCGTTGCTGGCGTTGATCGACGGCTCCGGCGTCAGCGCCGGACAGAAGGTGATCCTGGGGATCAGGCCAGAGCATCTCAGCCGCCGAACGCCGGAAACCGCCAGCCGTCCGGGCATGGCGGGTCTGGCCGCCCCCGTGGTGCTGGTAGAGCCGACCGGGGCCGAGACCATGGCTGTGCTCAAGATCGGTTCAAAGGAAATCACGGGTCGGTTCGACCCCAATGATGCCCCGCGGCAGGGTGAAGTGATGGAGTTGAATGTCGACATGACCCGCGCCTGCCTGTTCGATCCGGCCACCGAAAGGCTGATCCGGAGAGCGATGTGAGTTCCGCAGTCCATTCCGATCTGATCGACCGCGCGGTGCTGGTAACCGGAGGGGCCTCGGGCATCGGTGCCGATATCGTGCGGGCGTTTGCGGCGCAGGGTGCCAGGGTGGGATTTCTCGATGTGCAGGATCTGGCGGCGGCAGGTCTGCTGGCCGAACTGGCGCGCGCGCGGCATGTGCCAGCATTCCGGTCCTGCGATCTGACTGATCTTGCGGCGCTGAAAGCCGGGATCGAGGCGTTGGCCGCCGTTACTGGCCCGTTCGGGGTTCTGGTCAACAATGCTGCCAATGACCAACGACACCAGCTTGCCGATGTGACGGGGGCGATGTGGGAAGACCTCATGGCGATCAACTTGCGCCCGCAGCTTTTCGCCGTCCAGACGGTGGCACCGATGATGGCGGCGCAGGGCGGCGGCGCGATCGTCAACATGTCGTCGGTGGCTTGGCGCTACGGGTCCGACCAGATGCCGGTCTACGGCGCGGCCAAGGCGGGCGTGATCGGTCTGACCAAGGCGATGGCCCGCAGTCTGGGCGGCCAGAACATCAGGGTGAACGCCATCGAGCCCGGTGCCGTGATGACCGAACGCCAACGGCAGTTGTGGTATCCGACGCAGGAGAGCGTCGATGCAATGACGGCGCGGCAGGTGTTGCAGACACCGCTCCTGGGTAGCGACATAGCCGATGCGGTGGTGTTTCTCGCCTCCGACGCGGCACGGATGATCACCAGGCAGGTGCTGGTGGTCGATGCCGGGATGAGTTGAAGGAAGTGCCATGTTGAATGTCGGACTGAACCCTTACGGGTTGACTTATCACCTTGGGCTGCAGGGCGCAGGCGGGCCACGGGCCAACCCGCATGGCAAGGGATTGGAGGGCTTCATCACCATTGCCACTGAACTTGGCGCGAAGGTGATCGAGATATTCGACCCCTGGCTGCGGGCCTTGGACGATGCCCAGCTCAAGGCGTTGCGCGGACGGCTGTCCGGTCTCGGCATGGTTCCGGTCATCAGCGCCGGGCTGAACATGATGGGACCGATGGACAGCGCCTTCCGTTCGGCCCGCGCGCTGAATGCTCAGGTGATCCGGCTGGGTCTGTCGCCCATCCTGTGCGGGGCCCGCGCTGCCCAAGGGCCGAAATGGGCGGAGTTGAATGTGGCAATCCGCGCCGCCCTCGCCGAATGGGGCCCGCGCGCCGCCGATGAAGGCCGCTGGCTCGCCATCGAAAACCATCAGGATTTCGGCTCGGCCGAACTGGTGGCGTTCTGTGAGGGCACCCGGGGCGTCGGCATCACTCTTGACACCGGCAATGCCTTTCCCGTGCTGGAGGCGCCGCTCGATTTCACCGTCCGCGCTGCCCCACATGTCAAGCACCTGCATCTGAAGGACTACCGTGTCCAGTTTTCGACCGAGGGTTACCGCCTGGTTCGCTGTGCCATCGGAGACGGCGCTGTGCCCTTCGCGCAACTGATCCCCTTGCTTTTGCAGCACAATCCAGACCTGAATGCCGTGCTGGAACCCGGCGCGCTTGAGGCGCGGCACATCCGCTTCCTCGACCCGTGGTGGTGGGAATTCTATGCGCCGAAATCCGGCGAAGAGGTCGCCCGCTGTCTGGCCGCCGCGCAAGTCAACAAGCTGGCCGACGGCGCCGACTACCTGACGCCGTGGGAAAAGGGCGAGGACAGCGCCATTGAAGCCTATGAACTCGCCATGATCCGCCGCAGCGCTGCCACTATCAAATCCCTCGGAATGTTTTAGGAGCCCGCCCATGTCCAAACCTCTCAGCGGCAAGACCGCCCTCGTCACCGGCTCGGGTCGCGGCCTCGGGCGGCAGATGGCCGAACGCCTGGCGACGCGCGGCGCCAATATCATCCTGCACGACCGGACCTGGGACGCTCCGTCGCAATATAGCGAGGGCGCGCATCTGGGCGAAGTTGAACAGGCCTTCGCGCAATTCGGCGTCAAGACGCTCGCCGTGACCGGCAATATCGGTGATGCAGCGGCGGTCGCCGCCATGAAGGCCAAGATCGACGCCGAGATGGGTCAAGTCGATATTTTGGTGAACTGTGCCGGTGGCGACATCGGGGCGGCGGGCGGCAAACCGGTGCCCAACAATGCGCTTGATATCCCGCTGGAGGATGTGCAGGCGCTGACCAACAACAACCTGATCGGCACAATCACCGTCTGCAAGGCCTTCATCCCGCCGATGCGTGACCGCAAGGCCGGGATCGTGGTCAACATTGGCTCGGTCGCCGGACAGTTTGGCGTCTCGGAAGGTGCGATCTATGCGATCCTCAAGGCCGCCGTGGCACATTATTCGCGGTGTCTGGCCAAGGAGCTGCAGCAGCATGGCGTCAGAGTGAACTGCGTGGCGCCCGGGCCATCCAAGACCTCGCGCTTTCAGGCGACCCGTCAGGTCGATGCCGAGATGATGAACTCTGACAAGGCATCACTGGTGCGCTATGCCGAACCGGGCGAGATTGCCGACGCGGTGGCGTTCCTGACCTCGGACGAGGCGAAATTCATCAATGGTCAGGTGCTGTGCGTTGATGGCGGTCTGACGCTGTTTCCCAGTTAGTGCGGGATGACCATGGATGGGATCGGTGCCTTCCTGCGCCCGCTTCCCGCGTTGCCCCGGCGGAGGCCGGGGCCTCGAGGATCGGGGCTCACCCGCAAGGCTCGGGCCCCGGATCAGGTCCGGGGCGGCGTGCTGTGTGGGGAGAGGCTGTCTTGAGCAAGACCCATCACGGCCTAACGCAAGCCGTCCTTGCCTTCAGCCTGATCATGGGTCAGGCCGCCGACTCGAGCCAGCGGGCGACCGCTGTCGGTGACGGCGACGGCCACCATGATCTCACCGGCACGGGGGGCATCGTTCAGCCGGACCTCGATGCCATCAAAATGGCTGCGGACATAGGCGGCATCCTTGTGGCCCAAAGGCACATCCAGCACCTGCCCCGGTCCGCCCATCTTCTTGGATGACGGCACCAAGGCTGCCCCTCCGCCGACCGCAACCCTGAGCGGCGCGCCAAGCTTGGGGTGCAGAAGGGCGGCGGCATGTTCCAACTCGCCCGCCTCGCCGACCATCGCCGCCTTGCCATAGCTTTGCGCCTGGTCCGGGGCGATACCCAAGGCGGCCACGCAGCGTTGCCCCAGCAAAGCCCCGAGGTCCGCGCCAATGTCCATCAGCGGCGTCAGGTCCTCGACATAGCGGCCGGCAAACGGGTTGACGATGACAGCCACCGCCACGGCCTTGCGGGTCGGCGGGACCACCGGACGTCCGGCCTCGCTGTGAATTTCCTCGACCCAGACGGCGATCTTGCGGATATCGGCGCTCATCTCAAGCCATCCTCCCCTTTGACATCGGCAGCGGCCAGACCGCCGGCCCGGGCGTGGACCCTCGGCCCGGTGGTCATCACCAGCACCACCACCATCTCACCCGCCCGCGGGGAATCGTTCAGCCCCACTTCCATCGAGTCAAAATGGCTGCGGACATAGGCGGCATTGATATGTGTCACCGGCACATCGAGCCGCGCCCCGACGCCGCCGACCTTCTTGGCCGAGGGCACGATGGCCTTGGCATCGCCAAGAATTTCCCGCATCGCATAGCCGCCCGGCGCATGCCACAGCGCACCATGCTCCAACTCTCCGGCAGAGCCGACGATGATGCCCTTGCCATAACCCTCGATCGTGGCAGGATCGCCGCCGAGCACGGCCAGCAGCCGCTTGGCCATCATCAGGCCAAGCGGTTTCAGGTCCTCCATGAACGGCTGGATATCTTCGACATAGCGCCCGGCGAAGGGGTTAGCGATGACGGCCAGAATGGCCGCGCGGCGGGGTGGGTTGGATGAGACCGGGCCACCCTCATGGAAAATCTCTTCAACCGCCGTGGCGATCTTGCGGGGGATGACGTCAGGCATGGGCGGGGCTCCTGTCGAGGAAAAGGCCTTGAGGCTGGCCGCATAGGCGCGATTGCCCATTGAGGAACAGCGCGCAAGAGAGTGCAAGACCCCGGGCGCAAATGGCTTGGGCTGCAGCCTCGCCCCGGTCAAGCGCCCTGGCCGTTTCGGCTTGGGTCAGTGGGCCGACATGGCTGACGACCAGACGCGCGCCAAGGTCGCTGTCGGGCTGCAGACGGTTGGCGGGGGTACGTGTGATGGCGGGGTGACCCGGCAGATCGACGGCATTGGCGATAAGAGTGGCGGCCACATCTGCCTCAGACGCCGAGCGGGCCAGAACCGTCACCGCCCCCGCGATGCCCATCGACAGACTGCGCCCACCCTGACCGCTGGTAGCAATGCCGCGCGCCGCGTCGCCATACCCGACATCGACCCGCCCCAAATCGGCGTCATCCAGCCCGGCGATGGCCATCCGGAACCGCGCGCCCTGTGCCAGATGAAAGGCGATATCGCCGCCATTGTTCACATAGGCGCGGCTGAGTGGCGTGGCTTTTGTCATCGCCGCCAGCACCTCTTCGGCCACCGATCCCGCGACAGAAGCCATCGGCGTGACGAAAACCGACGCATGGGGCAGGGTGGCGCGGGTCATGCGTCGGGCGGTCGGTCCTAGCGGGACTTCGCCAACCTCGCGGCGCAGCAACGGCAGTTCGGCCACCAGCTCGTCCAGAATGGTGCGGAACCTTTGCCAAGCTGCGCGGCAGGCCGTGTCACGGTCGCCATCTGCCCCGATGATCAGGTCAATCGGTCCATGCTGCAAATGCAGCCTTTCGCCGTCAGGCAGAAGGCGGGCGACGGGTCCGGTCACGTCCGGCCCCATGGGAAGTTGCGGGCATCATTCGGGTTGCCGCTGTCACCATGCTCCACCCTGCGGATCGCGGGTGTCAGCACCGAGGCGACCGGCCGAACATGATCGACATGGCCGCCCAAAGCCGCATAGTCCGACAGCCGCAGGGTAAACTCGATGGGGGCGACCAGAGCGGGGGTCGGCACGTAGCCAAAGGCGCTCATCGGCATCTGCATCACATCCGCCATCACCGTGATCCCACCGCCGGGCCAGACATAGGCCGCGGCCCCGCCGCAAGACACCCGTGTCAGCGCCGTCTTGACCGATTGGGTCAGCCGGACCGGGTTGGAGGTGACCCCGGCCCGCAGCGACCCACCCGCCCCGCCCATGAACAGCACCGAACAGATTGACGGCTCGCAGTTCTCGGCGATCCGCTCAGCCGAAGCACGCACGCTGTCAGGCGCCTCGGCCGGCACCGGCTTCAGGCTTTCATCCAACTGGTAATATGCCCATTGCTCGCCAGTGGTCGACACCATCAGCATCCTCAGGCCAGGCCAGGCCACCTTGGCGTCGAACGGTTTCAGAATGGTCAGCGGGTCTTCCACATCGGTCCCACCCCAGCCGGTACCGGGATGTGCCACCTGAAAATACCGCCCGGGGGTGGAGCGGCGGCCATTCATCCGGATACCGGTTGGCGGCACGTCCAGAAGCTTGCCAGCCTGATGTTCGGACAGGACCCCGGTGATATGGTCATCGACCACCACCACCTCGTCGACATGTCCTACCCATTGCTTGGCGAACATGCCGATGGTGGCTGAACCGCAGCCGACCCGCATCAGCTTTTCCGGCACCCCGTTGATAATCGGCGGCTGACCTGCCTGAATGACCACCGTGGCACCGTCATCCACCGTCACCTCGACCGCCTCGCGGTTGCACAGCTTCATCAGCGCCTCGCAGGTGATGCGGCCTTCCTTCTTTGACCCGCCGGTCAGGTGCAAAACTCCGCCCAGTGACAGCATCGCCGAGCCATATTCGCCAGTCATCACATGGCCGATGACCTCGCCGTCAACCCGGACCAAAGCGCGTTCGGCCCCCAGATGGCGGTCGGTGTCGATCTTCACCTTGACGCCACAATAGCTGAAGATCCCTTCGGTCACGACCGTCACCATATCGACGCCCGCGACCTTCTGGCTGACGATGAAAGGGGCGGGTTTGTAGTCGGGATAGGTGGTGCCCGCGCCGACCGCGGTTATGAAGGGCCGGTTGCCCTTGATCAGATCGCCATCCCAGTCCTCCGGCTCGCCTTCCAGAAACGGCACGGCCGTGGCACCTGATTGCAGCACGGTCAGAGGATCTAGCCGAACCAGTTCGCCCGCATGATTGGCATAGCGGTCACAGGCCCCGGCGCGGCCCTCGGCGATGTAGCACATCACCGGGCAGGCATCGCAGCGGATCTTTTCCGGCCCGATTTCCGGCGATACGGTTTCATTCATATCCGGCTTCCTTCAAGGCGGCACGCAGCCGCGCGGGTGTGACGGGCACGCGGTGCATGGCAACCCCGGTCGCATGGCGGATCGCGTTAAGAATGGCGGGGGCGGTCGGGATCAGCACATGCTCACCCAGTCCCTTGGCACCGTAAGGGCCGTGAGCATCTGGTTCCTCGATGATGATGGTGTCGATGGGCGGGATGTCCCCGAATGTCGGGATCAGATAGTCGTGCAGGTTCTCGGTCCGGCCCGGCAGGTATTCCTCCATCAGCGCCATGCCGAGGCCCTGCGCAATCCCGCCCTGCACTTGTCCCTCGACCAGCAGCGGGTTGATCGCGCGGCCCACATCATGCGCGGCGGTAAAATGCAGGGGGCGAACAAGGCCCAGCTTCACATCGACCTCGACCACCACCAGATGGGCGGCGTAGCCGAACTGGGCATAGGGCGCGCCTTGACCGTCGGCATCCAGCGGGCGGGTCGGCGGATCATAGCTTTCCTCGGCGCGCAGGACGTAACCCTCGGTGTCGACGGGCAGCAGGGTCAGGTCCACCCGATGGGAACCTGCCGCATCGGTGACCACAATTGCACCCGGCATGAAGCGCAAGGTGGCGTCAGAGGCCGCATTGCAACGTGACAGGATCATCCGCCGCAGTTCCAACCCGCTGAGACGCGCCGCATTGCCCGACACGAAGGTCTGGCGTGAGGCCGAGGTCTTGCCGGCATCCGGCGTAGTATCGGTATCGGGACCCACCAGTTGCAAGGTGTCAACCGGGGCCCCGAGCGCCGTGGCAAATATCTGGGCAATCACGGTATTTGACCCCTGGCCGATGTCGGTCGCGCCCTGATGCAGCACCACCGCGCCGTCGGCGCGCAGCCCGGCCTTGATGGTCGACGGATTGGGCAGCGAGGTATTGCCGCAGCCATACCACCCCGCCGACAGCCCGACACCGCGTTTCAGAACGCCATGAGCGGCATTGAACGCTGCAATCTCGGCCTTGGCGCTCAGCCAAGCCGGGCGGAGTGCCGAAAGACAGGCCTTGATCCCGACGCCTTGGGCAAAGACCTGACCGCAGACTGTCGGCTGACCGTTCTCCAGCGCGTTCAGCAGGCGAAAATCCAAAGCGTCCATCCCCAGCCTGTCCGCCAGTTCATCGAACAGGCTTTCCTGCGCGATGGCCGATTGTGGCACGCCAAAGCCGCGGAATGCGCCGGACGATGGGCAGTTGGTATGGATCGCCCGTGACTGCGCCAGATAGTCCGGCACCAGATAGGGGCCCGACGCATGGACCGGCACCCGGTTGGCCACCGTTGGCCCCCAAGAGGCATAGGCCCCGGTGTTGAAATCGCCGTGAAACCGCATTCCCGAAAGCTTGCCGTCCCGTGTGGCCCCTACCGACATATGGATTTCGGACGGATGGCGTTTGGTGGTCGACTGCATGGATTCCCTGCGCAAATAGGTCATCCGCACCGGCCTGCCAGTTTTCAGCGCGCCAAGCGCCACATAGGGCTGCAGCGAGATATCCAGCTTGGAGCCAAAACCGCCGCCGACCGCCGTCGGCACGATACGGATGGCGCTGCGGTCCATCGCCAGAACCTCCGCCATGGAATGCAGGTCCATCACCGGCGCCTGAGTGCAGGCATGAATCTCCAACCGGTCGCCCACGATCTGCGCGAAACCAGCTTCCGGTTCAATATAGGCATGTTCGACGAAGCCGCTTTCGAAACGACCTTCGACCACCACATCGGCATGGCTCAGGGCGCTCTCCGCATCGCCGTGCCGTACGAAACCGCCACACATGATATTGCCCACGCGGTCGGCATGCAGCCGCGGTGCATCGGCGTTCAGCGCGGCGGCCACCGTCTCTACAGCAGGCAGCACGGTCCAGGTTACCGGGAAACTGGCCGGATCAAAAACCGCCATTGCTTCGGCGGAGCCGACCACGGCGGCGACAGCTTCACCGCGAAAACGCGCCTCGGTTTCTGCAAAGACAGGTTGGTCGACAAAGGCGGGTATCACGCCAAAGGCGTTGCGGCCCGGCACATCCTTCGCGGTCAGAACGCAGGCAATATCGGGCCGGGCGGCGAGCCAGCCCTGCAGATCACCAAAGTGAAAGGCGGCGCGGGGATGGGGAGAGCGGATCACCTTGACCACCAGTGCCCCCGCCGGGGCCACGTCATCACCGAACGCCTCGGTCCCGTTCACTTTGGCCAGACCGTCCAGTCGCCGCATGGCGCTGCCAACACCCCCTACGGCAAGTTGAGGCGCGGTCCCGGCTCCCGCAGCCACCACCGCGTCGATGATCTTGCGATAGCCGGTGCAGCGGCAAAGAACGCCGCCCAACGCATCCTGCACCTGCGTGGCATCAGGACGCGGCACTTCACGCAGCAGCGCCACGGCCGAGACCATCATCCCCGGCGTGCATATCCCGCATTGCGCGGCCTGATGATCCTGAAAACTTTCCAGCAGTGCCTTGGCGACAGGGACCGTTGCGATAAGCCCGCGCACCGTTTCCACCCGCTTGCCCTCGGCCTGATGCGCAGCCATCAGACAGGCGCAGACTACCGCGCCATCGACCAGGACCGAACAGGCCCCGCAATCGCCGGTGTTGCACCCGACCTTGACCTCGCGTGCCCCCACCCGTTCGCGCAGGGCCTGAGACAACCGCTCGCCCGGTTCCGGCAGCATCCGCACCGGCGCGCCGTTCAGAACAAAGCTCACGCCGGTCTTGGCAGCTGCACTATCCATCGGCGCGCTCTCCTTTTGCGATCAGGTCGGTCAGCAGGCGGCTCAACAGTTCCGCCACAGCCTCACTGCGGTAATCGCCCGAAGCGCGGATGTCGGTGATGGGGGCAAGGCCAGAAAGCCCATCCGGGTCAATCAGCAATGGCGCACCAACACGGTGCCCCTCCAGCCGAGCCTCAAGAACGGGCAGTCGCGTGGCCACCGGCGAACAGGCCCCGACGGCAATGCGCGCAGCGGTCACGCGACCCGCTTCAATGCGCAGGGTTGCGGCGATCATGGCAATGCTGATCACCAGATAGCGCCGGCCGCCAAGTTTGCGGAACCCTGCGACCGTGTCTTTGGCCAGGTCGGGGACATGGATTGCCGCCACCAATTCGCCGGGGTCCCGCAGCGTGCGGCGAACCCCGGTGATGAACCGATCCAGCGGAACAAGGCGGCTGCCCTTGCGGGAGACCAGTTCGACTTGCGCCTCCAGCGTCAGAAGCGGCGGCACACCATCGGCGGCGGGTGAGGCGTTGCACAGGTTGCCCGCCACCGTCCCGACATTCTGGATCTGGACCGATCCCACTTCCCGCGCCGCAGCTTTCAGCCCGTCAAAGCATGGCGGCAGCGCGGCGTTGATCACCTCGGCCCAGGTTGTCGCAGCGCCAATTCGCCAGCCGGCGTGAGCCCGGGTAATGCCGCGAAATCCCGGTAAGCCGGTCACATCCAGCAGCGACACATCCGGCAGCCGGTCGCCAGCTTGCGGAAACCAATCGGTACCACCGGCGATCACCGAGATGTTGCCACGCTCCAACGCCGCAAATGCCTCGGCCATGCTGGTCGCAGAATGAAAGGCCATGGCGAGTCTGTGTCTCCGAAACTTGTTCGCATGCAAATAAGAAACCGCGCCGGGCATTCTGTCAAATGCAATCGCGGTGGTTCAGTCGACGAAAGCGCGTTCGACCACATAAGAGGCGGGGTGATTGTTGGAGCCTTCTGCAAGCCCGAAGCCCTCCAAAGCCGCGTTGACGCTGCGCTGGCGTGCAACATTATGTGCATGCATATGAATTTACGTCAAGCAAGATGGTGCGGACCAGCACGACAGGGCTCTTGATCGGCACCTCAAACATGTTAGCATACAAATAATAATGGAGGTGCCCCATGACTGAAGACACAAAGAAACTGGTGATCCGAAATGTCGGCCTGATGCTGTCGGGTCGGATGGAGCAGCCCATTCTCGATGCCGATTGCCTGATCGCCGAAAACGGGAAGATCACGGGCTGGGGCCGCGCCAAGGATCTGGACACCGACGACGCCACCACCGACATCGACGCCAATGGTGCCACCCTGTGCCCCGGTCTGATCGACAGCCATGTCCACCCGGTGATCGGCGACTACACGCCGCGCCAACAGCAACTGGGCTGGATCGACTCGACCCTCCACGGCGGCGTGACCACATTGATTTCCGCCGGAGAGGTCCACATGCCGGGCCGTCCGCGCGATGTGGTGGGCCTGAAGGCGATGGCGATTGCGGCGCAACGCTGGTACGAAAACTTCCGCCCTTCCGGCGTAAAGGTCCATGCCGGTGCCCCGGTGATCGAACACGGCATGGTCGAGCAGGATTTCAAGGACCTCGCCGATGCAGGGGTGAAACTGCTGGGTGAGGTCGGGCTGGGCACCGTCAAGGATGGCAAGACCGCCAGACAAATGGTCGACTGGGCGCGGAAATATGGTATTCAAAGCACCATTCACACCGGCGGGCCGTCGATCCCCGGCTCGGGCCTGATCGACGCCGACATGGTGCTGGAAACCGGCACCGACATCGTCGGCCACATCAATGGCGGCCATTCTGCCCTGCCCGATGATCAGATCATCTGTCTGTGCGAAAACTGCTCCAAGGGGCTGGAGATTGTCCACAACGGCAACGAACGCGCTGCCCTGCTGACGCTGAACACCGCGCGGGAGCTGAAGAAACTGGACCAGATCATCCTCGGCACCGATGGCCCGGCCGGATCGGGGGTGCAGCCGCTTGGCATCCTGCGCATGGTCGCAATGCTGTCGAGCCTCGGCAACATGCCCGCCGAACTGGCGTTCTGCTTTGGCACCGGCAATACGACGCGGCAGCGCAACCTGGACACCGGGATGATCGAAAAGGGCCTGTGCGCCGATTTCGTCCTGATGGATCAGGCGCAGCATGCACCCGGCAAGACCATTTTGGAGTCGATCCAGTTCGGCAATCTGCCCGGTGTCGGCATGACGATCATCGACGGGGTGGTGCGCAGCCAACGCAGCCGCAACACCCCGCCAGCCGGTCGGGTCCCAAAGATCCTGAAGCAGCCCATGGCGGTTGAGGGCGGCGGACACTAGGCTTCACGGCACCTCGCACACAAAGGCCAGCCCATGCTGAAACACGCCACTGTCCCGATCCAACGCGCCTGGAACTCCTGGTCCGAGCGGCCGGGTGAGATGGTGTTCCTGCCGCTGGGGGTGCGGGTGACGCCGGTCCTGTACTCCTCTCGCCTGCGCCGCTGCGCCAAACTCGAACCGCGCCAGGATGTGATGCGGCTGGGCCGTCATACTCTGGACGGGTCAGAGATCGACTTTGAAGCCGATCTGGCTGGCACGACCGTTGCCTTTGCCACCACCAAACCCGACCCATTCGCCTTTCGCGGATCCTGGGCCGGCAAGACCAGCGCCGAATGGGGGCTGCGTTTCTGGGTCAACCTTGCCATTTCGACCGAGGACGGGACCGAAGTGCGCTTCGACGCCGAAGAGGGCGTGGCTCTGGTGCAGATTGGCGACCGTTTTGTTGCAGTGGCCACGGCGGACGCACCAGTTCAGGTCACGGGTCATGCCGACCTTGATGCACTTTGTGCGGATTTCGAAACTCACGGCTATTTTTACCGCGATAGCCGCAGCAAATCCGCCCCGCTTCTTGCCCTGCGCTTCAATCTTGAGATGATGCGCCAAGGCACCTATTCCGCCGCCGTTGCCGATAGTGCCGACCTCGCGATTGCCGGAGCCAGGGCCGCATTGGCTGAACCAGTGACCGTAGCCAACCCGAAAGGCGAGGTGGCTGAGGCTCTGGCGGCGGTGCGCGATATCGTCGGCTGGAACACGATCTGGGACGGCACCAACAACCGCCCCTATACCGCTGTCACAAGGATCTGGAACCTGGGCACCTGGGCTGTGTGGCACAATGACCAGACCTATGCCGCCCTGCTGGCCGGAGTTTTCGATAGCACATTGGCGCGCGAAAATCTCGCCACGGCCCTCGCCTCAGCCACCCCGCAAGGCAATTTCGCCTGCATAGCCACCTCGCGCGATACGTGGGTCGATCGCAGCCAACCGCCGCTTGGCAGCCTTATCGCATGGGGCCTTTACCTGCGCAGCGGCGAGCTTTCCATCTTGCAGCAATGCTATTCCGCCATGGCCCGCAACCAACGCTGGTGGCGCCGGATGCGCGACCCTGATGGGTTCGGACTGATCTCCTGTGGCACTTCCGATGTCGGCGACGCGTTGTACAAAGGCACCGCTTTTGGCGCGCGAAATGAGACTGGCATGGACAATTCCGCCACCCATGACGAGGCCATCTATGACCCAGCAACCCGCAGCCTCTCGACTTGGGATCTGGGTTTGAACTGTGTTGTCGCCCTGGATGCCGAGATGCTGGCGCTGCTGGCAGGGGTCCTCGGACTGACCGAAGATGCTGCAGAATTCGCGCAAAATGCTGCGCAGCATCGCAGGTTGATCCAGACCCACCTCTGGGACGACAACCGCAAGATATTTGCTAACCGGCAGCGCGGCGGTGACTTTGTGCGGTCAATTTCGCCGACCAGTTTTTACCCCCTTCTCTGCGGCGCGGCGACCGCGGAACAGTCCAGCCATTTGTTGCGGCATCTTGCCGATCCCGCCACCTTCGCGGGCGACTGGACGCTGCCGAATGCAACCCGCGACGACCCGGCCTTTGCTGACAACGTCTATTGGCGTGGGCGGATCTGGCCCAATGTCAATTACCTCGTCTGGCTCGGTCTCCGCCGCGCCGGATTTGATGCCGAGGCCAGCCATCTGGCGGATCAAGGCCTGCAGTTGTTCCTCAAATCCTGGCGCGGCAGTCGGATCGCGGCCGAGAATTACAATGCCACCAGTGGTGAGGCCATGGATCAGGGCGACACCGACCCGTTCTACATCTGGGCGGGACTTTTGCCCTTGATGGCGGTCTCGGAAGTGGTTGATTTCGATCCATGGCGCGGACTGACCCTGTGCAATACCGGCGAAGATGCCGAGGCCGGTCCCATCCTCTCGCCGTTCGGGCAGCTTGGGGTGACCGTAGTGAAAGGTCAGCTTTGCGCTGCTCTGGATGCCCGCCCAGTGCTGACCTTCGACTTTGCAGGCAAGTTGGAAGGCGTCAGCTTCCGCCCAGACCGCTTCACCGCAATTCTGCGCAACGTGGCCAATCCCGGTCGCCTGATCCTGCACCGGACTTCAGCGGAGCCGATGCTGGCCACGTTGGACGGTAAACCGATTCGCGCCGTCACCGTGCCGGGTGGATTTGCCTTCGACATCCCGCACGCCGCTGCCGGAAGCCGTCTGGATGTCGTATTTTCCTGATTTTCCGGACAAAACCTGTCGCGCAGAAAAAAGGATTTGACAGAATTCAAACAGAAAATAATAGTATGTGTACCAACAAATATTGCCACCGTAAGAGGGGCATGTCTGTGGACAGGAGAAGTTTTTCGGCGCTGCAATGACGGGGACCAAACCTGCGACCGCGCAGGGTGTTAGAAGGTGGCGTCAACAAAGCTCGTTCGGCCATCTGGTGCCGGACCTGATGACCAAGTCAAAGACAGGTATTGACCGACGATGACCGGATGGCATCGTCGGACCGTAGAGTCCATGCCGTTATCCCAGTGACGGTTCACCATAACAACACGGAGGTCTGACATGTCGAATTTCTCAAGACGCGATACGCTGCGGCTGCTGACGGCGGCGCTCGCCGCGGGCGCTGCGGGTACGGCTCTGCCGGCGCGGGCGGCGGGTGGCAAGATCACGGTGCTCAACTGGAACGGCTATGGCACCGATGAAGCGTGGTCGCTGAAACTGTTCCAAGAGGCGACCGGTATCGAAGTGGTCCATGATTACTTCTCCTCCGAATCCGAAGAGCTGACCAAACTGCGCACCAATCCCGGTGCCTACGACGTGGTCCTGCTGAACTCGGCCCGGGTGTCGACGGCGGCCAATGAAGGGCTGATCGTCCCGGCGGACCTGCCGCAGATCTCCAATGCCGCTGACGTGAACCCCGACCTGTTGGCCAACCCGAACTTCACCATCGACGGCAAGCTTTATGCCGTGCCGTGGGTCTGGGGCATGACCGCGATTGCGATGCGGGAAGGCGCGGCCAAGCCCGCCAGCTACAACGATCTGGCAGGCGAGGCCTACAAGGACCGTTTCGCGATGGACGATGACGCGATGATCGCCGTGGCGATGGCCGCGTTGATGACCGGGCAAGACATGAACGATCCCAAGGACATGGATGCCGTCAAAGCCGCGCTGAAATCACTGAAACCGAATATCAAGATGCTGTGGTCGTCCGAGGATCAGTGGAACAAGTCCTTCGCCGCCAGCGAGTTCGACGTCTCGATGTTCTGGTCGGGCGGTGCGGTACGGTCCAAGCGCAATGCCAAGCTGCCGGTGGAATTCGTGGTGCCGAAAGAGGGTGCCATCGTCTGGGTCGACGGTCTGACCATCGCCGCCGGTGCGCCCAACCCCGAGGGGGCTGCCGCCTTCATCAACTGGATGATCGACCCCAAGTTCTATGTCGAATGGGCCACCAAGGTCGGCGCCCCGGCCTCGTCCAACTCCAAAGCCCTTGCCGCGCTGCCCGCGGACGACCTGTCGGCGCAGGTCCACAAGCCGGAATACATGATCAGTTCCAACGTGATGGCGGCGATGCCGGATGACCGGCGCGAGGCGTTCAACAATGCGTGGGAAGAAGTGAAGGCATTCTATGCCGAATGAGGCCCTCTCCAACGGGTCACAGCGCGGGCCATCAGGCCCGCGCTTCAAGCGCCTGCCGCCCTGGGTGGCCACGACAGCGCTATTGCTGCCCGCGTATGGCTGGCTGACGCTGGCGGTGTTCCTGCCGCTGCTGACCATGTTCGTCTTCAGTTTCATGGACAAGACCCCGATGGGCAAGGCGCCGGTGGTCTTCACATTGCGCCATTACCGCGCTTTCATTGACCAGTCCTATCTGGTCCGGATCGCCTGGAATACGCTGCTGATGGGCTTCTGGACCACGCTGGCCTGCGCCGTCCTCGGCTTTCTCGCCGCCCTCGCCCTGTCGCGCGCCACCACCGGCCGCACGCGTGAGACACTGCTGGTGCTGATCCTCCTGCCGTTCTGGACCAACGGTCTGGTCCGGGTGTTTTCCTGGACCATGGTCCTGCGCGAGAACGGCTTTCTCGACAACCTCTGGCACATGATCGCCCCCGGGGCCGGATCGGTTGCCTTCCTGTATTCCCGCCCGGCCATCGTCGTCGGGCTGGTACATGGTTACCTGCCCTACATGATCCTGACCTGCTACATCGCCCTCGTCACCATCGACGACGCGGTGATCGAGGCTGCGCAAAGTCTGGGGGCGCGCTGGTGGGTGGTGCTGACCAAGATCCTGATCCCGCTCGCCGCCCCCGGCCTGATATCTGGCGCAGTGCTGACCTTCGTGCCGGTGATCGGCTCGTTCATGGAGCCTCGGGTGCTCGGCGGCAAGGTCGGCGTCACCCTCGGCACCGTGATCGAGGATCAGTTCACCCAAGCCTTCAACTGGCCTCTGGGCGCGTCCCTGTCCTTCACCCTGCTCGCCGTGGTCCTCGCGATCTTCGCGACATTTTCCGGCGTGCTGCGCCGGGGCACCGGAGGGCCGGCATGACCCGCCTTGGCCAAGCCTTCCTCGCCCTGATCCTGATCTTCCTCTATACCCCCATCCTCGTCCTGATGGCGATGGGCTTCAACCAATCGCCGCTGTACGAACTGCCCTTCCACTTCTCGACCCGATGGTACACGGCGCTGATAAGCAATCAGATCCTGCTGACCTCCAGCTTCAACTCGCTGGTCCTCGCCCTGATCACCTCGGTCGTCGCCACCGCCATCGGCACCATCGCCGCCCTCGCCCTGTCGCGCCGCAGCTTCAAGGGCCGCAGCCTGCTGCAACTGCTGCTGTTGCCGCCTGTCGCCATTCCCTGGCTGATCACCGGCACCGCCATGCTGATCTTCTTTTACTGGACCGGCATCGGCCGCGGCCTGCACGCCCTGATCATCGGCCACGTCGCCCTTGCCGTGCCTTACGTCGTGCTGGTCGTCGGCACCGGCCTGCGCACCGTTCGCAATGACCTGGAAGAGGCCGCGTTGAGCCTCGGCTCCACCCCGATCCACGCCTTCTTTGCCATCACCCTGCCGCTGCTGCTCCCCTCCATCCTCGGCGCCGCGCTCTTCGCTTTTGCCGTGTCGCTGGACCAATTCGTGGTGTCTTACTTCCTGTCCTCGCCCGGCTACACCACCCTGCCGGTGCAGATCTATTCCGCGATCCGCAAGGGCTTCACCCCCGAGATCAACGCCATCTCGACCCT
>JBDTQR010000036.1:0-26749 GCA_039932095.1 bacterium | reverse complement strand
GGTGTCAGGGTGACATCATCTATGCCCGCGGTCCAGATGGTCAGGGTGACATCGGCAGTCGGCGCTGAATGCAAGGCGATCACAAGCGTGTCGCTGGCACCACCTTCGGTTACCACGGTCGTCCCGCCACTTTGAGTAACGTCAAGGCCGGCCGGAGGCGGGGCAACGTCGTTGTCAGTGACCCCTACGGTGAAGTTGTAGGTCAGACCGTTGTAAGCGGCATCGCTGCTGCTGGCCGATACCAGACCGGCAAACGATTCCGGCCCTTCGAAGAGAGCATCGTCAATCGCGTTCAACGTCACGGTCTGTTGGGTCTGCCAGTTCGCCGCGGTGAAGGTCAGAATTGTCGGTGTCAGGGTGACATCATCTATGCCCGCGGTCCAGATGGTCAGGGTGACATCGGATGTCGGCGCTGTCTTGAGAGAGATCAGCAGGGTATCCCCAGCGCCACCTTCAGTGACAGCGGTCGTCCCGCCGCTCTGGACTACCGCAAGGCCGGGTGTTGCCACAGCAGGCGGGTCAAACGTCACGGTCAGGACCGGCGAACCGGTGGTTTCGGACGAGTTGAAGGCAAATCCATCAGAGCCGCCGCTGCTCAGCATCCAGCCATAATTTGCCGCACCATTCGACCAGGCCTGCAGGCTCGTCATCACATCAATGGACTTCACACCACCGGACAAACTCGAAAGCGAAACGTCTGCCGTTGCCAGTGCTTCCGTGCCGTCGGTCTGGACGCCGTTGCCAAGAGAATTCCACGTCAGGGTTGAAAGCGACGTCCAGTCCGATGCCATCCGGTAAAATGAAACCGGGTCGCTGGTTCCGTCGGTCAGCGTCAAAGTCAGAGATGCTGACGTAATCGTTGACCCCAGTGGAATTTGCCCCGGTCCATTGCCGAAGATGTTTGAAAACGAGACAAGTCCCTGAATCGGCTGATTTGCGCTGTCAGCCCCATCCGCGTAGATCGAGGTCGCCGTCGTGTATTGAGTGGTGGGTCGGCTCTCACGCACATAGCCGTCGATCAAGCCGGTATATCCGCCGACATTCTGCTGTATTGTAACCGTGGTCATCACTTTCGTCCCTAATAAAGTCGGATCTGAGGATTACGAAGATCTGCTTGGCACCATAAACTGACCTACCGTTTATATCATCGTCGTCGACTCCGAAGAAGAAAAATTGTGGCTCTCGATTTTCACAGAAAATTTACTGCGTCTGTCGAAAATACAATCTTGGGATGTGCGGGTCGGGATTTGATTGAATGCAGTCACGGCTTCACACCTGGAATCGCCGTCGCCGGTGGCAGGCCCGCTACGAGCTCACCCTGCCACAACGCGTCCGCAATCTGCTTGGCCGAGATGACCGGGTCGGCGCTTCCATCGACCGTGATGATCAGGCTCGGAACACCTTGTTTCCGGTAGGTTGCCCGGAGGTCGCCGAGAATCTTTTGGCGCAGAAGTTCTGCCTTCAGGAACATCTCGCGATCGGTGGCGGCTTCGCTGTCTTGCAGGCGCGAATGCTTTGATTTTCGCGACGCCAGACGCTCGGCACACAGGTCGGGCGACGCCTCGACGGCGACGTAGACCCGCTGGCTGCCCACGGCGTCTTTCAACAGTCCGGCGATCAGCGTGCTGTCCTTGTCGTCATCTTTCGCGAAGAGCAGGACCGACCAAAGCGCCTGCAGCAGACCCTGATCAAGAACCGCACCCAAGTGGTGCCGCCGCAGATTCCCGTACAGCGACATGACCGTGGTGACGGTAAAGGCAGCGCGCAGACTGTCGCGCAGGCGCGGCTGCCGGATCGCCAAGGTGCTGCGAAGGTGGTTGAGACTGATGCCCCTGCGACCCGCTTCGGCGGCGATGAGACGCAACTTTGCCGTAACGCGTTTCGCAGCGCCGCTCTCGTCCCGAAGGAGCCGGGGCGCGAAGACCAACTCGGGTGACCGGCGCGCGAGTACCGCATATACCTCCCGCGCGATGGTCGTCTTGCCCGATCCCGGCAGACCGAAGAACTCGACGCAAAGGTCGGGCCTCGATCTGGCCGCGGCAAACACGCCATCCGGATCGGCAAGTTGATTCATATCGTTGCCTCGGCCTGCGGGCTGCCAGATTGCAACCTCTCATAGATCGCCAGCGTCCGGTCTGCCATGAACCTGGCATCCCAGCGCCGCAAGTCGGTGCCCCGGGCGCCCGCCGCGATCACGGCCCGCCGCTCGGGCGAGGCGATCAAGTCCGCCAGTCGCGCGAAAAGACCGGTCCAGTCTCCTTGCGGCACCACATACCCATTCACCCCTTCCGCAACGAGATCCTCGATCCCGGGAAGGTCGAACATCACGACCGGACGTCCGACCGCAAGATACTGGATGACGGTGCGCGGCAGACCCTCCCGCTCGGCGCAGTGAATGCAGACATCGGCCGCTGCGATGATGCGCTCGGGATCGTCGCGAAAGCCCAGCAGCGTCACCTGACGTTCAAGATGCAACGATTTGATCGTCGCCTCAATCTCGGGCCGCAGATGGCCCTCCCCTGCCAGAACCAGTCTAACCTGCGGAAATTGCTGCAAAAAGCCGGCGCACTGCCGCAACAGGTCCAAATGTCTTTTGCGCGGTTCGAGTGCGGCAAGCATGACGATCACGAACGGGCTCGGCGCGTCGCCATCTCGGTGCAAGAGCTTGGTCAGGTCTTCTGCCGGTTCCGCCGTGGAGAACCGTGACAGATCAAAGCCGGACGGAACGACATGATGCGGCCGTCCTGTTCCCACCCCGTGGTCGAGGCAGGCGCGCCGCATCCCGTCACTGACATGGATGAAGCCATGCGTCAGGCGCGCCACGCCACGTTCCGCCAAAAGGTATCCGGTCTTCTCAAGCCGACCGACACCAAGAAACGGCAGAATGTGGACGCCGTGCACAACGAGCGGAACATGCGCCGAAGCAGCAGCCATCCTGCCGATGATACCGGCTTTCGACTGGTGGGTATGCACCACGTCCGGCTGGGTCTCCAGCAATATCCGGCGTATCTGGCGGAACGCGGCGATATCGCGGGCCGGGTTGAGGCTTCGCACCAGATCCGGCGCTTCGATCAGTTGGGCCCCGGGGGCGAACCGACGGGCATTTTCGGGCAGCACGTCGCGCCCGTGAAGCAAGATCACTTCATGACCGCTTGAAAGCTGGCCGGCAGAGGTCAGCAGGGTGTTCTCTTCTGACCCGGCGCGCAACAACCGCGTGAGGATGTGAACGATCTTCAAACTACACCCCCATTCCCCGACTTAGGGCAGCAACACACTTGAAACAGTCCCATCACGACCCCGTCCTGTTCACCACAGCAGGCAGCGTCAACGCGAGAATCCGGATGTCTTCAAATATTGAAAGCTTCGCAGCATAGCGCCGATCAAGCGCAGCCCTTTCATCGAAGTTGAGCGCATTGCGGCCCGATACTTGCCAGATGCCCGTCACACCTGGCCGGACACTGTAATAGGCCTCGGCAGCATGGCGATACAGGGGCATCTCCGCCTCAGTCACCGGACGCGGCCCCACCAGGCTCATGTCCCCGCGCAAGACATTCCACAACTGCGGCAACTCATCCAGACTGGTCTTGCGGATAATCCGACCGATGCGCGTAATGCGCGGATCGTCTTGCAGCTTGAAGCGGGTGGCCCACTCTTCGGCGGCCAAAGGGTCCTCCTCCAGAAGCTTTTTCAGGCGTACATCTGCGTCCCGCACCATGGTGCGGAACTTCAAACAGCCGAAGATCTTCTGGTCTTTTCCGACGCGCGGATGGCTGAAGATCGGCTTGCCACCATCGATCGCAATAAGCACGAACAGAATGGCCATCGGCACCAGAACAACGGGAAGAACCAGCAACACAAACACGATGTCGAAAAGCCGTTTGCCCCATTGCGAATAAGCGGCTGTCGTCTGCTTGGCGCCTGCTTCGATTGTCTCGTTCTGGGCCGGTGTTATCCTCAAGTGTACGGGTGAATTATTAACTTTTGTTATGCGAGTATTCCTTGATTCTTGAAGCATTGCTTTACCGCATTCGATGATTAGGTGTTCAATTCAAAACAAAGTTCATGGCGACACATAAGGTATGCCGTCGTGAGAAGGTTAGTCGTGCGCTCTGCACATCCAATCAGACCATTATTTCCAGGTCCGCAGATTTGACTGCAGTTACCCCGCCAAATTAAAAAAAAACGGTGCCCAAACGTGCGCTTTTGCGCCTTGCAGAATGGACAACACCCGACGCCCTTCGTAATAAAAAGGGTAGGTCCTACCTATTTGACTGTCAACGCCTTCGTCACTCTGGCGACACATTTCCGTCATGATCTTGTCACGCATTTGCCCTATGAAAGTCAGTTTTTTGGTGATTGTTGAACAAACCGAACCAATCCACAGCGGCCCACAACCGGGGGTTTAGTTCGAAAATATTGCGTCGCGCCGAGGGGCTTTTTACAGCGCCAATTCGGCGAAGATGATTCGCGGAATTCTGCGTCAACATGCAGGTCAGCGGTTCGGCAGTCTGCTTTGGCTCACAGCCCGCTTTTCGCCGGCTGTCCGTCAATGCCATCCGTTTTGCAGGCTTCGGGCATCGGGGCCTGATCCTCTGCGAAGCGTTCGATCAGAGGGTGACAATCAATCCAGTTGCTCCGCGCGTCCTGCCAGAGCGCCCGGGCTTCGCTGCCTTCAACAATCCGAAAACAGTCCGGAGGCCGGGCAAATTTTTTCGGAAAAGGCGTGTCTGCCGTCCAAAGAAGCAGATTGCCACTGCACTTGCCGATCCGCCCCCAACCGATCTTCAGACGCAACTGGCTCACGGTATTTCGATCATCCATGGCGATGATGCTGTCATGGATTTCGATCTGCGGCACGGTCTCGTCCACCTTGAAGGGCGGGCCCTGTTCGATATCGTCCTTGTAGAGAAACGACTGCATCCGCATCAGCACGTGACTGAAAACCACCGCGCCGCCGGACGCGCTGCGCACAGTGCCATCTGGCGGGCGCATGCTCAACCCAGAGAAGCAGCCGTCAAACAGCATGTCCTCGACCAGGCCACCGTTCAGATAGTCATTTTCGATGCAATCGTCGCGCACCTCGCTGACCCAGGACCCGCGCAGAACGAAGCCACTTGAACTCTCGGTCAGCCGAATCGCGTCCCACACCCGTCGCATGCGGAGCCCTTCGATGACGGCTCCAAGACTGCCCCGCACAAGGACGCCTGTGCTGTTGCAGTAGGTGTAAAGCCAAGCCGACTTCTGCGGCACTTCGCCCGCAAAGAGGCCGCCCACAAGGGACGCATTTTCGCTGTCCCGGATTTGAATTGGATAGCGATTGACCGGCAGCTCTTCACCGTCGCAAGGTGTGTCAGCGTCGGGCAACAGGGTGCTGCTGTTTGCGACATGAAAGACCGCCGTCCGCGCATCGACCAGCGATCCTGCCGGCAAGTGTCTGATAACCTGCGGTTCGTAGCCAAGATCACCGGTCAACAGCACCGTATCGGCACCGGCAGAAACCGAAGAAAACAAGACGAACGGGACGGGCAAAAATATCTTGAGAAACGTGCTCCGCCGGGCACAACCGACGGCTTCAGTTCTGCACTTCAAACGAAGCAACGAGGATATTCTTGCACTCACTCAGCACGCCGATCCGAACGATTCCCATTTGCCAACCGTCACGCAAATAACACCATGCTTGCCGCCATGGTCAATGCAGGAAACCACGCCTGATGCGCTTTCGATGTCGCATGGTCAGACCTTGGTTGCGCAGGATCTCAGGCCCTTTCGGCGGGCGGGCCATGCCGCTCCCTGAAACCGAAGGCCCCACAGGGCCGAACGTGGGCATCTGGGGAAACAGACGTCCGCGTGGACGGCGCATCCTGGGAAAACCAATCAGTTGAACGGGTTGCGGTCAGGGATGACCGTCTGATCGCACTTGCCCAGATTGAGGATCGCCTGTGCAGACCCGGATAACGAGTAGGTCCGAACATCGGTGCCGCTCGCGGTGCGAAGGTGCAGCATCTTCCCCCTGGCCACTTGATGAACGAAAGTATTGCTGGCATCCGGTCCGGAAAGATCGACAAAAACCGAGCTCTTCAAAAGTGTCGCTCCTGCGAAGGTCGAAGGGGCGCCATGATCGATGGCAACAACCAGGCTCGCGGTTTCTCCCTCGCCAAAATCCCACTCGTCGGAAAAGAATTCCAACCTGACTGTCTTGTCCTTGAGCGGCCTGATCGAAAAACTGTCGCCGGGAACCGAGACCGTAGCACGGCACAGGTAACTGTTGTCGTCGGTCGTCACACCCTCGACCACCCAGTTCTTGAATTCAAACAACACTTGCGTTCGTTCAGCCGTTGCCGGTGCGACTGCCAGGCCAAGGTACAGGCCTACGGCAACGATCCCCCATGGATGCACTGCGCTCCCCCCTTTGGAATTCAAAACAGCCCTGAACACGCTGGATGGCACGCGAACATCCACTCGGACGCGTCAGATTCTCATGTTGTCGATTTTTGGCCATAGAGCAAGCGTTCTGGCAGTCGGAGGTGTCGGCTCGCAAGCAACAACCATTACCCTCTCATGCAATGCGGCGTAATGCACGGGGACGACCTTCGCAAGGGTGACGGAAATCAGCCTGAAGGTCGTGGCGTCATGGTCGAAATCCGTACCGTGCGCTCAGAAAGGCTATCTCGCCCGAAGCGGTGGCGAGGAAATCCACAACCGGTTGAAATCGCAACATTCCATGTCAAACAATGGTGCCCCCAGCAGGACTTGAACCCGCGACCCCCTGATTACAAATCAGGTGCTCTACCAGCTGAGCTATAAGGGCACGGCCCTGCCATACCTTTCCTGCGGTCGCCGCGCAAGCGATCAGTCGCGGTTGGTTCGGGCCATCAGGGCAACGGCGGTCAGGCTGACGGCGATCACCATCAAGGCAGACGGCGCGGCCTGGCCGATCCGTTCAAGGCTCGCAAGGTCATAAGCGCGGGTCGACAGGGTGTTGAAATTGAACGGCCGCAACAGCAGCGTGGCAGGCAGTTCCTTTACGCAATCGACGAACACCACCAGCAGCGCCGTGCTGACCGATCCCCGCATCAAGGGCAGGTAGACCGCGGCCAGGGTCTCACCATTGCTGCGGCCCAGCGACCGCGCCGCCATCGGCAAGGACGGCGATACCCTGCCAAACGCGCCGTCCACCGCACTTTGCGCGATGCCGAAAAACCGCACGGCATAGGCCAGGATAAGTGCCACCACCGTGCCGGTCAGCAGCAACCCCGGATCATGACCCGTCAGCGCCAACACGGCGTCGGCCAGCTTGTGGTCCAGCGCCGCCAGCGGGATCAGAATGCCGACCGCCATCACAGCCCCGGGTGCCGCATAACCCAGCGCGGTGATCGGCAACAACAGCCGCGCCACGGACCGGCCCGCCAGCCGCACACCGTAAACCAGAAACAACGCCGCTCCGACCGTCACCACGGCCGCGATACCGCCCACCAGCAGCGTGTTGCCCACCGCCGCCATCAGACCCGGCGCTGCCCAGACTGCCGGTTGTTGCAAGGCGTGCCAGCCCATCACCGCCACTGGCAGCACGAACCCCATCGCCACCGGCAGCAGACATAGCGACGTGGCCAACCATGCCCGCCCCCCCTTCAAGTCCAGCGGCGTGACCGGCCGGGTCGCCCGTGCCATGCGGTGAAACCGCGCATGCCGCCTGCCCTGCCGCTCGACCCAGAGCAGCACCACGATCAGCGCCAGGATCACCAAGGCAATCTGCGCGGCCCCGCCGGCGTTGTTGTCGTTCAGCCAGGTCGAAAACACCCCCGTGGTCAGTGTCTGCACACCAAAATGCTGCACCGTGCCAAAGTCAGCCACCGTCTCCATCAGCACCAGTGCCAGACCAGCGGCAATCGCGGGCCGTGCCAGGGGCAGACCTACCCGCAGGAACAGGCCCATAGGACCGACACCCAGCGCCCGCGCCACCTCATAGGACGCCCCTGATTGCTCGCGGAACGCGGCGCGGGCCAACAGATAGACATAAGGATAGAACGCCGCCGCCAGCACCACCACGGCAAAGCCCATCGAATGGACGTCGGGAAAGGCATAGTCGCGCGCCGATTTCCAGCCCATCGCCAGCCGGAGCCCGCCCTGAACCGGCCCGGAATAGTTTAGAAAATCGACCAGCGCATAGGCACCGATATAGGCCGGGTTCGCCAAGGGAAACAGCAGCACATAGTCCAGCCAGCGCCGCCCCGGAAAACGGTACATCACCACCAGCCACGCGGCCCCGGTCCCCACCGCCGCTGCCAGTGCCCCAACCCCGGCCATCAGGATCAGCGTGTTCTTCACATAGCGCGGCAATACCGTCGCCATGAGATGCGGCCAGATATTCTCGGTCGGGTGAAACGCCAACCAAACCACCGCCACCATCGGCGCCACCACCACTGCTGCGATCAGCAGCGCGCTCAGCGACCAGATATCTGGTCTGCGCCACCGCCACCGCCATCGGGTCGGCGTTACCTGAGTGTTTTGGTCAGTCATGACCGCGTCCTAGCGGAAACCGGTTTCGCTGTCCAGAAAACCCCGTATACTGCCACGAAACAACAAGACCATGAGGCAGGCTCCCCGAATGCGGATCGTCTATCACCTGGGCGCACATTGCACCGACGAAGAACGCTTGCTGCGCTGCCTGTTGAAAAACCGTGGCGTGCTGGCCGAGCAGGGCATCGTGGTGCCCGGCCCGACCCGCTACCGCAGCCTGCTGCGGGAAACCGCCGTCGCGTTGAAGGGCCAGCCGGCCAGCCTCGACACGCAGGCGCTGGTTCTGGAACAGATCATGGAGGCGGACTCGGCGGAACGTCTGGTGCTCAGCTGGGATTCGTTTCTGTCCTTCGCACCCTGGGCAATGGAGGGCGGGCTTTACCGGGCGGCGGGCGAGCGGGTCCGCGCCTTCGCCCTGATCTTCCCCGAGATCGAGGCAGAGTTCTTTCTGGCGCTGCGCAACCCGGCCACCTTCTTGCCGGCGATCTTTGAAAAACAGAAAAATGTCAAAGGCGGCACCCGCGACTTCGCCGCCTTCCTGAAAAACCGCGATGCCTTCGATGTCCGATGGTCCGATGTCATCGACCGGATATTGGAGATGAACCCCGGTGTGCCGCTGACCATCTGGTGCGACGAGGATACCCCGCTGATCTGGCCCGAAGTGTTGCAGGCCGTGTCCGGCCACGCACCGGGCACCGAGCTGGAGGATACTCAGGAACTGTTGGCACAGATCATGTCGGCTGACGGGCTGAAGCGGATGCAGGCCTATATGTCATCCCATGCCGTCAACACACCGGACCTGCGCCGCAAGGTCTATAGTGCGTTTCTTGACAAATTCGCGGTGCCCGAGCGGATCAGCGTCGATGTCGAGGTGCCGGGCTGGACGGCTGAAACCGTGGCGAACCTGACCCGGCTTTATGATCAGGATGTCGCATTGATCCGCGCAACACCCGGCGTCCGCTTCCTGGACCCGTAAGGTCTGGCCATAAGGTCAGGCCATCCCCAGCGCGGTCTTGTACATTTCCATGATCGCCTCTTCCTCGGCAATCTCATCTGGCTTGCGCTTGCGCAGTGCAATCACCTTGCGCATCACCTTGGTGTCATAGCCACGACCCTTGGCTTCGGCCATCAGCTCTTTTTGCTGCTCCGCCACATCGGCCTTCTCGGATTCCAACTGTTCGAAACGTTCGATGAACTGGCGCAGTTCGTCGGCGGTGACGGTATAGGCATCGGTCGGATCGCTCATCTTGGCCTCATTGCTTTGCACCCGCTCTCCCTACCCTTGCCACGGCACGGGGTGCAACCCCTTCCCCACGGCCTTGCCAGATGTCCGCCGTCAGGTTAGGTGGCGCGGAACAGGGCTGGAGGCTGCAATGCACTACGCAATCTGGATCGGCGCAATCTGGATCGGCACTGCCGTCACCGTCGCAGGTGTCCTGATGCTGCTCTATTGCGTCGTGCTGGCCAACCGCATCCGCCGCTCCGGTTTGGCAGAGGCGGCAACCCGCGCGGCCCTGCAGAAGGTGCTGTACTGGAATATGGGCGGGCTGTTCGTGGCCGTCGTCGGCCTGATGGCCGTGGTGGTCGGCGTCATTCTGGCCTGAAGCTCAGCGCGCGTTCAGGCTCGCGAAATTCTGCCCCTCGGCCAGCAGATCGTCGATCAATTCGGCAGGCAGGAACACCGCCGCTTCCTCGGCCAGATCCAGCATCTGTTTGCGCATCACCAACAACCCGTGCAGATCGGCCTGAAACATTGGCCCGCCCGACCAGCGCGGCATCAGTCCTGTCATCAGCGCCACCGCGTCAATGTCCAAGGGGCGCCGCGCCCTGCCCTCCTGCAGCATCCGCGCACCCTCGGCGGCCATTGCCAGCAGACAGGCCGCCACCACCGTCTCACCCCCTGCGGGCATCGGCGGCAGCACGCTCAGCGGCCCGGTGCCAATGCCATAAGAAGCCAGAGCCGCGGTGACCAGATCGGGCGACACCCCCGCCGCGTGCAGATAGGCCACCGCCGCCGCCAGAGCCTGCCGCAGGTTCAACTCGATCGGCCCGCCCGGCCCGGCATAGACCACCCGCCAGTTCATCCGCCGCGCCAGAGCCACCAGCACCGCCACCGCACCGACTGGGGCCGTGCGTGCCATCGACAACTCTGCCATGCCGCCCGCCGCATAGGGCACCGTGATCGCCACCTTGGGCCCACCGCCGTGCTGAACTGCCCCCATCGCCGCCTGTGCAATGCCGGCCAGCGAGTCCGGCAGAGCCGCAGCGTCCGACGTTGTCAGCAAGACCTCCACCCCTGCCAGGGTTTCCGGCGTCAACGAGGTCACCAGCCGCGCCCAGTCGGCGTCCCTGGTGTCTTCGGTCATCAACCCGGCAACCACGGCCTGTTCCTGCCGCCCAGCCGTGCGCTCCAATGCGGCGATCAATGCGGCGCGGTCCTCTGCCGCCCAGACCACCCGCATTCCCGAGGTCAGGGCCTGAAACGCCAGATCGGCGGCCATGTCATCGACACCCCAGATGCCCAGCGTGCCAACCTGCGTGATCCCCCGCGCCGCCACCGCCTGCGGCGGCAATGCCGCCCTTCGCTCGGTGAAAAAGGCATAGCGCAGACCCGCCGCTTCCGGGGTCGCCACCAGATCGGCAAACGCCGCTTCTTCCATGTAAAGACCCTGGCGGATCGGCAACAGCGCCGCCGCCTCGACACAATCGATGATCCGCGCCGGCGCCGGCAACCGCGTGCCCCTGTGCGCCGCCCGTGCCGCTGTCACCGCCGCCTGATAGCCCGCCATATCCTTCAACCCGCGCCGCATGTCGCAGGTCCGCCGGGGCGTTAGCCCTTCAGCCGCCATCGCCAGCGCCGCCTCCGGCAGCCCGGCTTCCACGACCCGGTCAATCATGCCCAGCGCCATCGCCTCTGCCGCCCTGACCGGCGCGCCGTCCAGCATCAGCCGCAACGCCTCGGCGGCACCGATCAGACGCGGCAGGCGCTGCGTCCCGCCAGCGCCCGGCAACAGCCCCAGATTGACCTCGGGCAGACCCACGAACGCGGCGGCATTGGCAATCCGGTAATGCGACGCCAGCGCAATCTCAAGCCCGCCGCCCAATGCCGTGCCATGAATGGCGGCAATCACCGGCTTGGTCGCGGCCTCGATCTGCAAACACAAATCGCCAAGCCGCCCGACCGGGCTGACCTTGCCAAACTCGGCAATATCGGCCCCGGCTGAAAAGCCCTTGCCCTCGCCTCGGATGATGATGGCTGTGACATCCGGATCGGCCAGCGCCTGCGCCAGCCCCTCGCTCAGCCCCTGACGTACCGCCGACGACAGGGCATTGACCGGCGGATGGGTCAGAACCAGCACCATCACCGTCCCGACCCGGTCCAACCGGACCACCGACGCATCGGTCATTGCCTGATCCTGCACACCACTCTCCCGACTGAACGTGTCGCGCAGTTAAGTCCAGCAGCGCACCCCTTGGCAACAGCCAAGGCGTTCGCGGACGCAATCAAACCGGCAGGTTGTCAAAACCCGCGTCAATTTCGTCCTGCCGTTCCTTCTTTTCGGCGTCGGTCAACGGCTTCGGCGGCATGTTCAGTGCGGCAAGCAGGCGCATCTCTTCTTCTACCAGCGCCTCAGCCGTTTCTGTGGCGATGCGGGCAATATCCAAAGGTCCCGGGATGGGATGTGTCATGGCGCATGATCCTTGCAAAATGGCGTGAACGGCAGCAGGTCCAACCGGGCATCTTCGATCCCGACGCCGCAGATCACACAGATACCATAAGTGCCGGCCTCGATCCTTTCCAGCGCCGCGTTGATCGCGCGGATCTCGGTGGCGGAACCTTGCGTAATCTCTTGCATCACCTCGTCGCCTTCGCGCTCGGTCGCCTGATCTTCCCAGTCCCGGGTCTGATGTGACTGCAGTTCCGCCTCGATCTCTTCGATCCTGTGGGTCAGCACGCCCAGCCGATCCTGCAACTGCACCTTGCGTTCGCTCAAAGTTGTCATGTCTTCCTCCAGTTCTTATGTCACAATACACCAACGCCCCAGCGCGTGTATTGATCCGCGTCAAAGGCGAGGTTCTGTGATGGTGTACTCTACCCCCTTCGCTCTAACCCCGAGGCTATCATGACCCCAGCCGTCCACGCCTTTTTCGACGAAGCCACCAACACCGTGACCTATGTCGTCGCCGACCCGCAGGGCTCGTCCTGCGCCGTCATCGATTCGGTTCTGGATTTCGACTATGCGTCCGGTCGCACCGACACCCGCGCCGCCGACGCGGTGATCAGTTTCATCCGCGACCACGGGCTGACCCTGCAATGGGTGCTCGAAACCCATGTCCATGCCGATCACCTGTCCGCCGCCCCCTATCTGCAAGAGGCTCTCGGTGGAAGCCTCGGCATCGGCGCACAGATCACCGTGGTGCAGGACACCTTCGGCAAGGTCTTCAACGAAGGCACAAGGTTTGCCCGCGACGGCTCGCAATTCGACCAGCTGTTCAAGGATGGCGACCGTTTCATGATCGGCCAGATGCGCGGCGAGGTGATGCACACTCCCGGCCACACCCCCGCCTGCCTGACCTATGTGATCGGCGACGCGGCCTTTGTCGGCGATACCCTGTTCATGCCCGACTTTGGCACGGCGCGCTGCGACTTCCCCGGCGGCTCGGCGGCGACGATGTTCGACAGCATCCAGCGCATCCTCTCTCTGCCCGATGACACAAGGATCTTCGTCGGCCATGACTACAAGGCGCCGGGCCGCGAGGATTACGCTTGGGAAACCACGGTTGGCGCGCAAAAGGCACTGAACAAGCATGTCGGCGCCGGGCGTCCCAAGGAAGAGTTCATCGCGATGCGAGAGGCGCGTGACGCCACCCTCGCCATGCCGCGCCTGATCATCCCGTCCTTGCAAGTCAACATGCGGGCAGGTCATATGCCCGAGCCTGACGACAGCGGAACCACCTATCTGAAGGTCCCGGTCAACAGGCTCTGAAAAGGGGGGGTCATGCCGATATCCTGGCTTCTGGGTTTGGTGGGCGGGCTGATGATCGGCCTCGCCGCCTCGATGTATCTGCTGATGAATGGCCGGATCATGGGGATCTCCGGCATCCTTGGCGGGCTGTTCGATGGCACCGGCTGGTCAAGCTGGCCCGACCGTGCCGTGTTCGTCGCGGGCACTGTCGCGGTGCCCGCCGTGCTGGCGCTGCTGATCCCCGGCACCGCCACCCATCTGACCAGCAACTGGCTGGTCATCATCCCGGCGGGCCTGCTGGTCGGCATTGGCACGCGGCTCGCCAACGGCTGCACCTCTGGCCACGGCGTCTGCGGCATCTCGCGCCTGTCGCTGCGCGGCATCGTCGCCACCGTGTTCTATGTGCTGGCCGGTGGCATCACGATGGCGCTGTTCCGCCATGTGCTGGGGGTGATCTGAGATGCAGCGTCTGTTGTTCGGCTTTCTCGCCGGGGGCCTGTTCGGTGCCGGTCTCCTGATCTCCGGCATGACAAACACGGTGAAGGTACAGGGCTGGCTTGACGTGTTCGGCGACTGGGACCCGACGCTGGCCTTCGTGATGGGCGGCGCGATCCTGCCGATGGCGGTGGCCTGGCGCGTCGCCGCCCGGCGCGAAACCTCCTATCTCGGCTTCGCCTTGCCCGAACCGCCCAAGCGTGACGTCGGCCCCAACCTGATCCTCGGCTCGGTGCTGTTCGGCATGGGCTGGGCGCTCGCCGGGCTGTGCCCCGGCCCGTCGATCGCCTCACTCAGCTTTGGCGGTGTGGGCGGCCTGGTCTTTCTAATTGCGCTCGCTTTGGGTATGTATGTCGCACCCGCGATCCGCAACCGCATTGACGCTGCCGCAACCCCAAGGAATGCCATGGAAATCCGCGCCCTCACCCCGACTTATGCCGTCTCGCCCCAGATCGAGGCCGCCGACCTGACCGCCATCAAGGCCGCCGGCTACACCACGGTCATCGACAACCGCCCTGACGGCGAGATCTCCGAAGACCTGCACGCCGCACAGATGCGCAAGGCGGCTGAGGCCCTCGGCCTGACCTTCGTCATCAATCCGCTGATCCCCGGCAGCTTCACGCCCGACAACATCGCGGCCCAATCCGCCGCCGTCGCTGCCGCCACCGGCCCGGTCTTCGCTTATTGCGCCTCCGGCAATCGCTGTTCGATCATCTGGGCGATGATGAACGCAGGCGCGATGCCCGCCGACGACCTGATCGCCATCCCGGCCCGCTTCGGCTACCGCCTCGACCATCTGCGCCCCACGCTTGAGGCTTTGGCCGCGAAATAACCCCCCAAAGGCCAGGCCGCCCCGGACCTGATCCGGGGCCTCCGGTGATCCTCAATCAGTCCCGGTCGCCTGAAACATCGCCGGGTCGATATTCATCGCGGGAAATCCGCCGTCAATCGTGCCCAGATCGTCCAATGACGGCAAGTCCGGCGCAGGTTTGTCTTGCGCCGCCCCGCTGCCCGCAACCTGATCGGCAAAGCCGCTGACCGCGGCATCGCGCAGCCGCACGGCCCGCATCCCGCGGTTCTGCCCCAGCCGCCCCTCGGCCACCCGCCTGCCATCGAGCCCCTCCAGGCTGATCTGATCCAGCGCCGCCTGCGGCAACGGCAGCACCGCGCCTTCGCTCAGCGCCATCACTGCCGCCAACGGCATCACCACCCGCGCCAGCACCGCCTCCAGCCGGCTGACCGATCCGTTGACCCGTTCCGACAGCGCCTGGGTGAAAACGTGGCCATGCTCTGCCGGTCCGGCGTCATCTTCCTTTGCCATGGGCGCGCGCCCGCGCCCCACGGCTGGCAGCGCCAGGATGATCGCGCCATGCCGCGCGCCGCCGCCCAGTTCAACCTCGGCCTGCAGCACCCGGTAGGGCACATCCTCCAGCAACAGCCCCAACGGCCGCGGATCATCCAGAAAGCTGGCATAACGGAAGCCGCCCGCCCAGACCAGATCAGCCTCATCCGACAGCGCCGTTTCAAGGCCTTGCAGCGCCGCGTCCAGCACACCCGCCACCATCGCCGCATCGGTGCGGGTCGGCTTGCGCGCCACCAGTTCGCTCGACTTTACCCGGCCCATGGTCTGCGCCTCGATGAACGCCGCCATCACCGCCGGGCCAAGGACAAGCGCGCCCAGCCCCTCATCCGGCCCATCCAGCACCGCGATCAGCGACCGGTCCGGTGGCAGTTCCATGATCTCGGCCAATGACCGACGCTCCAGCGTCATCGTGCGAAAGTCCAGCTGGACCTTCAGTTTGTCGCGCGCCGCCCGCGCCAGAGCCAGCCGCCAGCAGCGATCCGCCCCTGGCCCGCCCTCTGCCGCCTGCGCCTTCATCGCAGCCACCTTGCGCCGCAAGATGCCCAAGCCCGCGTCCGCCATGCCAAACCTCTGCCTTCCAACCCGGCCACCCTGCCTCGCAACGGGTTAGCAAAACGTTGATTTGCCGACACCCACCAAAGAAAAGCGCGCCCGGTTGCCCGGACGCGCGTCATTCAACGGCCGCGCCATCTTTGGCGCGCGCCCCCGATTTTTGGCCGACCTACATCGCGCCCAGCGCCTTGTCGGTGATCGCATGGGTCCAGGCGCCCTCCGGCTCCTTGGTGATCACGGGGTCCGAACCGCCTGCCAGCAGCGTGGCGACGGTGCGCTTGTAATCCGCCTCATCCAGCGCGCCATTCGACCCTTCGGTCAGCTTGGCGACCTCTTCCATCATTGTCTTCTGATGCCCTTCGGTCTGTGCGCCCGTGGTGTCGGCATCCAGCACGATCATCGCCGCCGCATCCGGGTCGGCCTCGGCATCCTTCCAGCCTTTCATCGAGGCCCGGACAAACCGTACCATCTTGTCCTCGAACGCCGGGTCCTTCAGGCTGTCTTCCAGCACGTAAAGCCCGTCCTCCAGCGTGGCGACTCCCATGTCTTCGTATTTGAACGTCACCAGATCGTCCGCGCTGACCCCAGCCTCCAGCACCTGATGATATTCATTGTAAGTCATGGTCGAAATGCAGGCAGCCTGCTTTTGCAACAGCGGATCGACGTTGAAGCCCTGCTTCAACACCGTCACCCCACCGTCCGAGCCATCAGTCTTCAGCCCCAGCTGGCTCATCCAGGCCAGGAACGGATATTCGTTGCCATAGAACCAGACGCCCAGCGTCTTGCCGGGGAAATCGGCCGGCGTCTTGATGCCGGTCTCTTTCAGGCAGGTCAGCATCAGGCCCGAATGTTTGAACGGCTGGGCAATATTGACCAGTGGCAAGCCCTTCTCGCGTGCCGCCAGGGCTGACGGCATCCAGTCGACGATGACATCGGCACCGCCACCGGCAATCACCTGCTCGGGCGCTGCATCCGGCCCGCCCGGCAGAATGGTGACATCCAGTCCCTCGTCCTTGTAATAGCCCTTGGACGCGGCCACGTAATAGCCGGCAAACTGCGCCTGGGTGACCCATTTCAGCTGCAGCTTCACCGAATCTTCCGCCTGCGCGGCCCCTGCTGCCATCGCGGCCAGCACAGCCCCCGTAAGTAGCTTCTTCATCATCAACCTCCATGTTGACCCGGGGCCTACCACCACGGCGCCCCTTTTTCTCACTTCACACGCTGCGACGGGTGCCAGAACGTCACCCCCCGCTCAATCATCGCCACGACACCATAAAACGCGGAACCGGCCAAAGCTGCCACGGCAATCTCGGCCCAAACCATGTCGAGGCCAAGCTTGCCCACCTCGGTCGAAATCCGAAACCCCATCCCCACAATAGGGCTGCCGAAAAATTCGGCAACAATCGCGCCAATCATCGCCAGGGTTGTCGCAATCTTCAGCCCGTTGAAGATGAATGGCATCGCCGCGGGCAGGCGCAGCTTCACCAGGCTCTGCCAATACGATGCTCCCCAGGTCGCCATCAGATCGCGCTGCATCCGTTCCGACGCCGCCAGACCCGCCACGGTGTTGACAAGCACCGGGAAGAAAACCATGACCACCACCACAGCCGCCTTCGACTGCCAGTCAAAGCCGAACCACATCACCAGAATCGGCGCGATCCCGACAATCGGCAATGCCGCGACAAAATTCCCGATCGGCAACAACCCGTGCTGCAAGAACTCTGACCGGTCGATCGCAATAGCCGTCAAGAACGCTGCCCCGCAGCCGATAGCATAGCCCGTCAATGCGCCCTTGACGAAGGTCTGATTGAAATCCCTGGCCAACAGGTCAAGGCTGCTGATGATACGCGTCCAGATCGCCGAAGGCGGCGGCAAGATCACCCCCGGCACCTTGAGCCCCAGCACAACAAACTCCCAGACCAACAGCACCGTCACCCCGAAAATCGCCGGCACCACCAGCCGCCCGACCCGCGAGGTCACCAAGGCCGAATGCGACAGCCAGACATTCAGCGCCCAGGCCCCCAGCCACACCACCAAGGCCGCCAACACCCACATCACGCCGCCATCCCCATCCGCCGCAAGGTCGCGCGCTCTAGCCCGCCCACCACCATCACCAGCACCGCCGCCACCGCCGCCGCCGCAAACAGCGCCGCCCAGATCTGCACCGTCTGGCCGTAATAGCTGCCGCTGAGCAGCCGCGCCCCCAACCCCGCAACCGCTCCGGTCGGCATCTCACCGACAATCGCGCCCACCAGGGACGCCGCAATCCCCACCTTCAGCGAGGTGAACAGATAGGGCATCGACGCCGGCAACCGCAGCTTCCAGAATACTTGCGCCGCCGAGGCGTTCCAGGTCGCCAACTGGTCCAACTGCATCTGCTCGGGACTGCGAAACCCCTTCACCATGCCGACCAACACCGGAAAGAACGACAGAAACGCCGAAATGACAGCTTTCGGCAGCAACCCCGTCACGCCCACCGACGACAGCACCACTATGATCATCGGCGCAATCGCCAGGATCGGCACTGTCTGGGACGCAATGGCCCAGGGCATCACCGACAGGTCCATCGCCCGGTTGTGAATGATCCCTACCGCCAGCAGGATGCCAAACACAGTGCCTATCGCAAAGCCAAGCAAAGTTGCCGAAATTGTCACCCAGGCATGATAGACCAGCGAGCGTTTCGAGGTCACCGCCATGCCGAACACCGACCGCCCCAATTCGCCAAACACCTGATGCGGCGCCGGCAACACCGGCCGCTCCAGGTTCATCGTCTCGCCGACCATCTGTCCGAACGTCACCTCAACCTTGGCCCGCGCCGCCTGATCATAGACCCATTGCGCATTCATCCAGACCACAGCCGCATACCACAGCGCCAGGATCACCGCCAAAACCGTCACGATGGGAAGCACACTACGCAAACCGGCCTCCGCCATTCATCTGTCGATAAATATCCCACGGGGGTCGCACCATTGCCCCTCGGCAATGGTGCGCGGGGGTGTGACCCCCCCGCTCCGCCGCCTCCCGGAAGCCTGCTCCCGTCATGCCGCGCCCCCCTGCGGCCAGATGATCATCGTCACCGCGACAATGCCCAGTACCAGCCCCGCGACCTGTAAGCCCGAGGGCCGCTCGCCAAAGACCACCATCGCCATCGCAGTGATCGCGATCAGCTGAAAGATCAGCGACAGCGCAATCGCCAGACCCAACCCGTTTTCCCGCATCACCCGCACCATCAGGAAATTGCCAACGCAGAACAGCAGCAACGCCGCCAGCAACACCCAGGGTCCGCCTTTCACCGCATAGGTTTTCAGCGTGGCATTCGCCGCCATGAACACCGCAGTCGATCCTGCGAGATACGCCAGCACAATCCCGTTCATATCCCATCCCCATGCCCGGCCCGCAGGCCTTCACGCACGCGGTGCGCAATCTCGATGAACTCCCGGCTGTCGCGAATGTCCAGTGGCCGCTCTCTCGGCAGGGGGCTCTCTATCACATCGGTAATCCGCCCCGGACGCGGGCTCATTACCACGATCCGGGTGCTCAGATACACCGCCTCCGGGATCGAATGGGTGACAAAACAGACTGTCTTGCCGGTCCGCGCCCAAAGCTTCAACACCTCTTCATTCAACCGGTCGCGGACAATCTCATCCAGCGCACCAAACGGCTCATCCATCAGCAGCAGATCGGCATCAAACGCCAAAGCCCGCGCAATCGAGGCCCGCTGCTGCATCCCCCCCGACAATTGCCACGGAAACTTCTTGCCAAATCCGGAAAGCTCCACCAATTCGAGCACACGCTCGACCCGCGCCTGCTGGTCAGTCCGCGAAAACCCCATGATTTCAAGCGGCAACGAGATATTCTTCGCAATTGTCCGCCAAGGATACAGCCCCGCCGCCTGAAAAACATAACCGTAGGCCCGCTGCCTCCGCGCCTCTTCCGGTGTCATGCCATTTACAGTCAGCGTGCCCCCAGTCGGATGCTCCAACGCGGCAATCGCGCGCAGAAAGGTGGTCTTGCCACAGCCCGACGGCCCGATGAACGAGACAAACTCGCCCCGGCCAATCGCCAGGCTGACATCCTTCAACGCCTGCACCGGCCCGTCGCCGGTCTGAAACACCAGATCGACGCCGCGCGCCTCGATCACCGCCGGGTTCATGGTATCTTTCATCAAACCCCGCCCAGTTCTGCGCTATGATAGTCGCGATCACCCCGTAAAGGAGAGACAGAATGAAAGAGTGCCGCAAACTCCGCCCCACCGGACTTTACGCCGGAAAGCAAGGCTTTACCTATAACGAAGGCATCAGCAGGGAATCGGTCGGCGCCGACGCCATCTGCATGCACCTCTTGACCATCCCGCCCGGTGGCCGCGCCAAGGCCCACAAACACCTGACCCACGAAACCGCCATCTACATGCTGGAGGGTGTGACTGTGATGCACTGGGGCGAGCGCCTGGAACACACCATGGAGGTCACAGCCGGCGACATCCTCTACATACCCGCCGACATGCCCCACCTCCCCTTCAACCCCGGCCCCGGCATAGCCACAGCCGTCATCGCCCGCACCGACCCGCATGAACAGGAAAGTGTGGTCCTGCTGCCGGAGTTGGAGGCTTTGATAACCTGACATCAAGGAATTGCTCATGAGCGATACCTGTTCGGAGAAAACGCGCGCCAAGTCAGCAGCGCACCCACCGCAATTGCGACCATGGCGAAAGGTGTCAGAAAAAAGCGACCATCAAGCAGCGGTGGATCCTGCGTTTCCACCCTGTCAAACCCCCGTCGAAGGAATACCCGTCCGCACCACTGGACGTGGGTCGGTCAGGTCCTTCCACGCCGACAGCGCCCGGTTGACCGCAGGCCGCGCCTCGCGGGCCACGAACCGCCCATGGCCCTCCTGCGTCTTCACCGCCCCATCGTCAATCGCCACCATCCCCCGGGTCAGCGTATAGCGCGGCAGGCCTTTTACAGCTTTGCCCTCGAACACGTTGTAATCAATGGCAGATTGCTGAGACCCCGCCGTGATCACCTTCTCCTTCGCCGGATCCCATACCACCAGATCGGCGTCAGCCCCCACCAGCACCGCGCCCTTTTTCGGATAGCAATTCAAGATCTTGGCGATGTTTGTTGAGGTGACTGCCACGAACTCGTTCATCGTCAACCGCCCGGTCCCGACCCCATGGGTCCACAGCAACGGCATCCGGTCCTCCAGCCCACCGGTCCCGTTCGGGATCTTGGAGAAATCCCCGAGGCCCGACCGCTTCTGCGCCGTGGTGAACGCACAATGATCCGTCGCCACAACCGAAAGCGATCCGCTCTGCAACCCTGCCCACAGACTATCCTGATGCTTCTTGTCGCGGAACGGCGGCGACATGACCCGCCGCGCCGCGTGGTCCCAATCCGGGTTCATGTACTCCGACTCATCGAGCAGCAGGTGCTGGATCAACGGCTCACCCCACACCCGCTTGCCAGCCATCCGCGCCCGCCTGATCGCCTCATGACTATCCTCGCAGGACGTATGCACCACATACAAAGGCACCCCCGCCATATCGGCAATCATGATCGCCCGATTGGTCGCCTCCCCCTCAACCTGCGGCGGCCGCGAATAGGCATGCGCCTCCGGCCCGGTATTGCCCTCGGCCAGCAGCTTCGCCGTCAACTCCGCCACCACATCGCCATTCTCGGCATGGACCAGCGCCAGCCCGCCCAGATCGCCGACCCGCTTGAACGACTGGTACATCTCATCATCGTTGACCATCAACGCGCCCTTGTAGGCCATGAAATGCTTGAATGAGGTCATGCCGGCCTTGACCGACAGCTCCATATCCTCCCAGACCTTCTGCCCCCACCAGGTGACCGCCATGTGGTAAGAATAGTCACAGTTCGCCCTGCCGCTTTTGTTGTGCCACATCTGTGCGGCATCCATCAGCCCCTGACCCTGGCCCGGCAGCACGAAGTCCACGACCATCGTCGTCCCCCCCGCCAAAGCCGCCCTTGTGCCGCTCTCAAAATCATCGGTGGAGTAGGTGCCCATGAACGGCATCTCCAGATGGGTATGCGGATCAATCCCGCCGGGCATGACATAGCAGCCGGTCGCGTCAAGCTCCGTCCCGCCCTTGAGACCCGGCCCGATCTCGGTGATCACCCCGCCCTCGATGCGGACATCGGCCTTGTAGGTCAGGTCCGCGGTGACGATGGTGCCGTTCTTGATGATGGTGGTCATGGTGCTATCCTCTCAACCCTTCCCACGGCGTCCCGGGCTTGACCCGGGACCTCGTGTCATTTGTCCGCAACACCGTCCGCGCCGTCACAGCAGGCCCCACCGTCCCGGGCCGGACCCGGGACCTCGACCCATCCGTCACCACGGAATATCCGCATCCAGATCCCGCCACTCGGGATTCACTGCCATGATCAATTGGTCCTTCCAGGTTCGAAGCCAACCCTTGATCCGCCGCTCCCGTGCCAGCGCCTCGTTGTAGGTCGGATGCTCCTCGAACCAGTAGAGATGGGTGATGTTGTATTTGGCAGTGTGCCCCGGTTGCAGCTTTGCGCGATGCTCTTCGACGCGGCGGCGCAGGTTGTTGGTCGAACCGACATAAAGCGCCCCACCCGGTCGCGAGCCCATGATGTAGACGAAATACCCCAAGGCCATCTCCCGGTGGGTCGAGGTCCCGGGTCAAGCCCGGGACGGCGTGGAACTCGAAACCAGCCGGAATCACCCCACCACCCCCGCCACCTCAAGCACCGCATGCAGCATCACGTCGACCCCCGCCGCCGCCCATTCTTCGGAAATGTCTTCCGCCTCGTTGTGCGACAACCCGCCAACACAGGGGCACATGATCATCGTGGTGGGCGCCACCCGGTTGATCCAGCAGGCGTCATGCCCGGCGCCACTCACGATATCCATATGGCCATAGCCCAGCTTCTCGGCAATGGAGCGGACCACTTTCACCAGACCGGGGTCAAAGGTCACCGGGTCGAAATGGCCGACCTCCTCGATGCCACAGCCCAGCCCCAGTTCGGCGGCCACGGCATGGGCGGCGCGGATCACCTCGCCTTTCATCAGGTCGAGTTTGGCCTGCTCAGGCGAGCGGATATCCACCGTGAAGACAACTTTGCCCGGTATCACATTGCGGCTGTTGGGAAATACCGTGACCTGGCCCACCGCCCCCACCGCATTCGGCTGATGCGCCATCGCGATTTGATGCACCCGCTCGGTGATCCGCGCCATGCCGAGCCCGGCATTGACCCGCATCGCCATCGGCGTACTGCCGGTGTGGGCGTCCTTGCCGGTCAGCGTAATCTCCAGCCACCACAGGCCCTGACCGTGGGTGACCACGCCAATCGTCTTGCCCTCGGCCTCCAGGATCGGCCCCTGTTCGATATGAAGTTCGAACATCGCATGGATCTTGCGGGCGCCCACCACCTCATCACCGACCCAGCCGATCCGTGCCAGTTCCTCGCCAAACGCCTTGCCGTCCAGGTCCTTGCGTCCCTTGGCATAATCCTCGGTATGCAGCCCCGCAAACACCCCCGACGCCAGCATCGCCGGCGCAAACCGGGCGCCCTCTTCATTGGTCCAGTTGGTCACCACGATCGGATGCCGGGTCTGCACCCCCAGATCATTCAACGACCGCACCACCTCCAGCGCGCCCAGCACACCCAGCACCCCGTCATATTTCCCGCCGGTCGGCTGGGTGTCGAGATGCGAGCCCATATAGACCGGCAGCAGGTCCTCGGTCCCCGGACGGGTCGCGAACATGTTGCCCATGGTGTCGACCCCCATGGTCATTCCCGCCGCCTCGCACCAGCGCTGGAACAGATGCCGCCCCTCGCTGTCTGCATCCGTCAGGGTCTGCCGATTGCTGCCGCCCGCAACCCCCGGCCCGATCTTGGCCATCTCCATCAGACTGTCCCACAGCCGGGCCGAATTGATCCGCAGGTTGTCACCCTCAGCCATCTTCTTCTCCCTCCAAAGGGTCTTGACGCCCCTTGCCGCGACTCGTTTCCTGACCGTATGGTCAGACAGAAGGCTACAGAACCTGACCAAGCGGTCAACCTGAATCTGAGGCATCCGCGTGACCCACAATGCGTCCCAAACCGCCCGTCCGACAAGCCGCCTCGAAATCAGGCAGCAAAACGAAACCACCATCCTGCAGGCCGCTGAAAAGGTCTTTGCCGAGGCCGGGTTTGGCGGTGCCACCATGCAGTTGATCGCCGATCTGGCGGGCCTGCCCAAAGCCAATCTGCACTACTATTTCGCCACCAAGGAGGACCTCTACCGCCAGGTCGTGCGCAACATCTTTGAAATCTGGCTGCACGCCGCCGACAGCATGGACAACGCATCGGGCCCGGTCGAAGGCATTGGCGCCTATATCGATGCCAAGATGGAAATCTCGCGCCGCCGTCCCGATGGTTCGAAGGTCTGGGCGTCAGAAGTCATGCATGGCGCGCCGGTCATCCAGGACTATCTTGAAACCACGCTGCGCGACTGGACCACCGGCCGCGCCCGCCTCATCGAAGGCTGGATCGCGGCGGGCAAGATGCAACCGGTGAATCCCGAACACCTGCTCTACATGCTGTGGGCCACCACCCAGCACTACGCCGACTTCGGCCACCAGATCGAAACCTTGAACGGCGGCAAACCCCTGACCGATGTGGAGTGGCAGGCCGCCAAGGACAGCGTCAAGACCATGATCCTGCGCGGCATCGGCGCGCTATAGGCCCGGCAGCCCGGCCCGCGCAGCCATCCAGCCGCCATTTCCCAGTCCTAAAACTGTTTGCGCCAAGCGTTTGACTTGGGGCGGCAGCGTGCCATAGTGCCGTCCATCCCGATCAAGGACCCAGCCCATGACACTCGACATCCCGGAACTTGAGGCTGAAGAGGCCCATCTCATCCTGCCGCTGTTTGACGAGGCGACGGCTTTGCGACTTGGCCAGATCCTGCTGGACCTCGCCAAGGGCATGCCAGTGGTGATCAATATCCGCAACGCCAACCGGACCTTCTTTCACGCCGCCCTGCCCGGCTCGCAGGCGGGCAACGACAATTGGGCGCGGCGCAAAAGCAATACCGCCCTGATGACCGGCCGGGCCTCGATGCTGGTCGGGTTGAAACTGGCAGACCGCAAACGAACGCTGGCCAGCGATGGCCTGTCCGAGGTTGACTATGCCGATCATGGCGGCGCTGTGCCGGTGCGGGTGCAGGGGGTCGGCATGGTCGCCGTTGCAACCGCCTCGGGCCTGCCGCAGGAAGATGATCACCGCCTGATCGTCAGCGGCCTTCAGGCGCTGCTGGCGCAGTCTGGCTGATGCCGCACTGATGACCAAACCGCCGGCCAAACTCCTGTCCAGCGGCAATCCGCAGATCGCGATGGGGTACGGCGACGGGCCGGTGCAGGCCTATATCGCCGCCATGCCGGGCTGGAAACGTCCGCTGGGCGAACGGCTTGACGCGCTGATCATGGGCCTCGTCCCTGATCTTGACAAGGCCGTCAAATGGAACACGCCGCTTTATGGCCGGGCGCCGGGTTGGTTTCTCGGGTTTTACTGCTACAAATCCTATATCAGCGTCAGTTTCTTTCGCGGCCGGTCGCTGACCCCAATGCCGCCCGTCGCCTCCAAAAGCCGCGACACCCGCTATCTGCATATCCATGAGAGCGACCCATGGGATCAGGCGCAACTGACCGACTGGATCATGCAGGCCAGCCTGCTGCCCGGTGAACCGCTGTGACCGCTGACAATCCCGCCAAGGCTCAAATCGGCTGATCCGCCTCTGCCCCGCATTGCGCGGACTTTGCCCCGGTGCCATGGTGACCCAAGCGGCAAGCGCCGCCAAAGGGGTGCCATGCGACACATCATTCCTCTCTTGGCCGCCAGCCTCGGCCTGTCCGCCTGCGTCCTGCAATCGACCGAAGCGCAGTTTGGCGATGCCGATGCCAGCCTGCTGTTCGGCAACAAGCCCGTCACGCTTGCCTTGTCCGGTCCTGACCAATCCGGCCTGAATCTGCCCGCCACCATAACCGCAACGCCCGAAAACTACCATTACCGGCTGACCCCGGGTGGCGCACGAAGCTATTTCGTCCCGCTTGGCCAAGACCATTACGTCGTGCAACTGGTACAGCCCGGCATCACCAGTTATGCCGTGGCCACCGGCTCGGCCAGCGGTCTGACCCTCGGCCGCCTCGACTGCGCCCGGATCAAGACCGATCTCAGAACCAATCTTCTGGTCGAGTTCAAGAACAACAGCTGCTCCCTACGGGCGACCGACCAGCCCAAGGCCGACTTTGTGACCCTGCTGTCTACTGCGGCTGACCTGTCGCCACCGCTCCGGCTGTCACCCAGCCCATAGCCAAGGTTGACCCGAGATGGCGGAGCGCGGCGCCTTGCCGCTGGATGGGCGCAATCGCGATTGATCGTTGCCGCATGGGGTGAAAATACCTGTGACTGCGCCTGTCAAAATACATCCTGATTCAGGCTATTTCAGCTCAACCTCGACAAAACTCATCGGCACCGCGCCATCATTCACCACGTTGTGCTCCACCCCGGCATCGCGCCGGTAGGCCGTGCCCGCCACCACCAATACCCGCCGCAGCCCGCCGCCCGGTTCTTCGATCAGCATCGGGCAATCGGTAATCGCGGTGATTACATAATCATGGCCATGGCGATGCCAACCGGTTTCGGCCCCCGGCGCAAAGTCAAAGCGAGCGACGCGCACTCGTGCGTCGTCAACCAGTGTCGTAGCGGTGCAGGTCGGTCGCATGGCGGAACTCCGGTTGCCTGAACACATAGAACCACATCCCCCGCCGAAGTCCACGGCGGATCATCCATCCATGCGCGACCAGAAAATGTAATGTGACGCCGTG
>JBDTQR010000035.1:0-26834 GCA_039932095.1 bacterium | reverse complement strand
GGCCGAACAGGGCGGCGAGGCCGTCTTCCTCTTCGAACAGGTCGAACACGGTCTGCGCGGTGGAACTGATGCGGTCGCTGTCATAGTCGGCAAACACCGGCATCAGGTTGACCATGGCCTGAATGGCGATCATCTCTGGCGTCTTCATCTCTTGATCTGACGCGGACACCGCGATCATCACGGCGACCAGTGCATCCTGGGGGGACATCGAGGGTGTGGTATCGGACATGGGCACTCCTTGGTTGCAGCTAGATTATTGACCCTGACCCGGCGCGGCAATAGAGGATCAGGCGCGCCCCGCTGGGGGGTGTGATGGAGAATGCGATGTCAGCACTGCGCGATGCGGCGATGAAGTCCAAGGCCTGGCCCTTTGAAGAAGCGCGCGCACTTATGAAACGCTATGAGAAGAAGGCGCCGGAGAAGGGCTATGTGCTGTTCGAGACCGGCTATGGGCCGAGTGGCTTGCCGCATATCGGCACCTTTGGTGAAGTGGCGCGCACGACGATGATCCGCCGGGCGTTCGAGGTGATTTCTGACATACCAACGCGGCTGATCTGTTTTTCCGACGATGTGGACGGCATGCGCAAGGTGCCGGAGAATGTGCCCAATCAGGAGATGTTGCGGCAGTACATGCAGATGCCGCTGACCTCGGTGCCGGACCCCTACCGCGAGTTCGCCAGCTTTGGCGCGCATAACAACGCGATGCTGCGGCGGTTTCTCGATACCTTTGGGTTTGAGTATGAGTTCATCTCGGCGACCGAGTTTTACAAATCGGGTCGGTTCGATTCTACCCTCCTGCTGGCTTGCGAGCGTTATGATGCGATCATGGCGATCATGTTGAAGTCGCTGCGTGAGGAGCGGCAGCAGACCTATTCGTGTTTCCTGCCGATCCATCCCGAGTCGGGCCGCGTGATGTATGTGCCGATGAAGGAGGTCAACGCCAAGGATGGCACGATCACCTTTGACGATGAGACCGGGAAAGAGTGGACGCTGCCGGTGACGGGCGGCCATGTAAAGCTGCAATGGAAGCCGGATTTCGGGGCCCGCTGGGCGGCGCTGGATGTGGATTTCGAGATGTATGGCAAGGACCATTCGACCAACACGCCGATCTACGATGGAATTTGTGAGGTGCTGGGCGGGCGGAAACCGAACCACTTCGGCTATGAGCTGTTTCTGGACGAGTTTGGCCAGAAGATCTCCAAATCCAAGGGCAACGGGCTGACCATCGACGAATGGCTGACCTATGCGGCGACCGAGAGCCTGTCGTATTTCATGTATCAAAAGCCCAAAACGGCGAAGCGGATGCATTTCGATGTGATCCCGCGCGCGGTGGATGAGTATCACCAGCAGCTGCGCGCCTATCCGACGCAGGACATCGACGCCCAGGTCAGCAATCCTGTGTGGCATATCCATTCGGGCAGCCCGCCGGCCAGCCATATGGTGGTAACGTTCGGGATGCTGTTGAACCTCGCCTCGGTGGCTGGGGCGACGGAGGCTGCGGGGCTGTGGGGGTTCATCAGGAAATATGCGCCGGACGCCAGCCCGGAGAAGAACCCTGATCTGGACGCAGCGGCAGGCTATGCGGTGCGGTATTTCGCCGACCGGATTGCGCCGACGCGACAGTTCCGGCTACCGAATGCCATGGAGCGCGCGGCGATCGAGGATCTGCGGGGCCGCCTGTTGGTCTGGGACGGGCCACGCGACGACGACAGCTTGCAGACCATGGTGTTTGCTGTCGGCAACGAACATGGCTTCCAGCCGCTGCGCGATTGGTTCAAGGCGCTGTATGAGGTGCTGCTGGGTGCCAGCGACGGGCCGCGCTTCGGTGGCTTTGTGGCCCTGTACGGCGTGCCCGAGACGGTGGCGCTGATTGACCGGGCCTTGGCCGGCGACCTTGTGACCTGAGCGCAATGGGCGTAGCCTTGCGGCATGCAGGGCTACGAACCCTTGGATGTATTAAAGCCTGTGGGGCCGGACATCTGGATCGTCGACGGTTCGGCGATTTCATTCTACGGGCTGCCCTTTTCGACGCGGATGACGGTGATCCGGTTGGAGAATGGCGATCTGTTCCTGCATTCACCGATCCGGCTGACCGCAGCCTTAGCGCGGGACGTGGCTGGGTTGGGTCGGGTGCGGCACCTGATCTCGCCGAACTGGATCCATTACAGCTATATCGCCGACTGGTCCCGGGCGTTTGACGCGACCACGGCCTGGGCCTCGCCGGGGGTGCGGGCGCGGGCGGCCACCCGGTTGCCCGATCTGAAGTTTGACCGGGATCTGGACGAAGCGGCCCCGGAAGCGTGGGCTGGACAAATTGATCAGATGATCGTCCACGGCTCCAAGGTCCATCAGGAGGTGGTGTTCTTTCACCGTGCAGCCAAGGTGCTGATCCTGACCGACCTGATCGAGAACTTCGAGCCGGCCCGGATGGCGTTCTGGATGCGGCCCTTGCTGTGGCTGGGCCATGTGGCCGACCCAGATGGCAGGATGCCCGCCGACATGGCCTGGACTTTTCGGGACGGCAAGGACAAGCTGCGCGCTGCGGTGCGGCGGATGATGGACTGGGCACCCGATACGGTCATTCTGGCGCATGGCCGCTGCTATGACCGCGACGCGGTGGGGGAATTGCGCCGGGCATTTCGCAGCGTGCTGTAGGTTTTTTTGACGCGACGTGAAACTGTTTGGCGTGATCGCCCGTATCATCGGCAACAGGGTTCGAAATGGAGGTTAGCATGCTGCGCATTTTCATCATCTGCATGAGCCTGATTGTGGCCGCCGGGCGGTCACAGGCCCAGGAAGAACCGATCCAGCACACCATCACCGCCCAGATCGAGGCGTTTCGCGGCGGTGACTTTGTCCGCGCATTCACTTTCGCGTCGCCCAATATCCATACGATCTTCCAGACCCCCGAAGCGTTCGGCTCGATGGTGGCAACCGGCTATCCTATGGTGGTTAACCCGGCTCAGGTGGAAATGCAGGACCTTCGGACGGTCGGTGGAGCCTTGTGGCAGCGGGTGCGGATCACGGACCAGAAGGGCCAGGCCTATCTGCTGGATTATCAGATGATCCAGGGCCCGGAGGGTTGGCTGATCAACGCCGTCCAGTTGCAGAAAGCGGGCGACGTCGGCGCCTGACCTCTTCCCTTTCATTTTGCCAAGATTATCCTGGGCTTTGCCGAGGCTGGACCCAGTATTGTCGGATCTGACCCGATGCACTCCGTCGCGCCCCACCGCGCGCCTGCCTTTCTTGCCGTTAACACTGGCTTGATACCTCTGACGTCGCACGGGCGCATCGCCCTATTGGCTGCAACGGATGAGGGTTGAGGGCATGAACAAGGCAATTACCGAAGGACTGGTGCTGATGCCGCCGCCATTCTCGGCGGGGTTGGACCTGTGGTCGCGCGAAGAGGGGCTGATCGGGCAGGGTAGCTATCAATCGCAGTCAAACGCGGCTTTTGTGCCTTCGGATCAGGACTTTGGTGGCTGTCTGGAACTGACCAAGACCGTTTCGACCATGAAGCTGCGGTGTTTTCAGTCGATCCCGTTCGAGCCGGGGCTGTATTTGCGGGTCACGGCGCAGGTCAAGGCGATCAGCGGGGCCCTGCCGTCGGTTCGGATTGCCGGATGGGCGGGCAATTCGTCGGGCAACAATGTGGGTTCGGCCCAGCAAATCGGGCCATCTGTGGCGCTGACGACCTATGGCGAGGTGGTTTCGGTCAGCGCGATCATCGGTTCGGGCAACCGGCAGGGCGTCGACATGGTCTGGGGTCTGGCCCCGATTTACGGGCATTTCGGGCTGGACCTGACCGGCGCGACCGGCGGTGTGGTGCGGATCGAGGATATCGTGATCGAGGATGCCTCGGACGTGTTCCTGTCGACCCGGTTCAACTGGGTCGATGTGTGGGACTATGGTGCGGTCGGCGATGGGGTGACCGATGACCTTGCCTCGTTCAACGCGGCCGATGATGTGGCGGCAGGCAAGGTGGTGCTGGTGCCGCAGGGCAACTACAAACTGTCGAACTCGATGACCTTCGACAATCCGGTGCAGTTCGAGGGCACGGTGACGATGGCGGCGAATGACAAGCTGGTGCTGCGGCGCAATTTTGACCTGCCGAGTTATACGGCGGCGTTTGGCGGCGAATTGGCCGGGTTCAGGCGGGCCTTGCAGGCGCTGTTCTTCTACACCGACCATGTCGAACTTGATCTGGCAGGGCGACGGGTGGAGATTGATGCGCCGATCAATGTGGCGGCGTTGTGCGGGCTTTCGACCTTTGCCGAGCGGCGGGCGATCCGCAATGGCCAGCTTCAGGCGATCACCTCTTCGGCGTGGAACACCGACAGCGTGACCTCGGTCGCGACCTATTCCATCAGCCAGTCAACCAAGCTGACCGCGGTGGCGAATGTCGCCAACATCACGGTCGGCGCAAGGGTCAGCGGCACCGGGGTCGGGCGTGAGGTCTATGTCACCTCGTGCAATGTCAGCGCCGGCACGGTACAGTTGAGTCAACCGTTGTGGGCGGCGGCGGGAACGCGGACCTTCACATTTGACCGCTACAAATACATGCTGGATTTCTCGGGCTTCGACGCGCTGTCCAAGTTCGAGGTGACCAATGTCGAGATGCTGTGCAACGGGTTGTGCAGCACGATCCTGCTGGCCCCGGATGGCGAGTTGTTCCGGCTGGCAGATTCGGTCGTCAACCGGCCCCGGGATCGCGGCATCACTTCGACTGGGCGGGGCTGTCAGGATCTGCAGATCGACTCCTGTCAATTCATTTCCAATGAGGTGACGATGGCGGCGCAGGACCGCACCACGATTGCCTTCAACGTCAACGCCAACGACACCAAGATCCGGCTGAACCGGTCAAGCCGGTTCGCCCATTTCGGCGTGCTGAACGGCACTGGGCATATCTTTCTTGGCAACCATTTCTTTGGTGGCGACAATGAGACGGCGGGGGTCAGGCGGGCGGGGATCGTGTTCACCCTGCCCAATGTGAAAAGCTTCATCACTGGCAACTACATCTACAACTGCTTCATCGAAATGTCGAACGAGCAGGATGCCACGCCGGATTTCAGCGCGGAATACACCTTTGGCGGGCTGACCATCACCGGCAACATCTTTACCGCCGCCGACGTGGCACCGTGGTTTCGCTGGCTGGTGGTCACGCCACGCGGGCCGGGCCATTCGCTGAACGGCTATATCGTGGTGGGCAATGCGTTCCGGGTGTTCTCTTCCTCGATCGAGCGGATCGAGATGGTCGACACCACCTATGCCCCACTGGCCTTCAACAGTTTCCGTAATGTGGTGTTCGAGAACAACACCTACAACGGCGTCAGTCAGGCCAGCCTGAGCCCGGTTCTGGTGCAGCACAGCCAGAACACCGAGGCGACGACGTGGTCGGTCGATGCGGCGGATTACATGCCGTTCGGGTCCTATGCCCGCAACGTCATAGCGATGGTGCCTGAGGGGGCGGTCACCAACGTTTCCGGTGCGGCGCAATATGTCATGCCCTATTCGCAGGCCGAACAGGGCGGGTCGCACAATTTGATCAATCTGAAATGGCCGTCGGCGGTGAAGGGGGTCATGCAGGTCACGATCCGCTGCGACAACCCACTGTAGGTTTGGGGGTTTTGGACAAGACGGGTGGTCCTGCGGGGCCGCCCGTTGGCGTTTGATTGGACCGATTTGTCAGAAGACAGGGTCAGACAGTGCCAAACTGGCCTATGCGTTTCTCGGTGATCCCGTCGCCGTCGCGGATCAGGAAGATGGCGGCGATGTTTTGCGCCTCGGCCACTGCTGGGCCGTCGCTGGGGCCAAGGACCATCAGCGCCGAAGCCCAGGCGTCGGCGACCATGCAGCTGGTGTGACGCACCGTCACCGAGGCTAGGGTGTTGGCAACCGGCCAGCCAGTGCGACCGTCGATGGTGTGGGCGCGGAGTTTGCCGGCATTTTCGACGAAGTGGCGATAGTCGCCCGAGGTGGCAAGGGCACAGTCCCGGGCCTCCAGCACGTCCCAGGCGGTGCGTTGGCCACGGATCGGCGCATCAAGTGCCACAGTCCAGATGCCGTCGAGGCCGGGTTTGCGACCACGGGCGCGCAGCTCGCCGTCAATCTCTACCAGATAGTCATTGATGCCCTGCGCCTCCAGCACGCGGGCGAGTTCGTCGACACCGAATCCCTTGGCGATGCCGGAGAGGTCGAGTGCGAAGGGCGCGGTCCTCTTCAGCGCAGGCGGGTCGAGTTGGGCGGAGAGCCCCCAGAACTGGCCAAGCGGTTGTGGCGCGTCGGGCAGGGTGGCGATGCGGTCAGGGCCGAAGCCCCAGGCGTTGACGGCCTGGCCGAGGGTCATGTCGAACGCGCCCTGCGTGGCGGCGGAAATCGCCAGGCCCTGCGCCACCACGAGGGCGAGATTGGCAGGGACCGGGAACCAGCTGTCGAGCGGGGCGTTGTTGAACTGCGATAGGGCGGAGGCGGGCTTCCAGGTGGACATCGCCTGATCCACCGCGTCGACTGCACGGAACAATTGGCCGCCCATGGCCGCATCATCCAGTTCGGCGGCGACGAAAGTAACCCGGAAATCGGTGCCCATCGTGGGTCCGACAATGCGGTGCAAACGCCTTTCCGGTGGCGGAGAGGGAGCAGCGGTTTTGCGTTTCTTGAGGAATGTGAACATTTGTTCAGAAAATATCCTCGAGGTAGCGGTTTTGCTGTTTCAACCCTAGCACGGATTGACCGAGTGGCGCGAGGATGGTTTCGAATTCTTCACGCACGGCGCGCGCCATGGCATCGCCGCCGCAGACCATGACCGAAGCCCCTTGCCGGATCAGATCGGCGAGACGGGCCGCCTCGGCTGCCACGCGGTTCTGGACATAGGCGCCGCCACGGACGCGAGAGAAGGCGGTGGTCAAGGTGGTCAGGTCTTGCTGGGCGAGGCTGGCATCCAGTTGTTCCCAATAGAGGAAATCGGATTCGGGCGAGCGGCCGCCCCAGAACAGGTGGAACGGGCGGTGGCGCGTGTTGCTGCGGATCAGGCCGATGAACGGGGCGATGCCGGTGCCAGCCGAGACCATGATGACCGGAGCGCGACCTGCGGGCAGGGTGAATTCCGGGTTGGGGCGGGCAAAGGCCTGAATGGCATCGCCGGGTTCCAGATCGCAAAGATAGCTGGAACATTCGCCGCCGGTCTGTTTGCGAACACAGATTTCAACTTCGCTGGACGAGGCGGCCGAGGACACGGAATAAAACCGGGGGATCTTGCCCGAGGGCGGCAGGACGCCGAGCAGGTCGGTGGGCGAATAGGTCTGCGCGCGGGTCAGGCGGGCAAGCAGGGAGCGCGGCGCGGGCGGATCTTCGCGAAAGCGCAGGATGACTGTGGGGGTCTGGACCTCGGTGCCATAAACCTCTTTGTCGGTCAGAATCAAGCGGCGGGTGGGCGGCACCTCAACTTCGTGAGTCAGCGTCAGGTTCAAACCGAGGCGGGTGCCGAGGGCCACGCCCCAAGAGGCGAAGGCCTGGGTGGATTGCCGATTGATGAAAGTCGGCAACATCAGGCGCGGCCAGCCACGGTCCTGGATGGTGGTGTCGATGTCCTTGGCGAACTGGCAGTATTGCGCGAAGGCGCGGTCGCCGAAGCCTAGCACAGTGGAGGACCAATGCGGGATTTCTGGAACATTGCGCAGGGTTTTCAACAGGTTCGCGGCCGAGTCAGGGGCGTGGCCGTTGCCATAGGTCGAGGCGAGAAAAAACAGGTGCTCGGCCTTGTCATAGCGGGACCGAAAGCCCGACATCGGCGCGAGGTGGACCGATTTGCCAGCTTTGGTGAGTTCGCGGTGCAGGACGCGGGCGAAACCCCAGGTCGTGCCACCTTCGGAGCCGACCAGAATGACGATCTCGGCACTGTTTGCCGGGGCATTCGCGGTGACGCTGGCTTGACCGGCCTTGCGTCGGCGCCACCAGACTGCGACGCCGAGAAAACCGATCAGCGGGGCGAACAGGGCGGAGAGGCCGAGCAGGGCCCCGATATAGGCGAGGCCTTCGCCGGTGTGCAGGGCATAGAACCAGGCATAGACGCGCTCGGACGTGGTGGCAGGGACGGTTTCCAGCACGTCACCGTTGAACTGGTCGACCAAGGTCAGTCCGGTATCGGTTTTCACGGTGAAAATGTCGGTCGGGTCATCGGGATAGGGAAATTGCAGGTCGCGCAGGTCAGCGAGCGGGACCGCGGCAAGGCCTTTGAGCGTACCGGGACTGACGGGCGGGCCGCTGTAGTCGGCTGAGGCGGGGTAGGACTGCGACTGGGCGGTGGTGACGGTGATCACGTTGAACTCGGTCAGTGCGATGTAACTGCCAGTGATGGCGGACAACAGCAGGGGCAGCACGGTCAGACGGGTCATAATGGTGTGCAGGCGGCCGGCAGTCTGGCCCTTGGGACGGTCGAAGACGCGCCTGACGCCGCCCATGCGCGAGACTAGCAGCAGCAGGCCAAAGACCGAGACCATGGCCATCAGCACAGCCCCGGTCCCGGCGACGATGCGGCCATTCTCACCGAGGAACAGCGAGCGATGGAACGTCTTGAGCGCATCGTAAAAGTCGCCGCGCCCGGTTTCCGGGGCGAGGATCTTGCCGGTCGTCGCATCGACATTCGCCTTTTGCGGCGCGCCGGTGGCGTCGGTGTAGTCAACCTCGATCTTGCCGCTGGGCCGACGGTGGAGCGCCTGAATGTCAGGGACCTGCGCCGCCACCCGCCCGGCCAGATCGGCGACGGTGATGCCGGTGGTGGCCTGCACCTGTGACGACAGCCCGTCCTGCACCGGATAGAAGGCGAGGACGGCGCCGCTGAGGCTGAGCGCGACCACAAGCACCAGCGAGATCAGTCCGAGGATGGAGTGCAGGTTGCGCCACATAGCAGGATCAGAAGCTGACGGTCATCGAGGAGACATAGGATTTGCCCGAAATGGCGCTGCCGTTATGAGCATCATCCAGCGGAACCTCGGCCTCGTCCGGGACATAATACTGGCTCTCGACCGCCGATTCGAGGCGCAGGGTGTAGCCGGCGTTCAGCACGCTATCTGGCACATCGACCGACACCGAGGTGCCATCGCCCGACCCCATGCTGGCCCCGGTGGTGCCGTCGACGCCGCGCCGGGCGCGGGAGAACATGCGGAACCAGCGGTCAAAGTGCTCGAAGTAGCGACCGTTGGAGCCTGCTGCGTAAAGCGTTGAAACATAACGGCCATTGCCATCGACGACATAGGCCACAAGGAAGGCCGGACGTCCGGAATAACCGGCCATCTTCAGGTCGATGGTCAGCGATCTGGCGTCGGCTGCGGCGGCCACGGTCAAGCCAACGGCGAGGGTAGCTGCGAGAAGGGTGGTTTTCATGATCTGCCTCTGGGTTCTGGGTCATGGGCCGATGGTCGCGCTTGCAACCGAGGCGGCGTGCTGATTGTAGTGTGCAAATAGCCGACCAAGCTGACACGGGCCTGAACGGGGTTTCCGTCGGCCGCAAGGAAAGTCGAACAGGTGCGGGTGCTGCTGGTAGAGGACGACAGGGCGATCGGCGGCGCGGTGCGCGATCATATCGCGGCGGCCGGTCACGCGGTGGACTGGGCGCGCGATCTGGCCACGGCCCGGGATCTGCGGGCGGTGTCGGGCTATGAATTGCTGCTGTTGGACCTTGGCCTGCCCGACGGCAGCGGGATTGACCTTTTGCGCGAGATGCGGCGGGCAGGTGACAAGGCGGCGGTGCTGATCCTGTCGGCGCGCGACCAGATTGCGCAGCGGATCGAAGGGTTGAATGCCGGGGCGGACGACTATCTGGTCAAACCGTTCGATCTGGAGGAACTGAGCGCGCGGGTTGCCGCCGTTGCCCGGCGCTATGCCAGCGAACCCAACTCCGAGCGGACCATCGGCGGATTGACGATCGACACGGCCAACCGGCGCATTGCGCTGGACGGCGAGACGCTTGCGCTGTCGGCGCGGGAATGGGCGGTGCTGGAGCGGCTGCTGCGGACCGTGGGCGCGGTTGTCAGCAAATCCGAAATCGAAGAGGCGCTCTATGCGTTCGGCGCCGAAGTCGAGAGCAATACCGTGGAGGTCTATGTCTCGCGGCTGCGGAAAAAGCTTGGCGGCGGGGCGATCACGACGATCCGGGGCTTGGGCTATAAGATGAACGGGGGCTGAGATGTCGATTGCGCTGCGCCTTATGCTAAGCCTTTCGGTGTTGATGGCGCTGTTCTGGGGGACCACGGCGGCGCTGACCCGCAATGTGTTTGTCAGTGAGATTGACGAGATCGTCACCGACAACATGGCAGCCACAGCCCGGCGGTTGATGCCGCTGGTTCTTGAAAGCCTGGCGGAACATGGCGGCAGTGAAGCGGGAGAAGACGGCGCCGTTCATGAGCTGCATGACTTCAACGAGGGATATGAGAACGACGCGCAGGGATTTCTGGCCTTTGCAGTCTATGATGCCGGCGGCAGGTTGGTGATGGTGACCGGGGATGTCGATGACCTCAGGCCACCGGTCGCGCCAAAGCCCGGCTATGTGCAGTATCAGGGCACGCTGGCCTTTACCGCGGTGGACCGTGCCACGGGGACCAGTGTGACAGTGCTGGAGCCGGGCAAGCACCGGGCAGAGGCGATTGATGAGGCGACACGAGCATTGCTATGGCCGTTGGCCTGGCTGGTGCCGCTGATGGCCCTGGCGATCTGGCTGTTGACGCGGTTCTCGCTGGCGCCGGTGTCCGGGCTCAGCCAGCAGATTGCCGAGCGCGGCGGTGGCAATCTGGCGCCGTTGGACGGCAAGGACCAGCCGCGCGAATTGCGGCCGATCGTGTCGGCGGTGGACCGGTTGATGGAACGGCTGAGGGCGGCGATGGATGCCGAGCGGGTGTTCGCCACCAATTCTGCCCATGAGTTGCGGACGCCGATTGCCGGGGCCCTGGCGCAGGTGCAGCGGCTGAAGGCCGAGTTGGGCTCGGCCAAAGGGGCGGAGCGCGTGATCGAGATCGAGGCGCAGTTGAAACGTCTGGTCGAGTTCGCCGAGAAGTTGTTGCAACTGAGCCGGGCCGAGTCCGGGTTGGGGACGCTGTCGGAACGGATCAACATGACACCGATCCTGGCAGCGGTGGTCGGAGAGTTCACCAGCCGGTTGGCCGAGCCGGTGGTGGTGGAGGTCGATAACCAGTTGGGACAGGAGTTGATGGTGGCGATGGACGCCGATGCCTTTGCGATCTGCCTGCGCAACCTGCTGGAAAACGCCGCATTGCATGGCGAGAAGGGCCGCCCGATCCGGGTGGTAGTGGGTCAGGACTGGACGGTCAGGGTGGTGAATGAAGGGGCAGTGGTGCCGCCAGAGGTGCTGTCCCGCCTGACCACGCGCTATGTGCGGGGCGAGTCGCGGTCGGGTGGCTCGGGCCTTGGGCTGGCGATTGTTGCCACGATCCTGCGGCAGAGTGAGGGCGGGCTGGAACTCGCCTCGCCTGTACCCGGGCAAGTTTCGGGGTTTGAGGCCCGGATGGTCTTGCCTTAGGGTCGCCGGGTAATTGAGGAGATCGCGATGAGCAAACCACAGGTCCTGCAACTGGCCGCCTATCCGGAGTTTGACAGGGCGGCGCTGGAAGCGCGTTTTGACCTGCACAAGCTGTTTGAGTCCAACGACAGGGCGGCATTTCTGGCCCGGGTCGGGCCGCATATCGAGGCGATTGCGACGGATGGCGGTCTGGGGGTTGCGGCGGATGTCATGGCGGCTTGCCCGCAGGTCAGACTGATTGCGGTCAACGGCGTGGGCTATAACGCGGTCGATCTGGTGGCGTGCAGGACGCGCGGGATCCGGGTGACCAATACGCCGGGGGTTCTTGACGGCGAATGCGCCGATCTGGCCGTCGGGATGATGATCGCCTTGGCGCGCGGATTTGTCGGCGGCGACGCTTATGCGCGGTCGGGCGAATGGGCCAGGCGCGGGCCTTATCCGTTGCAGCGCCGGGTTTGGGGGCAAAGGGCGGGGATACTGGGGCTGGGGCGGATCGGAATGGAGCTGGGCCACCGGCTGCATGGCTTTGGCATGGCGATCAGCTATCTGGCGCGCAGCCCGAAAGACACGCCGGACGGCTGGAACTTTGTGGCGGACCCAGTGGACCTGGCGAAAGGGTCGGACTTTCTGTTCGTGACCGCGCTCGCCAATGCCTCGACCCGGCATATCGTGAGTGCGGCGGTGCTTGAGGCGTTGGGGCAGGGGATGCTGATCAACATTTCACGCGCGCAGAATGTCGATGAACTGGCGCTGCTTGACGCCCTGGAGGCGGGGGCGATTGGCGGGGCGGCGCTGGATGTGTTCGAGGGCGAACCGGCGGTCAACCCGCGCTTTGCCGGGTTGGCCAATGTGCTGATGCAGCCGCATGTCGGCTCGGCCACGCTGGAGACCCGGATGGCGATGGGCAAGCTGATGCTGGACAATCTGGTGGCGCATTTCGAGGGCAAGCCGCTGCTGACCGAGGTCACGACATAAAAAGATGCAAACCGCGTGAAGGTGCGACAACGCTTCACCCCGGCGGATCACGACGCTATGGTAGCGCAAACCTTGGGAGGAGACGGCGATGGCGGATGCACATATCGGGCTGATTGGCCTCGGGACGATGGGGGCGATGCTGGCGCTGAACATCGCCGAGAAGGGCTTCAAGATTGCAGTGTGGAACCGCACCACCTCTGTGACCCATGCCTTCAAGGCCGGGGCGTCGGAGTTGGCGCCGATGATCGTGCCGACCGAGACGCTGGCCGAGTTGGTGGCCGCGATCAAGCCGCCGCGCTCGATCATCCTGATGGTGCCGGCGGGGCCGGTGGTTGATGAGGAGATTGCCAAGCTGAAACCGCTGCTGGGGCCGGATGACCTGATCATCGACGCGGGCAACGCCAATTTCCATGACACCAACCGGCGATCGGCAGAGGCCAAAGGCTATCACTTCCTTGGCATGGGGGTGTCGGGCGGCGAAGAGGGTGCGCGGCACGGGCCGTCGATCATGGGCGGCGGCGACAAAGCGGATTGGGACCGGGTGGCCCCGGTGCTGGAGGCGATTTCGGCCAAATATCAGGGCATTCCCTGTGCGACCTGGATGGGGCCGGGCGGGGCGGGGCATTTCGTCAAAGCGGTGCACAATGGCATCGAATATGCCGACATGCAGATGATCGCCGAGATCTACGGCGTGATGCGGGACGGGATGGCGATGTCGGCCGCCGAGATTGGCGCGGTATTCGACGGCTGGAACAAGGGGCCGCTGCAAAGCTATCTGATCGAGATTTCGGCGGCAGTGTCGAAGGCGGTTGATGGCAGCAAGCCGATGCTGGACGTGATCCTCGATAAGGCAGGGCAAAAGGGCACCGGCCGCTGGACAGTGATCGAGGCGCAGCAACTGGCGGCGGCGATCCCGGTCATTGAAGCGGCGGTCATGGCGCGGAATGTGTCGGCGCGGCTGGATGAGCGCAAAGCCGGTGAAGCGATGTTTGGGGCGGCTCCGATGGCGCTGCCAAAAGGCGCGCTGACGCTGGCACAATTGGAGCAGGCGATGATTGCCGGGAAGATCCTGTGTTACGCGCAGGGCTTTGCGCTGATCGTGGCGGCTGCGAAGGAGTTCAAATGGGACCTGCCGCTGCCGGCGATTGCCCGGGTCTGGCGCGAGGGCTGCATCATCCGGTCGTCGATGCTGAACGACATGGCGACGGCCCTGGAAGAGGATCCGACGCGTGGGCTGATGCTGGCGCCGTTCTTTGTCGGTCATCTGAAAGCGGCGGGGCCGGGCTTGCGGTCGGTGATTTCGGTGGGGGTGGCGCATGGGTTGCCGCTGCCGGCGCTGTCGGCGGGGCTGGCGTGGTTTGACATGATGCGGACCGGGCGTGGTACCGCCAACATGATTCAGGCACAGCGCGATTTCTTTGGCGCGCATGGCTTTGAGCGGCTGGACCAGCCGGGCACCGGTCTGCATGGGCCGTGGGGCGGGCATATGGTCTGATGCGGGCAGTCTGTGTCGGGGAATGCATGGTGGAGCTGGCTCCGGCTGGCGGCGGTTTGCTGCAACAGGGCTTTGCCGGCGATACGTTCAACACGGCGTGGTATCTGAAGCGGCTGCGGCCTGACTGGCAGGTGGATTACCTATCCGCTGTCGGGACGGATGCAATTTCAGATGCGATGCTGGGGTTCATGGCGGGGGCAGGGATTGGCACAGGCCATGTGGCACGGGTCAGTGAGCGAACGGTAGGTTTGTATCTGATCTCGTTGGCAAACGGCGAACGGTCGTTCAGTTATTGGCGCGGGCAATCGGCGGCGCGGATGCTGGCGGACGATCCGGTGCGGCTCGCGGCGGCTTTGGTCGGGGCGGATGTGGTGCTGTTTTCCGGAATAACGCTGGCGATTCTGACGCCAGAGCGGCGGAAGGTCCTGTTGGCGGCGCTGAAGGCCTGCGGCGCAAAGGTGGCGTTCGATCCCAACATGCGGCTGCGATTGTGGGCGGACCGGGGAGAGATGGCTGCTGCGGTGGCCGAGGCGGCGGGGGTGGCGGATATCGCGCTGCCGTCGTTCGACGAGGAGACCGCGCTGCAGGGTGATGCGGACCCGCAAGTGACCTTGGCCCGGTATCTCGGCTTGGGGGCCGGGACGGTCGTGGTGAAGAATGGCGGCGGGCGGATGTGGGCAGGAGATGCGGCCAAGGTCATGCCGTTCGATCCCGCGCCGGTTGCGCCGGTGGACACTACGGCGGCGGGCGACAGTTTCAACGCGGGGTTTTTGGCGCAGTGGATGGCGGGCGCGGGTCTGGCCGACTGTCTTGCCGAAGGCGCGGCTCTGGCGGGGCGGGTAATCCGGCAACCGGGCGCCTTGGTGAAGTGACGGTCATTTGAAGGAGCGGGCCTGCGCCCGCGTGGTCTTTTCTCGGCTCTGGCTGACGCCAACCGCCTCGGGCGTGCCTCCGGCGGGGTATTTGAGCCAATATGTAGGGTGGGATATGGCGGACGGAAGCGCTTTTGGCCTGGAGATTTGAGGCAGACGGAAAGGTCAGTTTGAATTGGCGGCGCTGCGGAGGCGGCGGATGTTGTCGCCGTAAGGGGCAGGATTGGTGACGGAGCCGCCCTTGAAGATGGATGAGCCTGCCACCAGCACGTCGGCTCCTGCGGCGACGAGGGCGGCGGCGTTGGCCTCGGTGACACCGCCGTCAATCTCGATGTGGATTTCGCGATCGGCGACCATGCTGCGCAGGGCGCGGACCTTGTCAATGATGGCGGGGATCAGCTTCTGGCCGCCAAAACCGGGATTGACCGTCATCACCACCAGCATGTCGATATCGTCGAGCAGGTAGGGCACCGCGTCGACTTCGCTGCCGGGGTTGATGGCGAGGCCGGCCTTGCAGCCGGCGGCGCGGATCGATTGCAGGGTGCGGTGGATATGGGGGCCGCTTTCGAGATGAGCGGTGAGGTGATCGGCGCCGGCTTTGGCGAAGGCGTCGATAGAGGGGTCGACCGGGGCGATCATCAAGTGGACGTCCATCACGCCATTGATATGCGGGCGCAGAGCCGCGCACATCGCGGGGCCGAAGGTCAGATTGGGGACGAAATGGCCGTCCATCACGTCGATATGGACCCAGTCGGCGCCCTGAGCCTCGACCGCGCGGCATTCGGCGCCGAAATTGGCGAAGTCGGCGGCGAGGATGGAGGGGGCGATCTTGACGTGGCGGAAAAAGGGCATGGCGGCCTCCTGTGCTGCGGCGGGTTTGCCCGCTGTGGCGTTGCGGGTCAAGGGTTGAACTGTCGCGTGCGGCGTGGTCTGAACCGGCACGGACAGGGAGGCGGGCATGCGGGTTTTCATCAACGGGTTTGGCCGGATCGGGCGGTCGGTGCTCCGGGCCTGGGCGCGGGAACCAGGTCGGTGGCCGGGGCTGGAGATTGTCGGGATCAACGACATCGCGGCGGCGGAGATGTGCGGCTATCTGTTCCAGTATGACTCGGTCTTCGGGCCATGGCCAGGGTCGGTGGCGTTGGTGCCAGGGGCGATTGTGGTGGATGGGCGGCGGCTGCCGCTGCACCGGGTGGCGGATATTTCCGGGCTGGACCTGGCGGGGATCGATGTGGTGCTGGAATGCACCGGGCGAGCAGATGGTCGCGAGGTGGCGTCGCGGGGCCTCAGGGCCGGGGCGCGGCGGGTGTTGGTGTCGGGGCCGTCCGCTGCAGCGGATGTGACGGTGGTGTTGGGGGCGAACGAGGCGGTGCTGGCGGGGCAGGCGATTGTGTCGAACGCGTCCTGCACGACGAACGCTTTGGCGCCGCTGGTCAAGCTGCTGGATCAGGGTTGGGGGTTGGTGACCGGGTCGATGACCACCATTCATTGCTATACCGGGTCGCAGCCTACGGTCGATGCGCCGGCGGCGGATTTTGCGCGCAGCCGGGCGGCGGCGTTGTCGATGGTGCCGACGACAACCTCGGCCCAAAGATTGCTGGACGTTGTGTTGCCAGAGTTGGCGGGGCGGATCGAGGGGTCGGCGGTCAGGGTGCCGACAGCCTCGGTGTCTTGTGTCGATCTGGCGATGATGCTGGCGCGGCCAGTGACGGCGGACGCGGTGAATGCGGCGTTTCGGGCGATTGGCGGAGTGATCGGGGCGACGGATCAGGCCCTGGTGTCGACCGATCTGAGGGCGCGACGCGAGAGCATCGTGATGGCTTGCCTCGAGACACGCGTGACGGCGGGTGGGATGCTGCGGGTGTTTGGCTGGTATGACAACGAATGGGGGTTTTCCAACCGGATGCTGGATGTGGCGCGGTTGATGGCGGCGGTTGACGGACTGTAAGTGACCGCTTACGGTAAGTTATGGCTTACGGTATGATTCTCGATGCTTTGGGTGACCCGACGCGGCGGCGGATTCTGGAGGCGTTGCGGGCGGGGCCAATGGCTGTCAGCGATCTGGCCTTGACCCAGACCGTCAGCCGGCCCGCAGTCTCGCAGCATCTGAAGACGCTTGAGGCGGCGGGGTTGGTATCGGTTGCAGCGCAAGGCAACCGGCGGGTCTATGCGATCAGGGGCGAGGCGATTGGCGAGGTGCGGGCCTATCTCGATGGGTTCTGGACCGAAATCATGGCCGCCTATAGCGCGGAAATACACCGCAGATTTGGCAATTAGGGAGCGTGAAATGATTGAGCCGCTGGTCATGAGGTTTGAAGTGCCGTGCAGTCAGCAGAACGCCTTCGAGGTGTTTCTGGACAAGATGGACACGTGGTGGCCCTTGGGCAAGTTCACGGTCTCGGCGATGACGGGGGTGCCAGCGACGACGATCAGGGTGGATGCCCGGGAGGGTGGCGACATCGTCGAGGTGGGCGGTGATGGGACCGAGGTGGTGTGGGGCACGATCCTGACGCTGGACCGCTATACGCGGGTAACGATGGATTTTCACATCCCAAGGCCGGGCGATGTGGTGACGCGGCGGCCGTTGCTGGAGATGGATTTCGTGCCGCTGAGCGCGACGCAGACCCGCGTCATCCTGCGGCAGAGCAATTATGAAGCCCTGGGAGAGATCGGGGCGTCGGTGCGGGGCGGTTACGAATTCGGGTTCAAGATGATCTTTGAGGGCAATTACCGGGCGGCTTGTGGCGGCTGACCGAGGGTGGCAATTTAGGGACACACGCGGCAATGGCGTGGTGACAGGTCGACCCGGCCTCCGTATTGTGCCAAGCGGAATGACCCGGAACCGGGCGGCACAACAAGGCGTGACGGGCATGGCAGGCACAAACAGCAAGCGACATCGGTCGGGCGGGTTCAGGGACCGCTGGGCGATGTGGCGTGCGATGAAAGCCGAGCCGGCCAAGGGCTTTGCCTCACAGCCCGAACCGCGAACCATTGGGCTGTTTGCACGCGGTCGGCAGGTGCTGGCAGGCAATTTCGTGTCGGCGGGGCAGGTGGTGGAACGGCCCGGCGTGTCGATCTGGGAGGTCGAGTTTCCTGATCCGGCCACGGCGACCGAGGCGCAGGGCTTTGTCTGGATGGACGATCTGGCGGCGGTCGGCGACAGCGTGGCGCGCAAGCGGGCGCAGGATTGGTTCGTCGACTGGAACCGGCGTTACGGCGCCGGCAAGGGGCCGGGCTGGACGGCGGACCTGATCGGGCGGCGGTTGATTCGGCTGATCAACCATGCGCTGCTGCTGCTGCAGGGTGCCGATGGCGCCGTGAACGAGGCGTACTTCCGCACCCTTTCGGCGCAGACTGTGTTCTTGTCGAAACGCTGGCAGAGCGCGCGGCCCGGTTTGCCACGGTTCGAGGCGCTGACCGGCATCATTTCGGCGGGCTTGGCGCTGGATGGGATGCAGGGCTTTGTCGGCCCGGCTCTGGTGGCTTTGGCCCGGGACTGCGAGACAGAGATTGACATCGAAGGCGGCATTCCGACGCGCAACCCCGAGGAGTTGCTGGAGGTGTTCACGCTGTTGACCTGGGCCTCGCAGGCCCTGGCGGAGGCTGGGCATATGGCACCGCCAGAGCATATGGCGGCGATGGAGCGGATTGCGCCGACGCTCAGGGCGCTGCGCCATGCCGATGGCGGGTTGGCGCGGTTTCATGGTGGCGGGCGCGGGGCCGAGGGGCGGCTGGATGCCGCCTTGGCCAATGCCGGTGTCAAGGCGCTGCCGTCGGCGGGGCTGGCGATGGGGTTTGCCCGGTTGTCAGGCGGGCGGACGACTATTCTGGTGGATGCAGCGACGCCGCCGGGTGGGGCGGCCGGGCGGCAGGCCCATGCCTCGACCAATGCGTTCGAGTTGACCTCTGGGCGGCGTCCGGTGATCGTGTCTTGCGGGTCGGGGGCACCGTTCGGGCCGGACTGGCGGATGGCGGGGCGGGCGACGGCGTCGCATTCGACGCTGGAGGTCGAGGGGTTTTCGTCGTCGCGGCTGGGAAACAGTGTGGACGGCGCAATGGCCGAACGGGCCGAGGTGCCAACCCTGCGGGTGTTGCCCGGGGAGAATGGCGCCGGGGTGCATCTGGTCCATACCGGCTGGGCGGCGACCCACGGGGTCAGCCATATCCGCGATCTGATGTTGACCAATGACGGGCGGCACCTGACCGGGATCGACAAACTGTCGGCGATCAGCACCGCCGAAAAGCGCCGGTTTGAAAAGCTGATGATCGATGGGCGGCTGAAGGGCATCAACTTTGCGGTCAGGTTCCACATCCATCCCGATGTCGAAGCCCGGCTGGACATGGGCGGCACGGCGGTGTCGCTTGCCTTGAAAAGCGGCGAAATCTGGGTTTTTCGGCAGGATGGTGAGGCGGTGATGACCCTGGAGCCATCAATCTATCTGGAGAAGGCCCGATTGCGGCCGCGTCAGACGGTTCAGATTGTATTGTCGGCCAAAGCGTTGGACTTTGAGACTCAGGTGGGCTGGACGTTGGCGAAGGCGCAGGATACTCCGCTCGCCATACGCGATCTGGCGCGTGAGGACGTCACAAGCCAGATCTGATCCAATTGCGAGGGGACCCCGCATGACAAATCTCGTCCCAATCGGCCGGGCGCTGATCTCGGTTTCCGATAAATTCGGGCTGATCGATCTGGCGCGGTTTCTGGCGGCACAGGGGGTCGAGCTGATCTCCACCGGTGGCACCTCGACCATGCTGCGGGCGGCGGGGTTGCGGGTGCGCGATGTGGCGGAAGTCACCGGGTTTCCCGAGATGATGGACGGGCGGGTCAAGACCTTGCATCCCAATATCCATGGCGCGCTGCTGGCGTTGCGCGATGATGACGAGCATCTGGTGGCGATGGCAGCGCATGGTATCGAGCCGATCGACCTGTTGGTCAGCAATCTTTACCCGTTTGAAGAGACAGTGGCGAAGGGGGCCGATCACGCGACCTGCATCGAGAATATCGACATTGGCGGGCCGGCGATGATCCGCGCCTCGGCCAAGAACCACCGCTTTGTGACGGTGGTGACCGATCCATCGGACTATCCGGCGCTGATCGAGCAGCTGAAGATGCACAACGGGGCCACATCTCTGGCGTTCCGGCAGAAGCTGGCTCTGGCGGCCTATGGACGGACGGCGGCCTATGATGCGGCGGTGTCGGGCTGGCTGGCGGGGGAGTTCCGGACTCCGTTCCCCAAGCAGCGGTCGTTTGCCGGAACTCTGGCGCAAGGCCTGCGGTATGGCGAGAACCCGCATCAGTCGGCGGCGTTCTACCGCGATGGCTCGCGCCGCGAAGGGGTGGCGACGGCGCATCAGTGGCAGGGCAAGGAGCTGTCCTACAACAACATCAACGACACCGACGCGGCATTCGAACTGGTGGCAGAGTTTGCCGGCGAAGGGCCGGTCTGTGCGATCGTCAAGCATGCCAATCCCTGTGGGGTGGGAAAGGCGGCGACACTGCGCGAGGCCTATCTGCGCGCCTATGCCTGTGACCAGACCTCGGCTTTTGGCGGGATCGTGGCGCTCAATCAGCCGCTGGACGGCGAGACGGCGGAGGAGATCGTCAAGATATTCACCGAGGTGGTGATTGCGCCAGGAGCGTCGGAGGAGGCCAAGGCGATCTTTGCCGGCAAGAAGAACCTGCGGTTGCTGACCACCAAGGCGCTGCCTGACCCCCGGGCTGCGGGGCTGGCGTTCAAGCAGGTGGCGGGCGGGTTTCTGGTGCAGGACCGTGACTATGCCGGGCTGCCGGTGGCGGACCTTCGGGTCGTCACGGTGAAACAGCCGACCGAGGCACAGCTCGCCGACATGCTGTTTGCGTGGAAGGTCGCCAAGCATGTGAAATCCAACGCCATTGTCTATGTGAAGGACGGGGCGACGGTGGGGGTTGGGGCCGGGCAGATGAGCCGGGTCGACAGCACGCGGATCGCCGCGCGCAAGGCGGGGGACATGACGGAGGCCTTGGGGCTGGCAGAGAGCCCGACCATGGGCTCGGTCGTGGCGTCGGATGCATTCTTTCCGTTTGCCGACGGTCTGCTGACGGCGGCAGAGGCGGGGGCAGTGGCGGTCATTCAGCCGGGCGGATCGATGAATGACGACAAGGTCATCGCGGCGGCGGATGCAGCGGGGCTCGCCATGGTCTTTACAGGGCAGCGCCATTTCCGGCATTGAAGGCGGACGGGGGTTTCACACCCCACGCCATTGCGCGGCGCAGTGGCGCTCCTCCGTGGGATATTTAGGGACAGATGAAGCGCAATTTTAGTCAAATTGTCAGGGACCGGGTCGGGGTGCTGCCTGTGGTGGCGCTATTGACCATCGTGCTGGATCAGGCGAGCAAACTGTCGGTGGTGTTCGGGCTGGATCTGCAGCACCGGATCGAGATGGATGTGCTGCCGCCGGTCCTGGTGTTCCGCATGGCGTGGAATCAGGGGATGAATTTCGGCCTCTTTGGCGACGAGTCTCAGGTGGTGCGGTGGGCGTTGGTGGCGATCGCCCTGGCAATCTCGGTCTGGGTCTGGCTTTGGGTCCGGCGCGACAATGGCGGGATCTGGATGCAGGTCGCGGCCGGGCTGCTGATTGGCGGGGCGCTTGGCAATGTGATCGACCGGCTGGCATATGGAGCCGTTGCAGATTTTCTGAACATGTCATGTTGCGGGATCGACAACCCGTTTGCCTTCAATGTGGCGGATATTGCGGTGTTTCTGGGTGCGGTCGGGCTGGTCATTCTGACCCACCAGACCGGTGGCAAGGGCACGCCCAAGCCGAGAACGCGCCGAAAGACCCCGTGACGGGGCTTGGCCTTTGCGCTAAGACGAGGGAAAGTACGGCCCTCAGGGGCCAATAGCGGGGGTTGGGCAGGTATGCGGATGGCACGATTGGTTCTCGCTCTGGCGGGCGCGGCGCTGCTGCTGGCGGCCTGCGGTGGCAATCGCGAGCCGCATCTGATGAATTTGCGCAACACGACCGATGGGCCGGACGAATTCGCCATTCAGCCACCCAAGCCGCTTGAGACGCCGGCAGATCTGGCCGCTCTGCCAGAGCCGACGCCAGGCAGCGGCAATCTGACGGATCAACATCCGATGGCCGACGCGATCACCGCGCTTGGCGGGCGGGTGCCCGTGGTGGCGGCTGGTGTGCCTGCAGTCGACGGCGGGCTGGTGGGCTATGCCGGGCGGCATGGGGTGGTGGCCGGAATTCGCACCACCCTGGCGAGCGAGGATCTGCGCTATCGCCAGACCCATCCCGGCAAACCGCTGGAGCGGTTGTTCAACGTGAACACCTATTACAAGGCCTATTTCCGCTACTGGCTGGATGCCTATGCCGAACTGGCCAAATGGCGCGTTGCTGGCGTGGCAACTCCGTCGGCCCCGCCTCAGAAAGGCGCGCAGCAACAATAGCTGCCACACGCAATCTCACATCTGCGTGGTGGGGGTTTGTCTGTCCTCTGCGGGTAGCGTAGCGTCCGGCGCAGGCAGCTGGAGGGACGCGATGCGGCTAGGGTTGAGTTATGGGGCGGTTCTGGTGGCTTTGGCGGCCTGGCCAGCGGTGGCCGATACCGTCAGCACCTTCAAACTGGACAATGGCATGGACGTCGTGGTGATCGAGGATCATCGGGCACCCGTCGTGGTTCACATGGTCTGGTACCGGATCGGGGCGGCGGATGAGACGCCCGGTCATTCCGGCATCGCGCATTTTCTGGAACATCTGATGTTTCAGGGCACCAAGGATGTCGCCCCGGGTGACCTGTCAAAAATCGTGGCGGCGCAGGGCGGGTCGGACAATGCCTTTACGACGCTGGACTACACCGCGTATTTCCAACGGGTTGCAGCGGACCGGCTGGGTCTGATGATGAAGCTGGAATCCGACCGGATGCACAATCTGAACCTGACCGAGGATGACGTCACAACCGAGCGCAATGTCATTCTGGACGAGCGGAATGAGCGGACGGACAGTGATCCGGGGTCGTTGATGGGCGAGCAGATGTCGGCGGCGCAGTACATGAACCACCCTTACGGCATTCCGGTGATCGGTTGGCGGCATGAGATGGCGCAATTGTCGCGGCAGGATGCGCTGGATTTCTACCACGCCAATTATGCGCCGAATAATGCCATTCTGGTGGTGGCGGGGGATGTGAAGCCGGACGATGTGCTGTCTTTGGCCAAGAAGTATTATGGGCCGATCCCGCCCTCGGACAAGATCAAGCCGCGGATCCGGCCGACCGAGCCGCCACAACTGGCCGAACGGCGGCTGACCATGGTCGACCAGCGGGTCGCCCAGCCCTATGTCATCCGCACCTACCTTGCCCCCGAACGCAACCCCGGTGACCAGAAACAGGCGGCGGCGATCCGCATGCTGGCGGAATTGTTGGGCGGCAGTTCCACAACGTCCGTCTTGGCGCGGGCGTTGCAGTTTGACAGCCAGAAGGCGGTTTACACCAGTGCCTTCTATGACGGGCTGTCGCTGGATGAGGACACCTTCGGGCTGGTCATCGTGCCGCCGGCGGGCGAAAGTCTGGTGGACGCCGAGACGGCCATGGACGCTGTGGTGGCGAAGTTCATCAAGGACGGGGTCAACGCCGACGATCTGGCTCGGATCAAGGTGCAGGTCAAAGCCTCGGAGATTTACGGCCGGGATGACGTGAACGGGTTGGCGCGTCAGTATGGCGCGGCTTTGGCGATCGGATTGAGCGTGAAGGATGTGCAGGACTGGCCGGAGTTGATGCAGAATGTGACGGCCGAAGACGTCATGGCTGCGGCCAAGCTGGTGCTGGACCGCCACAATGCCGTGACCGGCTATCTGACCAATGAGGAGGTGCAGCCATGATCCGCTTCATTGGGGCGATTGTGCTCGCCGTGTTCGCGTTGCCGGCCTTTGCCGAGATCAAGATACAAGAGGTGACTTCGCCGGGAGGGATCAAGGCCTGGCTGGTGGAAGAGCATGGCATTCCGTTCACGGCGCTGGAAATCCGGTTTCTGGGCGGCACTTCGCTTGACCGGCCCGGCAAGCGCGGTGAAGTCAATCTGATGACGGCGCTGATCGAAGAGGGCGCGGGCGATCTGGACAGTCAGGGCTTTGCGGCGGCGCGGGACGGCTTGGCGGCAGAGTTCCATTTCCGCGCGGATGTTGACGGGGTCGGCGTGTCGGCGCAGTTCCTGAGCGAGAACCGCGACAAGGCGATGGACCTGTTGCATCTGGCGCTGACCAAGCCAAGGTTTGATCCGGATGCGGTGGAGCGGGTTCGGGGCCAGGTACTGGCGGGCTTGGCATCTGACGCCAAGGACCCGGATTCGATTGCCGGAGATATTCTGCGCAAGCGGGCTTACGGCGACCATCCCTATGGCACGGTTGGCGACGGCACGGTGGACAGTGTGAAGGCGCTGACCCGCGATGACATGGTTGCGGCATTTGGCGATTCGGTCGCGCGAGACCGGATATATGTCGCGGCGTCGGGCGATATCACTGCGGCGGAACTTGGGTCGCTGCTTGACAAGTTGCTGGGCGACCTGCCTGCCAAAGGGTCTGCGCAGCCAGGTCGGGTTGATCTGACAGCCAAGGCCGGTGTGGTGCAAAAGGACTTTCCGGGGCCGCAAAGCACGATCGAATTCTATCAGGGCGGCATGAAATTCGATGACCCGGATTACTTTGCCGCCTCGATCCTGAATGAGATCCTCGGCGGCAACGGGTTTTCGTCGCGGTTGATGGATGAGGTGCGTGAGAAGCGCGGGCTCACCTATGGCATTGGCACCGGGCTTGCGGCCTATGACCATGCCGAGATCATGTCGGGGCATCTGGCAACCGCGAATGACAAAGCGGCCGAGGCAATCAAGGTTATCCGTGATGTCTGGGCGGATGTGGCCAAGAACGGGGTCACCGAGAAGGAACTGGACGACACCAAGACCTATATGACCGGGGCCTATCCGTTGCGGTTTGACGGCAATGGCACCATCGCCAGCATTCTCGTCGGGATGCAGATCCTCGGCCTGCCGTCGAACTATCCGGCGACGCGGAATGCGCGGGTCGAGGCGGTGACGCTGGCCGATGTGAACCGGGTGGCGGCGAAGTTGCTGACACCGGACCAGCTGTTCTTCGTGGTGGTGGGCGACGCGGCCGGGGTCAAATCGACCGAGTAAACCAGAGTGCCGAATCTGTGGCCCCCGGGTGCCTGACCTGCTACAGTTGGGTGCATGACACTGCATGACCCCAAGATAAGCGATCTGCGACCGGTGATCCGGGCGCTGGATGAGGCTGCGATCAACCGGATTGCGGCGGGGGAGGTCGTCGAGCGACCGGCCTCGGCGGTCAAGGAGCTGGTTGAGAATGCGATTGACGCCGGGGCGCGGCGGATCACGGTCGACTACGCGGCGGGCGGCAAGGTGTTGATCCGGGTGACGGATGATGGCTGCGGCATGACCGGGGCGGCGCTGCCGCTGGCGGTGGCGCGGCACGCCACGTCGAAGATTGATGGCAGCGATCTGCTGAACATCACCTCGTTCGGGTTTCGCGGCGAGGCTTTGGCCAGTCTTGGGGCAGTGGGGCGGCTGGTGCTGACCTCACGTGCCGAGGGGCAGGAAGGGGTGTCACTGACGGTGGCGGGCGGCCGGATGGCGGCGGTGCGGCCGGCAGCGACGGCACGCGGGACCATAGTCGAATTGCGCGACCTGTTCTATGCCACCCCGGCGCGGTTGAAGTTTCTGCGGACGGACCGGGCCGAGGCGGGGGCAATTGTCGATGTGGTGCGGCGGTTGGCGATGGCCGAGCCGCATGTTGGCTTCGTGCTGTCCGAGGTGGCGGAAGGCGAGCCGCCGCGGGTGATCTTCCGGGCAGAGCCTGAGAATGGCGATTTCTTTGATGCGCTGCACGGGCGGCTGACCCGGGTGCTGGGGGCCGACTTCACCACCAATGCGCTGCGGATCGAGGTGGAGCGGGAGGGATTGCGGCTGGCGGGTTACGCCGCGTTGCCGACCTATTCGCGCGGCTCTTCGGTGCAGCAATTCGTCTTTGTCAACGGGCGGCCGGTGCTGGACCGGATGCTGCTCGGTGCGCTCAGGGTAGCTTATTTCGATTTCCTCAGCCGGGACCGTCATCCAGCGGCGGTGTTGAACCTGATTTGCGAACCTGAGCGGGTGGATGTGAATGTCCATCCCGCCAAGTCGGAGGTGCGGTTTCGCGAACCCGAGGCGGCGCGGTCGCTGATCATCACCGGGCTGAGGACCGCGCTGTCGGGGGCGGCCCATCGGGCGTCGTCGACCGTGGCGGATGCGACGCTGGCGGCGATGCGGCCCGAGGGCGGATCTTTCGGGGGCGCGCGGGTCTACCAGATGGACCGACCCTCGCAAAGCAGCCTGAGCCGGGCCCATGTTTTCCAGGCGCCCGCGCAGACCATGGGCTTTGCCGAGGCCCCGACAGCGCGGGTGGAACCGCTGTCGGTGGCGGATGAGGCGCTGCCGTTGGGGGCGGCCCGGGCGCAGGTTCACGAGAATTACATCATCGCACAGACCGCGACCGGCATGGTGATCGTCGACCAGCATGCGGCGCATGAACGGCTGGTCTATGAACGGCTGAAGCGCCAGATGGCCGAGAGCGCGATCAAGGCGCAGGCCCTGCTGATCCCGGAGATTGTCGAGTTCTCTTCAACGGATGCGGCGCGGTTGCTGGAGGTGGCGGGCGATCTGGCGCGATTGGGGCTGACCATCGAACCGTTTGGCGGCGGAGCGATTGCGGTCAGGGAAACTCCGGCGATCCTCGGCGTGGTGTCGGCGGCGGATCTTTTGCGCGATGTGCTGGATGAACTGGCCGATCTGGGCCAGAGCGGCACATTGCAGGCGCGGATGGATGCGATCCTCAGCCGGATGGCCTGCCATGGGTCGGTCCGCTCCGGTCGTCAGATGCGGGCCGAGGAGATGAACGCCCTCTTGCGCGAGATGGA
>JBDTQR010000034.1:0-27049 GCA_039932095.1 bacterium | reverse complement strand
CCCGAGGGTCAACGCGGTATTTTCGTCGGCGGCGGCGCTTCGGTGCGCAGCGCGCGACTGCTGGGCGTCGCCCGGCTGACCGACATGATGCTGACCGGACGTTCCATCAATGCCGCAACCGCCGAGGCGTGGAATCTGGTGCAATATGTGGTGGCGGCAGGGCAGGCGCTGCCGCGTGCCCGTGAATTGGCCAGGTCTGCTGCGTCAAACGCGACCTTTTCGAATTACGCCGTGATCAATGCCTTGCCGCGCATTCGTGAAATGGGCCGCGAGGACGGGCTGTTCGTCGAAAGCTTCGTCGCCTCGATGTCGGCCACCACACCCGAGGCCGAAGCCCGGTTGAACGCCTTTCTGCACGCCAAGGTCGGCAAAGTCATAGCGCCGGGTGACAAATGATGGGCGTCCATGATCAGATCGACCAGCAACCGGCCCTTGGCGGCCTTGAGGATTCGCTCGGCTTTCTGCTGCGGATCTGTCAGCTGCGGGTCTATGAGGCGTTCTACGAACGCTTTGGCGAAGATGAACTGCGCCCGGGCGAGTTTTCGGTGATGTGGGTGATCCACCTCAACCCCGGCATCCGGCAGGGCGTGCTTGCCGCCACCCTGCGTATCAAGGCGGCCCAGATGACCAAGATGGTCCGCCGGCTGGAAGAACAGGACAAGATTTCGCGCGAGATCCCCGACGATGACCGCCGCTCGGTCCGCCTGACCCTGACCGCCATGGGCGAAAGTTTCATTGCCGACCAGCAAGCCGCCTTCTTCGGCAACGAAAGCTACCACAACCACCCGCTGCCGCCTGCAGAGGCCGCCGAACTGGCACGACTGCTGCGCAAATACGCGGGCTTTGCGGAGGCGGGCGCATGAACTTTGACGATCTGGTCGCGTTTGACATGCATGTCCACGCCGAGGAACCCTGCGGCGACCATCACGACGACGGTTATCACGACTTTCAGGCCGGCATGGCGCGCTATTTCAAGAACCCGGCTGGGACCGATGGCATGCTGCCCAGCATCCAGCAGACGGCCGAGTATTTCCGCGACCGCAAGATCGGCTGCGTGATCTTTCCAGTCGATGCCGAGCGGGAGACCGGCTTTCGCCGTTACAAGAATGAAGACGTGGCCGAGATTGCCGCCGCCAACAGCGACATCATGATCCCCTTCGCCTCCATCGATCCGTGGAAGGGCAAGATGGCCCTGCGTGAGGCCAAAAGGCTGGTCCGCGACTTTGGTGTCAGGGGCTTCAAGTTCCATCCGACATTTCAGGGTTTCTTTCCGAACGACCCGATGGCCTATCCGTTCTATGAGGTGATCCAGGAAGAAGGCGCCATCGCCCTGTTCCATACCGGCCAGACCGGCGTCGGGTCCGGCATGCGCGGCGGCATGGGGATGCGGCTGAAATACTCGCATCCGATGTGTCTTGACGATGTGGCGGTGGACTTTCCCGACATGAAGATCATCGCCGCCCATCCGTCTTTCCCGTGGCAGGAAGAGGCGCTCGCCGTGGCGCAACACAAGCCCAATGTCTACATCGACCTTTCCGGCTGGTCGCCGCGTTACTTCCCGGAAATCCTGATCAAATATGCCAATTCGTTGCTCAAGACCAAGATGCTGTTCGGCTCGGACTGGCCAGCGATCACGCCGGACCGCTGGCTGAAGGATTTCGAGACTTTGCCGATCAAGGATGAAGTCAGGCCGCTGATATTGAAGGAGAATGCCCGCAAACTGCTCGGGCGATAAACGACAACACCAGGGAGGACGACAATGAAAATGACCAAATCGCTTTTCGGTCTCGCACTTGCGGGTCTGATGCTCGGCGGTGTCGCCGAAGCGCGCGATCTGCGCGTGGCCCCCGCCGGTCCGCCGGCCCACCCGGCCCATTACATGTACGAACATTTCGCCGAGCGTCTGTCCGCCGCCTCGGGTGGCAAGATGACCGCCACCATCCTTGGGCCGGAAGTCGTTGCTCTGCCGCAGATGAAGGATGCGCTGCAAAGCGGGCTGATCGATATCGGCAACTATCTGCCGCTGTATTTCGCTGCAGGGATGGAGAATACCAACGTCGCGGGGGCCTTCGCGCTGGTCGGGCGCAACCCGATGGTGATGACGCTGGCGATGACCGATTTCGTCGTCAACTGCGCGCCCTGCCAGAAGGAATTCACCGATCAGGGCCTGGTCTTTCTCGGCTCCGGCTCATCGGATGCCTATGTGCTTTTGACCACCAAACCGGTGCGCACGGCAGAGGATCTGAAGGGTCTGCGCCTGCGATCAGGCGGCGCGCCCTATTCGCGTTGGGCCGAGCATTTCGGGGCCACCCCGGTCAACATGGGTGTCGGCGACACGTTCGAGGGCATGAGTCAGGGCACAATCGACGGCACCATGGCCTCGGTCGTCGACCTTCTGTCGTTCCGACTGATCGACGTGGCCAAATATGTCACCCGGGTGCCGATAGGTACCTATCACGACACCTCCAACTTCACCGTCGCACAGGCCAGCTGGACCAGCCTTTCGGATGAGGAAAAAGCACAGCTTGTCGACGCCAACACGCGCGGCAATTTCGACCTGACCGACCGCTGGGCCTATCAATTGCCCGCCGCGGCCAACATGGCCGTCGCAGATTCGTCCATCGAGGTGATCGAGAATCCGGATCTGGTCGCCGCATCCGAAGCCTTCGCCGCCGAGGACGAGACGGCACAGATCGCCGCTGGCGGTGAACTGGCAGCGCAGTTTGCCGCATTGGTCGACAAATGGTCGGCGGTCGTTGCCAAAACCGGTGAAGACCCTGACGCCTTGGCGGCCATCGCCAAGACCGAGATCTGGGACAAGGTCGACTGGGCGCATTACGGCATGCCGATGTGATAAGGCGCGGCCCCGGTTTTCACGGGGTCGCACCAGTCTTGAGGAGGGCAGAATGCTGGCGTTGAACCGCATGGCCTCGGGTCTGGCCCGCGGCATGGCCGTGATCGGCGCTATGGCCGTTCTGGTGATGATGCTGCACATTTGTCTGGATGTGCTGCTGCGCAACGTGTTCCGCATCGCCCTGCTGTCGACCAGCGAACTGGTGGCGCGCTACTACATGGTCGCGGTCGCCTTCCTGCCGCTCGGCTGGATCGAGCTGCGGCGCGACATGGTGTCGGTCGAATTGGTCGACGCTGCCTTGTCGCCGCTGATGAAATGGCTGTCCGACCTTTCGGTGCTGCTGGCCGGGGCTGCGATTTACGGCACCGTCGCCTGGACGAACTGGGTGGCTGCGTTCGAGAATTACCGTCGCGGCACCTTTGTCGAATTCAACGAGACCCATCTGGCGGTCTGGCACAGCTACTTCCTGCCGCCCCTCGGCTTTACCCTGGCAACCTTGGCCTGCCTGGTCCTGGCGCTCAACCGTCTGCTCGACCAGCAGGAGAAACTGGCATGAGCGTCGAAACCGGGTTTGCGGGCCTCGCCGTCCTGATGCTCCTTTTGGTGCTGCGCCTGCCGGTGGCGATGGCACTGATCGCCGTCAGCTTTGGTGGCGTTGCCTCGATGGCGGGCCTGCGCCCGGCACTGGGGCTGTTGTCCAACACCCCCTATTCCTTTGTCGCCTCCTGGACGATGAGTGCAGTGCCCATGTTCCTGCTGATGGGCTTTGTGGCCTTTCACACCGGCCTGACCACTGGCTTGTTTGAGGCGGCCAAGGTCCTGCTGCGCAAACTACCGGGAGGGCTGGCAGTTTCAGCCATCTTTGCCTGCTCGGGCTTTGCCGCCGTGTCCGGCTCGTCTCTGGCCTGCGCAGCCGCCATGGGCCGTATCGCCATCCCGGAAATGGTGCGGGCGGGTTACCGTCCTTCGCTCGCCGCGGGTTGCATCGCGGCGGGCGGCACCATTGGCGCGCTCATCCCGCCCTCGATCCTGATGATCATCTACGGCATCTTCGCCGAGACATCGATCACCCAGGTTTTCATCGGCGGCATCGGCGTCGGTCTGGCCACGGCGCTAGGCTATTCCATCGTCATCATGCTGATTTCCTGGCAGCGCCCCGACCTGATCCCTGACCGCGACGACAGCCCGGCCGACTGGACCGCCCTGTTGCGAATTGCCCCGGTGGTAGCACTGGTCGCCGTCGTGTTCGGCGGGCTCTTTTCGGGCCTCTTCACCGCGACCGAGGCCGGCGCCGTCGGCGCGCTGGCAACCATTGTCATCGCCGCCGCCATGGGCACGTTGACCCGTCAGGCGCTGTTCCAGTCGCTGGTCGAAACCGTTACCACCTCTGGCTCGCTGTTCATCATCGGTGTGGGCGCGGTGATGTTCACCCGTTTCCTGAGCCTGTCAGGCCTGTCCGGCTTTCTCAGTTCCTTTGTCGCGGATCAAGACCTCAGCTACTGGCATCTGATGGCGATCATCGTGGTGATCTATCTGGTCCTCGGCACGTTCATGGAGCCGTTCGGCGCCATGCTCGTCACCTTGCCGATCTTTCTGCCGATCCTGCGGCAAGAGGGGATCAGTCTGGTCTGGTTCGGCGTTCTGGTGGTCAAGATGCTGGAGATCGGCATGATCACCCCACCGGTCGGGCTGAACGTCTTTGTCATCCGCAATGTCGCCTCGCAATATGTGACCACGGCACAGATCTTCCTTGGCATCCTGCCATTCTTCATTTCGGACATGATCGTGGTGCTGGTGGTGGTCGCTTTCCCGGCTCTGGTGCTATGGCTGCCTTCGATTGCGGGGTAGATGTATACAGAAATGCTGAAAACGCGGCGTAAACTGCCCTCTTGATCGGTTTTCGTATACAAGTTAGCCTTTCCTCTGAAACCACGCCGACAACGATTCTGCGGATCAGGGAGGAAGTCCAACGTGAACCTAGCTCCGCGGTCCGAACGCCGGAGCCAGTTCGACAAGGCCCTGATCGGCCTGCGCTCGCTGGTAATGGACGGTGCTTTCAACCAAAGCGTCCGCCTGTCAGAGGTGGCTCTGGCCGAAAGACTGGGCATTTCCCGCACCCCTTTGCGGCAGGCGATGGAACAGCTGGTTGCCGAAGGCCTGCTGGAGCGGATCGAGACCGGCGGCTGCCGAGTCGCCTCTTTCACTTTCGCGGACATCTTCGACGCCATCGAACTGCGCGGCATGGGCGAGGGGCTGGCCGCACGTCTGGCCGCCGAGCGCGGCATCTCGCCCGCCCAGCGAACCAAGGTCGATGCGGTGCTGGCAGGGCTTGACGAGGTGCTGGCCGAAGGCGCCGATTTCGATATGGACGCCTATGTCACCCTGAATGCCCGCTTTCACGAGATGCTGTGGCAGATGCCGGCAAGCGCCATTGTCGAACGCGAACTGCGGCGGATCTGCTCGCTGCCCCTCGCTTCGCCCAGTGCCTTTCTGGAGCGACAGGGCCGCAGCCCCGGCTTTCGCGCATCGCTGGCGCGCAGCCAGTGGCAGCACCGCAGCATCATCGCGGCCATCGCCGCCCGCGAGGGCACCCGCGCCGAAGCCCTGGCGCGCGAACATGCCCGCACCGCACGGGACAACCTTACCGATCTTGCCCGCAAGCAGCCCCGCCTTGCCGAGGCGCTTTCCAGCTTTTCACCCACTCACCAGACTTGACCTCAGGAGGAAATCAGATGCCCAGCCTCAGCGACGCAATCGCCCAACACAAAAACCCGGTGGAGATGCTGCGCAACTCCAGGATCGGCATGTATGTCTACCCGGTCGTGGCCGGCGAATTCACCAACTGGCGCGACGAGCAGGCGGCCTGGCGGCATGGTGCGGTGCTGTTCGATCAGTCGCACCATATGGACGAACTGATCGTCGAAGGCCCGCAGGCGACCGAATTCCTCGCCCATCACGGCATCAATTCGTTCACGAATTTCGACCTCAACCGCGCCAAGCACTTCGTCCCGGTCACCCCTGCCGGCCATGTGATCGGCGACCACATCGTCTTTCGCGAGCGGGCCGACAAATATATTCTGGTCGGTCGTGCCCCGACCTCGAACTGGCTGTTGTTCTGCGCCGCCTATGGCAAATGGAACGTCCGCCTGCGCCACGACCCGCGCAGCCCCAGCCGACCTGAGGGGGAACGGGTGCTGCGTGAACATTATCGCTTTCAGATTCAGGGCCCCGATGCACCGAAGGTCTTTGCCCAGATGAACGGCGGCCCGATCCCCGACATCAAATTCTTCCATGTCGAAACCATCAACATCGGCTCCAAAAAGGTACAGGCGCTGCGCCACGGCATGTCCGGCGCGCCGGGGCTGGAGATTTGGGGGCCGTACAAGGACAAGGATTACATCCACTCAACCATGATGCAGGCCGCCCGCGATGCCGGGGTGAACCTGGTCCAATGCGGCAGTCGCGCCTATTCGACCAATACACTGGAAAGCGGCTGGATCCCCTCGCCACTGCCCGGCATCTATACTGGTGACGGCATGCTGAAGGACTATCGCGACTGGCTGGGCGCCGACATGTACGAGGCGGCAGGTGCCATCGGCGGCTCTTTCGTGTCGGACAATATCGAGGACTACTACGTCAACCCGTTTGAACTGGGCTATGGCTTCTACATCGGCTGGAAGAAGGACAACTTTGTCGGCAAGGCGGCGCTCAGCCAGATGAAAACCGCCAACAACCGCAAGAAAGTCACCTTCGAATGGAACAAGGATGACGTTCTGAAGGTCATCGCCTCGGGCTTTGAACAGGGCACGCCGTACAAATGGATCGACTTCCCGCAGCCCAACTATGCCTCGTCCTCCGCTGACATGGTGATGCGCGGCGACAAGATGGTTGGAATGTCGATGTTCAATGGCTACTCTTGGAACGAACGCTGCATGTTGTCGCTGGGCGTCGTCATTGCCGATGTTCAGGTCGGCGACGTCTTGACCCTGAAATGGGGTGAGCCGGATCCGACCGGCAAAACCTCGACTGAAAAGCATGTTCAGACCGAGATCGGGGTCCGCGTCTCGCCCACGCCCTATACTCAGGAAGCCCGCGAAAATTACGCCGACAGCTGGCGCAGCAAACAATAAGCCGCGCGCCGGGGCGATGGCGCAACCGTTGCCCCGGCGTCGAATACCGTCGTTGCGACACCAGGCCAGCGCACCAACGCGCCGGCATCAAAGGGAGGAAGACAATGCTGAAAACGCTCGCATCCGCGGCGGCCCTTGCCGCCTTCATCACCGCCCCGGCCCTGGCCGAGACGCTTAAACTGGCCCATTGGGTGCCACCCGCCCATGTGCTGACCAAATCGACGATTGACCCCCTTATCAAGGGTCTGGCCGATGCCGGATCATCACTGGAAATTCAAGTCTATCCGGGCGGCGAACTCGGTGCCGGCCCGCTGGAACAATATGTCCGCGCCGTGCAGGGTGTGGCCGACATCGTCTGGGGGCTGGAAGGCTATACCTCGCAGCAATTTCCCCGCACCATGATCGCGGAACTCCCCGGCGCGTTGCCCGATGGCATGCACGGCTATGACATGTTCTGGAACGCCTATGACAAATACCTGACGGGTGAGTTTCCAGGCACGGTGCCGCTGGCGTTGTGGCTGTCCGAACCGAATGTGTTCATCATGAAGGATCATGACGTGCATACCCCCGCCGATGTGGTGGGCTTGAAGCTGCGGGTGTCCGGTTCGGCTGCTGCTGCCGTGGTCACCGCTCTGGGGGCCACCCCGGTCCAGATGCCGGCGGGTGAGATTTACAACGCCCTGCAGACCGGCCTGATCGACGGAGTGATCACCGGGGCCTCGGCGATCGGCGATTTCAAGTTGGACGAGGTGGCCAATTCCTACACCATGGGCGCACCGTTGGGTCGCATCGCCTTCTATCTGGTGATGAACGCCGACAAGTATAACGGCCTGGCCGATGCTGACCGCGCTGCGCTGGACAGTGTCACCCGCAAAGTCCTCAGTGCCCATGCCGAGGAAGGCTGGAACGCCCGCGCTGATCAGGTCTGGCAAGGTCTGAAGGAAACCGGCGACAACACGGTGATCGAACTGACCCCCGAGGAAGTGGCGGCCTTTGGCGCGATCACCCTGCCGGTGCGCGATCAGGTGATTGCCACTGTAGACGGCGGGGCGGACGTGCTGGCCGCGATGCAGGGCAAATAGATGCCCGCCACGCTGTGGAAAATCTCGGACAGGCTCACCGGCCTGTCCGCCTTGATCGGCACGCTGTCGCTGATCCTGATTGTCGCGGTGACACTGATCGATGTGGTCGGGCGCTATTTCGGCGCTCCGCTGTCAGGTTCGCGCGATCTCAACCAGATGGGCCTTGTGGTGCTGGTATTTGGTGGCATGGCGCTGTGTGACCGGCTTGGCGGCCATATCGCCGTCGACATATTGGAGCGGGCGATGCCGCGCTGGATGATCCTGACCGGCGACATCGTGTCGGCCATTGTCGGCTGCATCATCTTTATCCTGCTAGCCTGGACCACCTGGCAAAGCGCCGTGCTCAGCCAGCTTTTGCATCTGTCGACCAACATCATCTACCTGCCCAAGGCCTGGTTCCAATATGTGGCCATCGTCTTTTCGCTGATCACGGCTTTCGGCATGGCGTTGAAGGCTGTGTCGCTGTCCATGGGCGCGCGACCGCCAGCCATTGACCGTGCAGAGGCCCCACTGTCATGACCCCGGAATGGATCGGTGCCAGCGGTATGGCCCTGCTTCTCGTGCTTCTGGCGCTCCGCGTGCCGGTGGCCTTTTCGATGTTCGTCGTGGGCTTCATCGGCACCGGCCTGATTTCCTCGTTCAAATCCGCGATGTCGACCATGGCGTCGGAAAGCTTCACCCTCGCGTCCTCGGCCGAACTGGTCGTGGTGCCGTTGTTCATCCTGATGGGCAATGTCGCCACCGAAAGCGGGATGAGCCGCCAGTTGTATGACGCGGCCTATGCCGTGATCGGCCGGATGCGCGGCGGCCTGGCCTCGGCCACCGTCATCGGCTGCGGCGGGTTTGCGGCGCTGTCCGGATCGTCGGTCGCCTCGGCGCTGACCATGGGCAAGGTCGCGTTGAAAGAGATGGACCGTTTCGGATACGATCCACGGCTGTCAACCGGCGTGGTCGCGGCGGGCGGCACGCTGGGCATCCTCATCCCGCCTTCCACCGGCTTTGTGATCTACGCCATTCTGGCGCAGGAAAGCATTGGCCGGCTGTTTCTGGCCGGAGTGCTGCCCGGACTTTTGCTGCTGGCGATGTTCCTGGTGACCGTCTGGGTCCTCTGCACGATCAACCCCGCCCTCGGCCCCGCCGGCCCGCAAACCAGCTTTCGCCACAAGCTGTCGGCTCTGCTGGGGGCGGTGCCCGTGGTCGGTGTGACCTTGCTCACCATCGGCGGCATCTACGGCGGCTTCTTTTCGCCAGTCGAGGCGGCGGCAGTCGGTGCCGGTCTGGTCATCATCATCGGCCTTTTCACAAGGCGGCTGAGCCTTGCGGGCCTGTGGCGCGCCGGCCGCGACTCGGTAGTGACCACTGCCACCGTGATGCTGATCCTGATCGCCGCCAGCATGATCAACCCGTTCCTGGCGCTAAGCCATGTGCCGCAGGCGCTGGGCGGCTGGCTGACCAGTCTGACCCTGCCTGTCACCGGCGTGCTGCTGATCATACTGGTGTCCTACGTCGTGCTTGGCTGCTTTCTCGAAGGCTTCGCCATGCTGGTCCTGACCATGCCGATCTTCTTTCCCGTCATCACCCAGCTTGGCATCGACCCGATCTGGTTCGGCGTGCTTGTGGTGCTGACGCTGGAGATGGGCCTGATCTCGCCACCGGTCGGGGTGAATGTGTTCATCGTCAAATCGGTCGCCCCCGGTGTCGAACTTGGCACGATCTTTCGCGGCGTTCTGCCGTTTTTCCTGGCCATGGTGGCGACGCTGGGCCTCTTGATTGCCTTCCCGCAGATCGTCCTGATCCTGCCCAACACCATGATCCACTAGGAACGCGCCATGCCAAGCCTAGCCGCCAAACTTGCCACCCAAAAAAGCCCGGCCCATATGCTGCAAAACGCCCAGATCGGCCGCTATGCCTTTCCGATTGCAGCAGAATTCACCAACTGGATCGACGAGGCGCGCGCCTGGCGCGACTCGGCCGTCCTTCTCGACCAGTCGCTGCACATGACCGACCTCTATGTCAGCGGGCCGGATACCCTGCGGCTGCTCCAGCATCTGTCGATCAACTCCTACATAGGCTTTGGCCGCAACAAGGCCAAGCAGATGATCTGCTGCACCGCCGAGGGTTATCTGGTCGGTGACGCCATCCTGTTCGGGCTGGAGGACTATGCAGTCAACATCGTGGGCCGTCCCTGTGTGCCGAACTGGGTGCAGTTTCACGCCGAGACCGGCAACTGGAACGTGAAGGTCGAACGCGACGAACGCCGGGTCGACGCGCCCGGTGTCGCGCGCAAGACCTACCGGTTCGAGGTACAGGGTCCCAAAGCCATGCAGATCCTGCAGGCGGTCAATCAGGGCGGTCCGCTGACCACCAAATTCTTCACCATGGGTGAAATCACCATCGCCGGCTGCCACGCCCGCACCCTCAGCCACGGCATGGGCGGTTCCGAGGGGTTGGAGATTTTCGGTCCCGCCGCCGACGGCGAAACCGTCCGCGCTGCCCTGATCGCCGCCGGTGCCACCTATGGGATGCGGCAGGCTGGTGCCCGGGCCTATTCCATCGCGTCAAACGAAAGCGGCTGGATCGCCTCACCCTTGCCCGCCATCTATAGCTCTGCCTCAACCGCCGCCTACCGCGACTGGCTGAGTGACCGCAGCTTTGAAGCGGTCTGTTCAACCGGCGGCTCGTTCCAGCCCGAACAGGTGGAGGATTACTACCTGACCCCATGGGATCTGGACTATCACCGCATCCTCAAATTCGACCACGACTTCATCGGCCGCCCGGCGTTGGAGGCGATGCAGGACCTGACGCACCGCCAGAAGGTGACGCTGGTCTGGGACGAAGCGTCGGTCCGCGATCTGATCGGCGGCTATCATGGCGACGCCCTGCCGCCCAAGCTTCTCGAATGGCCAACCGCGCATTACGCGTCGCATCCCTATGATCAGGTGCGGGCGCAGGGCCGCCAGATCGGCCTTTCAACCTCCTGCTCCTTCTCACCCAATGAAAGGTCGTGGATCTCGCTGGCGATGGTCGAGCCAGCCTTTGCCACCCCCGGCACCAGGGTCTCGCTGCTGTGGGGCGAACCGGATGGCGGCACCACAAAACCAATGGTCGAACGCCATACCCAGATCGAAATCCACGCCCGGGTCGAAGGCTGGCCCATCGACCGCCGCGTCCGCGCCGAATACCGGCACCGCCAATAGGAGACAGCCATGACCAACGGTCAGTTTTCCGACCTCGCCCACCTTGCCCATGTCGAGGTCTACACCGACCAGTTCGACAAGAGCCTCGATTTCTTCACCAGGGTCTACGGGCTGAAACTCTCGGGCCAGGACGCGACCTCGGCCTATCTGCGTGCCTGGGACGATTACGAGTTTCACTCGTTGAAGCTGACCCGCCACCATAGCACCGGCATCGGCCATCTCGCCTACCGGGTCACCTCGCCCGAGGCACTGGCACGCCGGGTGGCGGCGGTCGAGGCGTCGGGGTTCAAGGTGATCGGCTGGGTGCCCGGCGACCCCGGTCACGGCCGCGCCTTCCGCTTTGAAGACCCGTTCGGCCATGTCTTTGAACTCTACTGGGACACGGTGAAATACCAGCCCCTCGCTGCCGACGCCCCGGCCCTGAAAAACCTCGCCAGCCGCTATCCGGGTCACGGCATCGGCCCGCGCCGGATCGACCATGTCAACCTGCTGGGCGCCGACGTGCGCGCGTTCAAACGCTTTGTCGACGCCTGCCTTGGCATCAAGGCCACCGAATATATCCAGCTGGACAACGGTCGCATCGGCGGCTGCTGGTTTTCGTGCAACAACAAGACCTATGACCTCGTCTGCTCTGAAGAGCGCGGCGGTGGCGATGGGCGGCTGCACCATGTCACTTACGCCACCGACACCCGCGAAGACATCCTGCGCGCCGCCGACATCTATCTCGAGAACGGCGTCCATATCGAAACCGGCCCGCACAAGCACGCCATTCAAGGGTCCTTTTTCCTGTATGCGTGGGAGCCTGCCGGCAACCGGATCGAACTTGCCAACGCCGGCGCGCGCCTGCTGCTTGACCCGTCATGGGAGCCGGTGGTCTGGACCGAGGCCGACCGCAAGAAGGGTCAGGCCTGGGGCCTGAAAACCATCGACACCTTCCACACCCACGGCACGCCGCCCGTCGTCAAATCCACCGAATAGGCCCACAGGAGACCATGATGCCCAAAACCGCCCTCATCATCTCGGCCCATTCAGCCGATTTCGTCTGGCGCTGCGGTGGCGCCATCGCCCTGCATGCCGCCCTTGGCTATGCCGTCACCGTGGTCTGCCTCAGCTACGGCGAGCGCGGCGAGAGCGCCAAGCTGTGGAAACTGCCCGGCATGACGCTGGAAAAGGTCAAGGACGCGCGCAAGACTGAGGCTGAAAACGCCGCAAGCGCGCTGGGTGTGCACGACATCCAGTTCTTCGATGTCGGCGACTATCCGATGGAGCTGGACAGGGCACAAAAATTCCGCCTGGTCGATGTAATCCGTCAGGTCCAGCCCGCCTTCATGATGAGCCATTCCCAGATCGACCCCTACAACTCTGACCACGCCTATGTGACGCAGGTGACGCTGGAATGCCGCTCCACCGCGCAGGCCTGGGGCCACAATCCGGGGCAAAAGGTGCTGGGCGCGCCGCAACTCTACCTGTTTGAACCGCATCAGACCGAACAGATGGGCTGGAAGCCCGACACCTTCCTCGACATCACCTCGGTCTGGGACAAGAAGCGCGCTGCCATCGAATGCATGGCAGGGCAAGAGCATCTGTGGGACTATTACACCCGCGCCGCCCAGCAGCGCGCCAACCACTTCACCCGCAATTCCGGCGGCCAGTCCGGCGGCCGGGCCTGTCTTTACGCCGAGGGTTTCCAATCGGTTTTTCCGCGCACGGTGGATGAATTATGAGCGTTGTCGTCCAGAACATCCCCCGCGCCACCCCGGAAGTCATCGCCCGTCTGGCCGAGGCAGGGGTTGCCACTGTCCATGAGGCGCAGGGCCGCAAGGGCTTGCTCGCCAGTCATATCCGCCCGATCTACCCCGGGGCCCGCATTGCGGGCTCTGCCGTGACGATTTCTGCGCCGCCCGGCGACAACTGGATGCTGCATGTCGCCATCGAACAATTGCAGGAGGGCGACATTCTGGTGTTATCGCCGACAAGCCCCTGTGAAGACGGCTATTTCGGCGACCTTCTGGCGACCTCGGCCATGGCGCGCGGCTGTCGTGGTCTGGTGATCGACGCCGGGGTACGCGACGTGCGCGACCTGACCCGGATGGGCTTTCCGGTCTGGTCCAAGGCAATCCACGCCCAAGGCACGGTCAAGGAAACCCTCGGTTCCGTCAACGTCCCCATCGTCTGCGCCGGGGCGCTGGTGCAGGCCGCCGATGTGATCGTGGCCGATGATGATGGCGTCTGTGTGGTCCGCCGCGACGAGGCCGAGGCGGTGCTGGCCAAAGCCATGGCCCGAACCGCGCTGGAGGAGGCCAAGCGCGCGCGGCTGGCGGCGGGCGAACTTGGCCTCGACATCTATGACATGCGCGGGCGGCTGGCGGAAAAGGGCCTCAAATATGTCTGACGGCATCCCTTGCCTGTGGATGCGCGGCGGCACCTCAAAGGGGGCGTATTTTCTCGCTTCCGACCTGCCCGCCGACCCCAAGGCACGCGACGCGCTGCTGCTGTCCATCATGGGCTCGCCCGATCCGCGCCAGATCGACGGCATCGGCGGGGCTGATCCCTTGACCTCCAAGGTTGCCATCCTGTCGCCGCCCTCGCGTCCGGATGCCGATGTCGACTACCTCTTCCTGCAGGTCTTTGTCGATCAGGCCGTGGTCAGCAGTGCGCAGGGCTGCGGCAATATCCTCGCCGGCGTCGGCCCGGCGGCCATCGAACGCGGTCTGGTGCAGGTGTCGGGCGACGAAACCCCGGTACGCATCCACATGTGCAATACCGGCGAGGTGGCACTCGCGCGGATTTCAACCCCGGACGGAGGGGTCAGCTACACGGGTCAGGCCGCGATTGACGGTGTGCCAGGCCATCACGCAGCGGTGCCCCTGATGTTCCAGAACATCGCCGGGTCAATGTGCGGAGCGCTATTGCCTTCTGGCCGCCCAGTTGACGTTATCGACGGCACCGAGGTGACGCTGATCGATAACGGCATGCCCGTGGTCGTGCTGCGCGCCAGCGATTTCGGCCTGACCGGCGCCGAAAACCGCGATGCACTGGAGGCCGACACCACCCTGCGCGTTCGGATAGAGGCGATCCGTCTGAAGGCCGGGCCGCTGATGAACCTTGGCGACGTTACGGAAAAATCCGTGCCCAAGATGACCCTGCTCTCACTTCCCACCGCCGGCGGCACCATCCGCAGCCAAAGCTTCATCCCGCACCGCGCCCATGCCTCGATCGGCGTTTTCGCCGCCGTTTCCGTCGCCACCGCCTGCACATTGCCCGGTTCGCCCGCCGCAGCACTTGCCGTGCTGCCTCAGGACGGCCGCTTCCGGATCGAACATCCCTCCGGCGCCGTCGAAGTGCTGATCGAGCAGGACGCCGCCGGCACCGTCATCGGCGCAGGCACGCTGCGCACCGCCCGCAAGCTGTTCGAGGGTTTGGTCTTCCCACAGGAGGAGCCCTGATGCACATCGCCTTTCTCGGCTTTGGTGAAGCTGCCCGAGCCTTTCGCACGACGCTGGCAACGGCCGATCCATCCCTGCGATTCACCGCCTGGGACATGAAGCTTCTAGGCAGCGAAGCCGCGACCCTGCGCAACGCCATCACCGCGGCGGGCGTGACCGAGGCTGCGGAGCCGCAAGCCCTGGCGGATGCCGACTGGCTGATCTCTGCCGTCACGGCAGATCAGTCGCTGCTGGCCCTTGAACCGGTTCTGCCCGCTCTGGGACAAGGCACGCTGGTCATAGACATCAACTCGGTCTCGCCCGGTCGCAAGCGCGAAACCTGCCAGCGGGTCGAGGCGACCGGGGCGGCCTATCTGGATATGGCGGTGATGGCACCGGTCCATCCCAAGGGCCACCGTACGCCGGTGCTGATCGCCGGGCAGGCCGTGGGCATCGAACAGGCGCTGACGCGGCTGGGGTTCAGCTGGAAGCGCACGGGCGTCGCAGCGGGAGAGGCGACCGCGATCAAGATGGTGCGTTCGGTCTTCGTCAAAGGGCTGGAGGCCATCACCGTCGAGGCGCTGCTGGCGGCGGAACGTCTGGGTTGCCGCGACGAAATCCTTGACTCTCTTGCGAAATCCTATCCCGGTCTTGGCTGGCCGGACCATGCCGCCTATGTGTTCGACCGCAGCCTGATCCACGGCACCCGCCGCGCCGCCGAACTGCGTGAATGCGCCGCGACGCTGAACGAACTGGGCCTGACCGGACGCCTTGCAGACGCCATAGCCGACGTGCAGGCGGCGATGGGCACGGCAGGCCGGGATTGTCTCAGCGACACCTTGAATGCCACAATCGCCGCCACTTCGGCAAAGCGCTAATCGGCTCAGACCGTTACCTTGTGCTCCACGTTCGCCGGTTCGGCACTTGGCCGTGCGAAGGGCACGCAGATCAAGGCCGCCACGGTGACTGCGGCAAGCATCATCCAGGCGTCGTTGATGGAGGCCGCCATCGCGCCCTTTTCCAACAAGGGCTGCAGCAACCCCTTGGTCGCGGCATCCAGCGGACCTGGTTGCAAGCCAGCCAGCGATGCCAAGGGTATCCCCAGAAAGGCGGCGGTCGCAGCGTTCCCGGCCTGCAACTTCGCCAGCAAGTCATCGGCATGGGTCGGCGCGCGCGAATAGATCACCGTGTCGATCAGGGCCAGACCAATCGCCCCACCCAGATTGCGCATCAGGTTGAACAGACCAGAGGCATCGGGCACCCGCTCGGCTGCCAGATGACCCAGCGCCAACCGCGTCGGCGGCAACAGACAGAACATGATGGCCAGACCGCGGGTGACCTGCGGCCAGAACATGCCGCCAAAATCCGTTGCTGGCGTCTGAAAGCCGCTCAGCCCCAAACCAAACGCAAACAGACCAAAACCGAACGCAGTCAGCAACCGCGCGTCGGCCCGCTGCTCCAAAGCCACGGCAACCGGGGCCATCACCAGTTGCGCCACCCCGGTGACCAGCATGATCGTCCCGATCTCCAGCGCGTTATGGCCCCGCACGAATGCCAGAAACACCGGCATCAGATAGACAGATCCGAATAGCCCGATGCCAAGCACAAAGCTGAGGATGCAACCAATTGCAAAGCGGCGATCCGCAAAGTTGCGCAGGTCGACAACCGGGCGATCACCGATCAGGCTGCGCCGCACAAAGCCCGCGGCACTGATCCCCGACAGTGCGATCAGGCCGAGAACCAGACCCGAAAGCCAGCCACGTTGCGGGGCCTCTTTCAGCGCGATTTCAAGTGCGGCAAGGGCAACCGCCATCAACCCCAGCGAAATCCAGTCGATCAGCCGGACCAGCGCCAGTCCGGCCCGCGCAGCCGGCAACAACAGTGCAGCGGCGATGGCGGCAAGAATGCCAGGCAAAACGTTGATCAGGAACAGCCAATGCCAGGAATAGGTCTGGGTGATCCAGCCACCGATCACCGGCCCGACCGTCGGCGCCAAAACGGCCAGAACCCCCGCCAATGTCGTGGCAAGGCCCTGACGCGGCAACGGAAACAGCAGGAACACCGCCGAAAAGACCGCCGGAATCAACGTTCCGCCCGCAAAGCCCTGCAACACACGCCATGCGACCAGAACCGGAAAGCTGCCCGACGCCGCACATCCGACCGAGGCGAGGGTAAAAACGGCCAACGCCACCACAAAAAGCCAACGCATCGTCAAGATCCGCATCAGCAGGCCGGTCAATGGAATGGCAATGACCTCCGCGATCAGATACGCGGTTTGCACCCAGCTCATCTGGTCAGGGGCGATGCCCAAAGCGGCCTGAATGTTCGGCAGCGAGGTGGCGACGATCTGCACATCCAGTATCGCCATGAACATGCCGATGCACATCGCGACAAAGCCCGCCCAGGTGCGAAAACCCACTTTGCCGGGTAGGGGCGGCGACACGGGCTCAAATCGATCCATGCGACCGCGCCTCGGTCAGGCCGGCATTTTCCGCCGTGATTCGGATGGTCAGCACCAGAAGGTTGGCCAGCGAGAACACCAGCGCCACCCAAGGCAGACCAAGACACAGCGGCAACACGGCAATTTCCCCGATCACGACGGCATAATTGGGATGGCGCAGATAGCGGAACGGCCCGCGTGACACCAATACCTCGTCCGGGACAGTGATGACCCTGGTCGTCCAGCGCCGACCCAGAGTGCCCAGCACCCAGATCCGTGCCACCTGCAAGAGCAGGAAGACAGCCAGCCAGAAGGGTTGCACCGCCTGCGCATGACCAAACCCCCATAATGCGGCAAGCCAGAGCGCGTGCAATGCTACGATTAGCGGATAATGACCCGGCGCCACCTCGACCGCACCGCCAGCCATAAGGGCGGCCGTGTTGCGCCGGGCCAGCCACAACTCTCCCAGCCGACCTAGCGTGACGAGGGCCAGCAGAACGACGGCGGGCGTCATGCCGCGGCCTGCAACGACACACAGCTGGCGGTGAAGCCTGGACCCATGGCAGTCAGCAAAGTGCGCCGTGGCAGGCCCGCATCGACAACGCGCTTCAGGACGAACAACGCAGTCGGGGCCGACATATTGCCATAGTCGGCAAGAACCTGACGTTCATGATCAAGCGCGCCCTGGTCCAATGACAAGGCCCGTTCCAGGGCGGTGATCACCTTGGCACCGCCGGGATGGCAGGCAAACCGGTCGACATCGCCGAGAACCAGACCGTCCCGTTCCAGAATACCCGCAATGGCGGGCGCAATGTTGGCCTCGGCAAAGGGCGGGATCGCCCGGTCGAAAATCACTCCAAGCCCGGTATCATCGACGCTCCACCCCATGATATCCAGCGTGCCGGGCCAGGTATGATGGCCCGAAGCCTCGACCGTCGCCAATCCTTCCGCGCCCGATTGCAACACACAGGCCGCAGCGCCATCGGCAAAAAGCGCCGTCGCCACGATGTTTTCCTTGGTCACCTTGTCCATTCGGAACGCGACCGAGCACAACTCGACCGCCACCACCAGCACACAACTTCCCGGGCGCGATTGTGCAAGCCGCGCACCAAGCCCAAGCCCAGTAACCCCACCCGCGCAGCCAAGCCCGAAAACCGGCACCCGCTCGATATCGGTCCGAAAGCCCATCTGATCCGCCACGCGTGCATCAATCCCGGGGGTCGCAAGTCCAGTGGAGGACACTGTCACGACCGTGTCGATATCGGCGGCAGACTTTCCTGCCTGATCCAGTGCCTTTGTCGCGGCCGCGACAAACAGGGCGCAAGCACCCTCCAGGTAGGCGGCGTTGCGTTCTGCCCAGCCACGCGGTTGCAGATACCAGTCCAGAGGCTGAACCAGATGCCGCCGCAGAATGGCCGAGCTTTCAAAGACCTTCACAAGCCTTTCGAAATCGTCAATGCGGGAAGAGAAGGTCTCGTGCGCCGCCGTGGCCGCGTCGCGCTGCGTGATGACATGGGGCGGAACGGCAGTGGCGACTGCCAGCAAACTCACATGGGGAAACATCATACTCTCTAAGCCGCACCAGGACACAAAACGGCAACTGCCGGTGGGGCACGTAAGTTGCAACGGGTTAACACCCCCGTGGTGGTATGGTTCCAACATTTCCGGCCGCGCTCACGGATGTGATCTCGGCCCGCCGTCCAATTTACCCGCCATAGGTTGCATGCTCGCGGCCGCTGCGCGTGATTGGAATGACCGTTGGCACCTTGGACAGCGCCGTTGTTCTCCGTCGTGAAATTGGTACCAGTAGGGATGATCCCGATCGTTGCGCCTTAAATCCTGACCTGCGCAAAGACCGCACCTGCAAACCACATCGACAAAAGCCTGACGCAGCGGCGGCAGGCCAATGATCTTGTTGGGATAACTACTGGTCAACCGGAGGCCCAATAGCCGCTTTCGGTGGTATTGTCCCGGGAAGCCGGTTGCCAGGTCTGAACGCCATCGCATTTTCGCTTGCAAACCCCAGGTGGGGCCAAGATGAACCATGCATCGGCCAAACGGGCCACACTGGTCCACGGGCGTTCATGGCGCAAAGCCAACCCTGACCTTGCAGCGCGCGCGGGATTGATGCAACGGTCTGCACAATTGAATCTTCAATCGGATCTCCACGCCATGCAACCTGCGGAATTTGGAAAAATCTCCCTGCGGCATGTCTGGCTGGTCGCGGTTCTGCTTTTGGCTTTCATCCTGCTTTCGATCCTGGGAGATGCCCCAGTCGCGCGACAGATTCTCGTCCACGGAGACAATGACGACATCATGCGTTGGATGTCAGTCCAGGCCTGGCTGGATGGGCAAAGCTGGTTCGATATGAAACAGTATCGCGTTCTCGGGCCCGAGGGTCTGTCGCTTCACTGGTCGCGCTATCTGGATGCCGGGATTGCGGCACTCTATAGCTTGTTTCGTGTTTTTTTGCCGCAGGCTGCAGCCGAGCAATGGACCTTGGTCGTCTGGCCCAACCTCGTATTTGTCGTGCTGCTGGCCTTTGTTGCCACTGGCACACGGCGCATTCTGAGCAATACGGCGGCGATCTTTGCAATGTTGGCCGCCTTCACCTGGATGCCGATCCGTGGCATTGCCTTCAGGAACGGGCGGATTGACCATCACAGCATCCAGATCGTGATGACGACAATCCTCGCGACTGCGATGATCCTGCCCGGCCGAGATCTTCGCCGCGGGCTGGTGGCGGGACTTGCAGCCGCCTTCTCGCTCGCCATCGGGCTTGAGACCTTGCCAGTGGTCGCGGCCGCCGGAACCCTTCTTGTGCTGCGGTTCGCGTTCGAGGCCGAGAGAGCGGCAAGTCGGCTGGCGGGGTTCTGCATCGCGTTATCGGGCGGGGCGCTGGTGTTTTTCGCCGGGCAGACCGCGCCCTCCGACTGGCTGACACCCCATTGTGACGCCCTTTCGACGCCGTTTCTGGCAATCATCCTGATCGCGTCGACTGGCTCAAGCGTGGCACTGTTGCTGCGCCGTCGGTTACGCCACCCCGCTGCCCGGTTGGCGGTGATCGCGGCAATCGTCGGGGCCGGGATCTGGCTGGCGGCGCCTTTGTTACTACCTTGCCTGGCCGGCCCCTATGGCGCGCTGCCGCTCGAAGCGCAGTATTACATCTCGACGCGGATATCGGAGGCGTTGCCGGCCCTGGACTTTGCCATGATGCGGCCACTGACCTTTGCCAACGTGATCCTGCCGGTGTTTCTGGCGACCGCGTTGGGCACCCTGTTCTGGGTTCGCAATCTTGGCGGGCGCGGCAGGGCCGAGCAATCGGCAATCGGGCAGATGCTGGTTTTCGGTTGGTTCGGCCTACTCGGCAGTCTGATCCAGATCCGGATGAACACAATCGCGGCACCGGCCTTGCCATTTCTGGTGGGCTACGTCTTGGTCGAACTGCTGCAGCGACTGATGATCCAGCGCAGGCTTGCGATCCTTGCTGCCACGATTGTCGTCGCAATCGGCACCTTGCTGGTGGCGCAATTGAACGGCCCGCAACAGGCAATTTTGAACTGGATTGCCGGGCGCCCGATTGCGATGAATATAGAAAAGCCATCTTTGGACCAGTCGTGCCGCAGAGAAGCAATCCTGTCGCCGCTCAACAGCCTGCCCAAGGCGCGGATCCTGGCACCACTCAACCTTGGCGCACCGATTATATTGGTCACACATCATGATGTGCTTGCCGTGCCTTATCAACGGCGCGTCGAGGCGATCTGGAATGGTTCCATCGCGTTTCAGTCCGAAGAGCTCTTGGCGGCCGCCACAGCGAAAGGCAGGGCTGACTATATCGTCTTGTGCAACAAGACCGACTACGGTGACGACTTCGCTTTCGCCCGCGATCTGAAAGCCGGGAAAACCGTATCGTGGCTGGAACCGGTGCCATTCGGCGAGGATCTGCGGGTTTTTCGCGTGATGCCCGCCGCCCTGCCGCCGCCCGACTGACGGGTCAGGGTGGCCGGTATCTGCCGAGTGCCGCCGCAAAGGTCTGGCGCAGGATCTCCAGCTTGCCACGGGTGCCTGCAATCTTGGTGGGCGTCGCAGCGTCCTTGGGATAGCTGCGACGCACTGCGACATGGCCCACCTTGCAGCCGATCTGCCCCGCGCGGACGGTCAGGTAGAACAGCAATTCATATCTGTCAAAAACCGCGCGGAAGGGTTGCACGCGCGGGTCGAGCAGGTAACCGCGCGAATAGGCGCGAAATCCGTTCGTCGTATCTGTGAACCAGTGACGCCCGGCCAAGCTTAGAAGCGGGGCGTGGATCATACGGTTCGCGATCGTCCGTTCCAGCGGCGTATTTTCGGCCATTCCGCCGGGCAGATAGCGTGAGCCCTGCACGTAGTCATAGCCCTCATCAAGCCGGACCATCATCGTGGCCAGTGCCTCCAGCCCGTCCTTGCCGTTGCCGTCCATGGTGATGATGCCGTGATAGCCTTGCAGCAGGCACCAGGCATAGGCCATGCGCAACTGCGCGCTCAACTTGCCAGAACTGGTTTTGATCAAGAGCGCACGAACCCTGCACGAGGCAAGGAACGCCGTTTCCAGCGACCCGTCGGTCGAGCCACCATCGGCGATCACCACATCGACTGCAGTCTGCAGATCCCGGATCCGTTCCAGCTGACGGCGAATGCGGTCGCCCTCGTTTATGACAGGGATGACCAATGCGTAGCGGTGCGCGGGCGGGCAAAGCACCAACTCCCGAAAGGTCGGAACATCCCAACCGTCGTGAAGGGCGGGCGGGGGCATCATTGTGACGGGCTCCGGCGGCGCGGTCTTTGGAAGACCAGAAACTTGCTGGCCAAGTAGTTGACGCAGAAGGACATGCCGACGCTGAGCGTCAGGATGACCAGTGGTCGGGCCTGAACCAGTGTCCAGCCCTGCAACAGGACCACGCAGCCCAGCCGAACCGCCAGCGTCAAGCCAAGTGCCAGCAGATATCGAAACAGCCGCGCCAGCGACGACTGGTAACCCGAATTCCGAAAGGTCCATCGACCGTGCAAGACGAAGTTCAACCCCGCCGCCACCGTAAAACCCAAGGCCGCCGCAAGCCAGAGCGGCAACCCGAACTGTGCCGTCAGCGTCCAGGACAGGGCGATATCGACCACGACCCCGATCAGCGACACAGTCAGAAACCGCGCGAACTCCATTCAGCCTTCCTGTCCCAGAATTAGTCGGTCATGCGCCGCCCTGAATTCCGGTTCGGTTTGACGGACCAGATCTAAGAGATCATAGATGTTGTCGATCTTCGCCCCAAGGATTGAAATCACCCGGCTGTCCCGCGGTCGGCGCTGGTACAGAATTGGGCGACCGTCATCACGCTCGTTCTTGAGCAGAACCGCCTTCACCTCGTAAAGCGATCCCCGGTACCGGGCGGCGGCAAGCGCGGGCACATAGCGCTTGCTGTCCAGGATCATGTGCCGTGCTCGCGACTCTCGTGGCTGGCGTTCCGGAGGGTCTTGGGGAGCACCCGCGCTGTCGGTCCAGCTCTCGTGCGGCGTATAGCGCACATGGGTCAACGAATGCAGATGTTCGGTCGGATAGGGCATGCAGGAAAAGAATGGCCCGTCCATCACCGTGACACCGAAGGCGCGCAGCTCGTCTGGCGGGGCGACCAGCACAAGTTCGGTGACCTCGTATTTCAGTGGGGCCAAGGGTAGGCCGGCCTGCGCCAGCAAGGTATTGGTCTGCGCATAGGTGACGTTGAAAGCGTAACGTGCGGCGACTTCGGTTCCATCAGACAGCGTCAGAACCGCCCCTTCCGGCAGGTCGTCGATGGCCAGGGCAGTGGTGTTCAGGCGCATTTCGATGCCCTGCTGGTCCAGTCGCCGCTCCATCAGATGGCGCAAGACGGTATAGTCGAAGGCCACTTCACGGCAAGCAAAGGCCTGCTCGATCAAGACATCGTCGAACAGAGCGGCCTGGCTGGGCGTGGCCAGTGTGATCGGGGCCCCAAGATCGCGGAACATCCGGTAGAACCGCTTGGCCGATACATTGGACCGACGCCGGGCAATGGCATACAGCATCTGGAAATCAGCAACCACCGCTTCGGGAAAGTCGGTCGTAAAGCGGTCATGCAGAGCCATGGATTTCACAGCCGTCAACGCCGAGCGCGGATAGTGGAAGCCAGTATGCACACGCGCTTGATTGACCCGTGAGGCCCGGTTCATCAACTGGTCGCCGGACTCGACCAGCATCACCCGGTCGGCGATTGAGCGCAGGAACAGCGCCAGACAGCACCCATAAAAGCCGCCGCCGATGACGACGTAATCAACCGTCTGGCGCTTTGCCGACATCAGAGCCGCTCTCGGTTCGGACTGCGGTCGGACGGTTCCATGTAAACCTCGACGTTGAGGTCGCGTGCGACTTGGCCGAAAAGGTCGATCCGGTTGACTTCATCGGCGACATCATCAAATCCGGTTGGGTCGATCCGGCTGATCAGAAACTGCATTCCAAGGCTGAGTCCCGAGATCGTCAACCCCAGCATGAACCCCGTCAAGCTGAGCATCACCGAGATCGTCAGCCAGCCCGGCTGCAGCCGGGGCAGAATGAACCAGACCGAGATGGTGTAGATCAGGTAGAAAAAGGAAAGCATGGCAATCAGAACAGATAGCAATGTCACGCGCCGCAAAAGGCCGGGTGCAACGTTGATCAACAGCTGGTCCGCCAACCTCAACCGGCGACCAAGATCGTGCAACGAACGCACCTCTCGCGGCGCCTTTGCGGCGGTTATGTAGCTGCGCGGCAAGCCAGTGTCGCGCGGCAGAAAGCGCAGCGCCAACTCCTTTGCGGGATGCGACAAGATCTGGCTCAAAAGAGTGCGCGGAAATACAATCGTCTGCATGTCATATATACTGACGTCAAACCCGGCCGCCTCCCCCAGTGCGACGAGCGGGCTGGCGATCAGCCGGTCGAGGGCCGAGGCAGAGCCGAGCCGCCCGACGATCACCTTGTCCTCAGCATGAGCGCGGTCGACCATTCCCAGCACGTCAAGCAGCGCCAGTTCTGCGACCCCGGTCAAAACCACGACATCGCCAATGGCTTCTGACGCCGCGATGGCACGTCGGCGGTAGAATTCTGTCCCGTGGCGCACCTTGACCAGGCGCAGATTGGGAATGTCGTTTACCAGTTGCAGATGTGTGTCGATATCCTCGGCCATCGCGACCAGCACGATTTCCCAAAAGCGGAACCGCGCAGCCAGCAGCCCGGCAAAGGCGAGCAGATTGTCGAAGGCAGCGGGGTTGGTGCCAAGGTCGCCGAAACAGACCGAAACGAGAATATCCTCGCGCCTGACCGGCGGGGTGGTCGTGTCAGTCATCCATGTCATCCCACTCCAGCTGTTTCGCTGCCTGCGCCAAGGCGGCCACGCATGTTCGCAGATCGACTAGTCCGCCCGGCGGTTGTTTCATTTCGATCGAAACTGCGCCGCTGTACCGCGCCGCGTTCAATGCGCTCAGAACCTCGGCCGCTTGATCGACCGAGGCCAGGGCCGGGGCAAGCTGTGGCTGGCTCAGATGCACATGGCTAAGCATTGGCATGGTCTGCGCCAGCCCGGTCACGACACTGCTTTCCGCGTTCATCACCATCGCGCCAACGTCGAGGATGACTTTGATCGAAGGGTGGGCGACAGTTTCGACAAAGGCACGAGCCTGCTCCAGCGTGTTGAGGAAATTGGTGCCATAGGCCACTGGGTTAGCCTCGATGGCAATCACCGTTCCCGCCGCAGCAGCCCGCATACCCAAATCGCGGAACATATCCGTCGCGATAAGCCGGGCCTCGTCAGGCTCAAGCCCGTCGGGGATGCGACGCTGAGCGGGCGAGCCAAAAACCAGATTGGGAATACCGAAGCGCCCGGCTAAGTCAATCGCCCGCTCCAACCCGGTGCGAAATCGCGCTCGCTCCGGTGCCGCACCGAAAAGTGCGGCGCCTTGCACGCCAAACAACAGCGCCTGCATCGAAACCAATTCCAGCCCGGCCGCCCTGATCTCGGCCAAAGCACGCCGCCCCGCGGTTTCAGAGGGGCAAAAAACGTCGTCCTCCCCGTCAAAGAAGAGGCCGGGCGCGATTTCCAGACCACCAAATCCGGCATCGGCCAGGATGGCATAGGCATCGAGCCTTTGCGCCACGGTCCAGGCAATGTTCGAGACGGCGAGTTTCATCTTGCAGCTCGTTCGGCATCGTAAAATCTCTTCAGCGCGGCCAAAGCCTGAGACGCATCCTCGATATAGGGCCCCTTGCGGCCCCAAAGCGCGGCGTGAGAGGTGCGCATGTCTTCGACATGAACAGGCGCGGCGCTTCCGGGCATGTCTTTCCCGGTCAAACGGCGGTGAACCTCAGCCGCGTGGACCGCTTCCGGCGCCAGATGCAGCACCGACAGCCCGGCGCCGAGGCCCCGCACGATATCTGCCCACAGTTGCGTCGTGTCGTAGAACTGAAACTGGCTCTGTGGATTTGTGAAGGTCACAGCCGCGACACCAGCATGTTCGACCGCCGCTTCGATCTCGGCGCGTCCGGGCAGGTTTGCCAGCCAATCGCGTTCCAGAACGAACATGCCCAGCACCGCGTCAAGGTGGTACTTCGAGTTTAGCTGATCGAAAAGCGACGCCGACAAGGCTTCGGCAAGCGCGTCAAGTCGCCCTTGCGTCAGCATCGACGGGACTGGATTGATCAGATCGAACAGAAAATTCTTTTGCAGACCGGCCCCGAACAGGGCCGGCAGGCGCAAGATCAGGCAGCTGTCGAATTGCCCGGCGCAAAACTCTTCAAGCCGGCGGCGGTTGGCGCCATAGGCTGTGTTGGTCTGAAAGTCTTCCGTCTCTTCCGTCGCTTGCCCGTCGAAGCGGTCCAGAACGGCGATAGTCGAGATCAGTACGAAATTCCTGGCTTGGAGACGGCGCAGATCCTCGCACAACCGCGCAATGTTCTGGCGGTCCCGGTCAGGAAACCGGTTTGCGGCAAACATTGATCCGGGTGCCGCTGCGCAGACGACTATGCCAAAATCATGGCCTGCCGAATCCGTGATATTTCGGGAATTGAAGCGCGCCGGAAATGCGTGTTGCCGCGACAGGGTCTGGCCGACAAAGCCCGTGTGGCCGATCAGTGCATCCAACATCGCCCGTCCTTAAGTTTGCAGAAAATTTAGCTTATTTTGCTGGCAGTTGGAAGCCGGGTTGTGACGGACCTTGCGCTCGTTGGTTAGGGCAACCGCAAGCGGCGTTGTTCAGGATGTCAGTAGCATTGTTATATGGTTCGGCATCGGCAGGGAAGGCCAGATCGAGAATTTCGTCATGGCGGAACACCTCGAAAGCGGCATTGTCCCAGTGGCCGAACCGCATGTTTCGACATTTCCAACGGAAGGAATCTGGTCGACCGCAGGTTGGACCGGAACCGTTCTGCGATCAGAAAGGAGCTTGCAGCCTTGCAATGACCAAGGGCTTTGGCCCGCCAAGGAAGAAATCGCGCCATCTGGTCTGACGGAGGCAGTTCATCAATTGCGATGACTTCGGCGATGCTGATGCAGCCACCGTTGACGGCGGCCATGAGCGTTCTCCTTTAAAGCCCGATAGGAGTATCAAATCTTCGGGGCTCCGTCGTCCAGTTATTGGGGTTCACTCCACTACAAAAGTAAGGTGTCAGACTGCTTTTCGGATCACCCGCCAAGGCAATAGGATTCGCGCGGTCGCACCTGCGGTAGTTTTCCGCTTCGTGCTCCATGCCTTCCGTGACCACGTCGAAATTCGCCCTGCGTCGCTTACCGTGGTAGCCCGGTGGAAGCCGGAAAAGAAATAGGCCTCAGGCATTTCTGCCTAAGGCCTTGAATTTCATGGTGGACCCAGAGCGATTCGAACGCCCGACCCTCAGATTCGTAGTCTGATGCT
>JBDTQR010000033.1:0-27157 GCA_039932095.1 bacterium | reverse complement strand
TGCCGCCCCAGGTCGGGTCATCGGTGGAGATCGACAGGTTGACGAAGGACAGGATTGCCTCGACGATCACCGCGATCCCCATTTCCAGCGTCAGCAGCACCACGATGATCGGCAACACATTGGGCAGGATTTCCCGCAGCATCGTTCCCATCTGGCCACGCCCGGCCGCCCGTGCAGAGGCCACGTAATCCATCGCGCCCTGAGTCATCGCCTCGGCCCGGACCACCCGGGCAAAGCGGGTCCAGTCGATGACCACGATGGCAAGGATGATCGAAAACACACCCGGGCCAATCACCGCAATCAGCAGGATCGAGAACAGCACCGGCGGAAACGCCATCCAGATGTCGATGAAGCGTGACACCACGATATCGACCCAGCCGCGATAGAACCCGGCGAGCAGACCCAGCGAGGCGCCGATGACACATGTCAACGCCCCCGAAATCAGCGCCACCGTCAGCGCCAGTCGGCTGCCCCAGATGATCCGGCTCAGCACATCGCGGCCCAACGAGTCGGTGCCGAGCAGCTCCCCGCCACGCAGCCAGAACGGCGGCACGCGGCCAGAAAACAGGTCCTGCTCCAGCGGGTTCCTCGGTGCCAGCACGGGAGCGAACAGTGCCACCAGCACCAGCACCACCAGCCAGCCCGCGGCCAACCACAGTCTTAGGCCCGCCCGCCTTTGCCCGCCGCGCCCGTCAGCCATGCCTGAGCCTCGGGTTCAGCGCGGCATAGGTCAGATCAACGACCAGATTGACCGCGGTGAACAGCACCGCAAAGAGGATGACGATGCCCTGGATCAGCGGCAGATCGCGGTTGATCACCGCATCGATGGCCATATTGCCAAGCCCCTCATAGGAAAACATCCGCTCTATGATCACGGTGCCGCCGATCAGAAAGGTGAATTGCACCCCGATCAGGGTCAGCGTCGGCAGCACCGCATTGGGCAAGCCTTGCCGCCAGATCACCTGCGCCTCGGAATAGCCCTGTGTCCGCGCCAGCGTGACATAGTCCAGATGCATCACCTCTTTCAGGCTCTGCTTCAACACTTGCCCGATGATCGCGGCCAAGGGGATTGCCAGGGCCAAGGCGGGCAGCAGCATGTGCGACAGCAAATCGAGGGTCAGATCGAACCGCAGCCGCACGACGCTTTCCACCAGATAGAAGTTCGTGACGAACGGCAGATGCAACGATGGCGTCACCCGGCCCGAGATCTGAAACACCGGCAGCAGAACGCCGAACAGCAGGATCAGAACCAGCCCCCACAGGAAATCCGGCACCGACAGCGCCATGCCATGCCCGACATCAATCGCCGCCTCGACCCTGGTCTCGCGCAGCCGGGTGCCGGTCAGCGCCGCAGCCCCGCCGAGCAGGACCGCGATCAGCAGGGCCAGCACCGACAGTTCCAAAGTGGCGGGCAGCCGCCCCAGCACCAGCGCCAGCACCGGCTGGCGGGTGGTGATCGAGGTGCCGAAATCACCGTGCAGAACACCCGACAGCCAGATCCAGAATTGCGCCGGGATCGACTTGTCCAAGCCATAAAGCGCCGTCAGACGCGCCACATCGGCCTCGGTCGCGCCCGGCGGCAGCATCATTGCGATGGGATTGCCCGGGACGACACGGATCACGAAAAACACGATCATCGCCACGCCGAACAGCGTCACTGCCGTCGTCACCAGCCGCAGCAGAATTGATCGCAGAAGGGCCATCTTCCCCCATCTTCCGTCCAGAAATTTCCCAGGGGTCGTTCCAGATCCAGTTTGGATTTGGAACCGGGGCCGGGGGGAGTGAAACCCCCCGGCCTTGGCTTCAGCCCCGCTTCATAAGATATGGCAACAGCGCCCCCGAACGGTGCGGCGTCACCACGACGCCCTTGGCGGCCAGGATCGGCTGGACATATTGCAGCAGCGGGATGACATAGGCGTTTTCCGCGATGTAGCGGTCGACGTCCTTCCAGCCTTGAATCCGCGTGGCCTCATCCTTCTCACCCCATAGCGGGTTGATCTTGTCGATCAGGTCCTGGCTGTCCCAGACTGAATGCGGGCTGGGGCCGTACATCGCAAAACCGGTAGACGTCGTGGGATCGCCGACCGAGTTGCCCCAGTTGTAGAACGCTGCCGGGGCCAGTTTGTCCGCCGCACGCAACTCGTAATGCTTGGCGATTTCATAGACTTCGATGGTCGCCTCGATACCGACCTTGCGCCACAGGCCGACGATGGCCTGGATCATCTCGTAGTCTTTTGGCATATAGCCTTTGGTGGTCTGGATGGTGAATTTCACCGGATTGTCCGGACTGAAGCCCGACGCCGCCAACAATTTCACCGCTTTATCCGGATCATAGGGTGTCTTGATGGTCGGATCATAGGCATCGTAATCCGGCGTCTCCAGCGTGTCGATCGGCACGCCGTAGCCCGACAACAGCCGGTCGACGATGGCCTGCTTGTCGATGGCGGCGACAGCTGCCATGCGGACGTTGGGGTCCAGCATGGCGTCGATGTCGTTCAGGAAGATCATCCCGATATTGGACACCGGGGTCGCATAACCATTCATGTTGCCTTTCAGCCGGTCATATTCCTCATAGGGCATTTCCAGCGTGACATGAGCGGAGCCGCTTTCAACCTCGGCCACGCGCGCCGCTGCGTCGGTCACGAATTTGATGGTGACGGTGTCAAAGTCAGGTTTGCCACCCCAGTAGTTGGCGTTGGCTTTCAGGCGCACAAAGGCATCGCGCTCGTATTTCTCGACCATATAGGGGCCGGTGCCGATCGGGGCGGCTTCGAACCCTTCGGCGCCGACCTTTTCGTAATAGGCTTTCGGCAGGACATAGCCAGTCAAGAAGTACATCCATTTGAAGATCGTGGGATCGAACTGTTTGACGTCCGCAGTAACCTTGTTGCCATCCGCGATGATGTTTTCCAGCGACGACCAGACAAAGTTGATCGGATTGCCACTGTCCGGATTGGCGGCACGGGTCAGGCTCCATGCGACATCCTCGGCGGTGAACGGCGAGCCGTCGTGCCAGGTGACGCCGTCGCGGACCGTCATCATCACCTTGGTCTTGTCGTCATTCCAGCCCCATTCGGTCAGCAGTCCGGGCGCTGGTTTCAGGTCCGGTTGTTGCAGAATGAACTGGTCGAAAACCGACTGGTACAGGCCCTGAATGGTCGGGTTGACCGCCGAAGGCCCCACGGTCGGGTCCCAAGATGGCAGGTTGACGTTATAGGCGATGACCAGTTCGGTGATGTCCTGGGCAAAGCTGGGCAGGCCGACGCTGGACATCGCCATGGTCGCTGCGGACAGTTTTAGCAGGCTCCGTCTGTTGAGGTTCATATTTGCGTTCCCTGTTGTGGTTTATCGTTAGTTTCCGGACAGTTGCCGGGCGAGCAGATAGCCCGAGCCTGCCCCGGTGCCAGCCCCGGGCCAAACGGCGGCCCCGGTCAGGAACAGGTTGCGGGTCGGTGTCGTGCCGTCCGCATGGCCGCGAACGGGTCGGAAAAGGAAGTGCTGCGGCAGATGATGCGAGCCGCAGATCTGATCGCCGCCGACCAGGTTGGGATTGTCCGCCTCCAAGTCTAGCGGCGATACGATGCGGCGGCCAAGGATTTTTGCCCGAATTCCCGGCGCATGGTCTGCCAGGATGCTCAGGGCGCGGTCGGCGAAGGGGTCTGCGGCCTCGGCCCAGTCCATTGTCGTGATCTCACCCTTGGCATCGCCCTTGATCTGACCCGGTGCCATGCGGACCTGAACCCAGAGCACATGTTGACCGGCAGGGGCGCGGGACGGGTCAACCACGGTTGGCTGGCCAACCACGATGATTGGCTCATCCGGCAGCAAGCCCGCCCTGGCCTGCTGGTAGGTCCGCGCCATCTGGTCGAGCGAGGGGGCGATATGGACATAGGCAAAGCGCTTCAGAGCCTCGGCCCGCCAGTCGGGTTGACCGGAAAGGGCCAGATGGATCATCATCGTGCCGGGGGCATGGCTGAAGCGGCTCATCTTGGCGTCAAAACCGGAGGTGCCGCCGGTCAGACCGGGCAGGGCGCGCGGGGCGATTCCGGCGATCACTGCCCTGTCGGCGTTGATCTGCCGCCCGTCCGCCAGAATCACGCCGGTGGCCCGGCCATTGTCCTGCAGAATGCGTGACACAGTCGCCCCGCATTCGACCACGCCGCCGCGTGCTCTGATTGCGGCGACCAGTGCGGTGACGATGGTATCCGCGCCGCCCTGGCCGATCACCATGCCAAAAGCCTGACCTGCCATACCCTCCAGATAGGGAAACAGCGCTCCGCCCGCCACGTCCGGCGCAAAGTCAAGATGCATGCCCCAGGCACCCAGCATTGCCTGAACTTTTGGATCGCGGAAGGTCTGGGTCAGCCAATCGCGCGGCGTTTGCAGAAGGAAACGGGTCATGTCGAGTGTGCCGGACATGCCCTTGGCGCGGAGTGTTTTAAACACGAAATATGCCAGCGAACGAAGCCGCATCGAACTGCCGAGAAGGCCGAACAGATGTGGCGCCTCGGCCGCGAAACCTGCGACCAGTTGCTGCCACATCGCGGCATCCTCGGGCGACAGGGCCGCGATCCCGGCCACGGTCTCGGCCATGTCGGTTGATACGCCAAGATACGAGCCGTCCGGGAAGGACGAGGCAAAGGGGCGGGTTGCGGGCACGAAGGCGCAGCCGTGCTTGGCAAGCACTGGCCCGTAGGTGGCGAAGAACGGGCTGCCGGCAAACAGCGACAGGTTCATCGCGGCCCAGTCGTGGCGGAAGCCGGGCAATGTATATTCGCCGGTCTTCACCGCCCCGCCCGGCACCGCCGCCTGTTCAAACACCCCGACCCGCCAGCCGCGCGAGGAGAGATGCAACGCTGCCGCCAGCGTATTCACCCCCGCCCCAATCAGCACTGCGTCGAAGTCGGCCAAGGCAACCTCCGGTCACGTCTCACAGGATATTTGCAAACGCATTTAATTCTGTCTAGCATGATTCTACTGGTGAAGGGCAAAGGTGTCGCTTTGTGTCAGCCGGACGCCCCTGATCCACCCATATGAATGCGACAGGGAGTGTGACATGACATCTGCATCTTTGCTGGCCGACCTGGCGAGCCTTCTGGCTTCGGGCGGGGTCGAAGTGGTGGACTGCACCGGGGTTCTGGGGCCGGAGACGCCGCTGTTGAAACTGCCACCGGATTTCGCCAAGGACACCCCGCCGATCAAGATCCACCGCATATCCGAATATGACAAGGATGGCCCGTTCTGGGCGTGGAACTGGCTGGAACTGGGCGAGCATTCGGGCACCCATTTCGACGCGCCGCACCACTGGATCACCGGCAAGGATTATGCTGACGGTTACACCGACACCCTGCCGGTGCAGCGGCTGGTGGCCCCGGTCAATGTGCTCGACTTCGCGGCCGAATGCGGGGCCAACCCGGATTTCCTGCTGACCATCGACCATGTCAAGGCTTGGGAGGCCAAGCATGGCGCGATCATGGCCGGCGACTGGGTGGTGTTCCGCACCGACTGGGACAAGCGCAGCCACAGCGAGGCCGAGTTCCTGAACGCCAACGAGACCGGGCCGCACACGCCGGGGCCGACCGCCGAGGTCATGGAATATCTGATCGGCAAGGGCATCGTCGGCTGGGGCAGCCAGTGTATCGGTACCGACGCGGGGCAGGCGGGTGGGATGACCCCGCCGTTTCCGGCGCATAACCTGTTGCACAAGAACAACCGCTATGGTCTGGCCAGCCTTGCCAATCTCGACAAACTGCCCGCCAAGGGCGCGATCCTGATTGCGGCACCGCTGAAGATCAAGAATGGCACCGGCTCGCCGATCCGTGCCCTTGCCTTGGTGCCGAGAGGCTGAGTTGGTTGATCACGTCATCATCGGGTCGGGGATCAATGCCCTGGTCGCGGGGGCCATGTTGGCCTTGAAAGGGCAAAAGGTGTTGCTCCTGGAACGCAGCGATCGCCCCGGCGGTTGTCTGCGGACCGAGGATGTGACCTTGCCCGGGTTCCACCATGACGTGATGGCCACCACCTTTGTGCTGTTCATGACCGGGCCAGCCGGGGCCGCCCTTGGCCCACATCTGGCCCGACATGGGTTTGAATATTGCCATGCGAAGCATCCGACGGCCGTTCTGCGACCTGATGGTTCCAGCGTGGTATTAACGATGGACCGCGCTGGAACCATCGCCGCTTTCAACGCCCTGGCGGCGGGGGACGGTGACCAGTATGGCTGCGATGTGGGCGGAGTTGAACGGGACGCGCCGTTCCTGTTTGCGCTGCTCGGCGGCAATCTGTGGTCGTGGGACACCTTCAAACTGCTGTTCGGTCAAGCCCGCAAACGCGGGTTGCGCGGGCTTGCGGGGTGGTTGGGCGCGGCCCTGACCCCGGCGCGGGGCTGGCTGGAGAGCGGCTACCAAAGCCCGATGGTTCAGGCGCTGTTTGCGCCTTGGGTTCTGCATTGCGGTCTGACGCCGGAAAGCAGCTATTCCGGCCAGATGGGCCGGGTCATTGCCTTTGCGTTGGAAGCCGCCGGGGCGCCGATTGTCAAAGGCGGCGCTGGTCAAGCCGTTGCCGCCTTCCGCGCGCTGATCGAAGAACTGGGCGGTGAGATTCGCACCGGGGCCGAAGTTGACAGGATCACTGTCTCTGACAGCCGGGTGACGGGCGTCACGCTGACCGATGGCAGCAACATTCCAGCGACATCTGTCCTTGCCTCGGTCACGCCGGGCCAATTGCTGACCCGGCTGTTGCGCGACGCCAACCTGCCGCAGGACCGCGAGGCTGCCCGGACATTCCGCCACGGTCGCGGCAATTTCCAGCTGCATTATGCCTTGGACCGCCAACCCGAATGGCTCAGCCCCGGATTGGAGGACGTGGCGCTGATCCATCTGTCTGACGGTATCGACGCCGTCTCCAAATCCGCCAATGAGGCCATGCGTGGCATGTTGCCTGAAGTGCCGACGATCTGTGTCGGACAGCCACACCGCCTGGACCCGACACGCTGCCCGGACGGCAATGCGATCTTGTGGCTGCAGATCCCCGACGCCCCGCGTGCCATCAAAGGCGATGCTGCTGGAAAGATCAGCGGCACGTCATGGGATGAGGTGCGTGAGGCATTTGCCGACCGGATCGAAGCAGTACTGTCCAGCCATATCAAGGACTTCGACAAGATCAAGCTCGCCCGGCGCGCCTATTCCCCGGCAGATCTGGAGCGGATGAACATCAATCTGGTGGGCGGCGATCCATATGGCGGCCTGTGCTCCATTGACCAGTTCTTCCTGTGGCGGCCCTTTGCCGGCGCGCCGCAGTTTCAGAAGATACGTGGTTTCAGCCTTATCGGTGCCTCGACCCATCCCGGCCCTGGCCTGAGCGGGGGCTCGGGCTACCTGGCGGCCAAGAGGCTTGGCGGATGAATGACGAGGGCATCATCGCGGCGTCGCTGGCGGAAATGGGGCTGGCGCATTACGCGCCCTACCTGATGAACCGCATCATGGGCCGCTATAATGACAGTCTGCGCACAGAGATGGCCGGGCTGGGGCTGACCACGCCCAAGATGCGCGCCCTGGCAGTGTTGACGGTGCAGGACGGCCCTTTGGTCGGCGAATTGTCGCTGCTGACGGTGGTCGAGCAATCGACTCTGTCCCGGGCTCTTGACCAATTGCAGAGCGAAGGCATGATCCGGCGTGAGACTGACCCAAATGACAGCCGCGCCGTCCGGGTGTTCATCACCCCGTCTGGTCGCGACTGTTTTGATACATTATGGCCGCACATGGCCGCCGCGCAGTCGCGGATGTTCCGCGGCATCGCCGAGGACGAAAAGCACGCATTTGTCGGCACTTTGCAGAAAATGCTCGCCAATATACGGAGGCACGACATCGATGGCTGAACGCTCTTTCAAGGCAGAGGTCGAAGATCTGCGGCTTGGTGACGGTGGCACCTTTACCGGTGAGGGGATTCTGGCCCTGACCAAGGCGCTCTTGGAAAATGGTGTGGGCTATGTCGGTGGCTATCAGGGCGCGCCGATTTCGCATCTGATGGATGTGCTGGCCGACGCGCAGGACCTGTTGGCCGAACTGGGCGTGCGGTTCGAGGCCAATGCCAATGAGGCGGCGGCGGCGGCGATGCTGGCGGCATCGGTGCATTATCCGATCCGGGGGGCAGTGACGTTCAAGGGGCCGGTGGGGGTGAACGTGGCGTCGGACGCGCTTGCCAACCTCGCGTCGTCAGGTGTCACCGGCGGAGCTTTGGTGATCGTGGGTGAGGACTACGGCGAAGGCTCCTCGATCATGCAGGAACGCACCCATGCCTTTGCGATGAAATCGCAGTTCTGGCTCTTGGACCCGCGCCCCAACCTGCCCTCTATCGTCAAGGCGGTCGGCGATGCGTTCGAGATGTCTGAGGCGACCAACTCACCCGTCATGCTGATGGTCCGCATTCGGTCTTGCCATGTCACGGGCACTTTCCCGACCCGCGACAACCGCAAGCCTGTCCTGTCGGTGAAAGATGCCCTGTCGGCCCCGCGATCGGATTTCAACCGGGTCGTGTTGCCGCCGATGTCTTATGTCCATGAACAGGACAAGATCAAGAACCGCTTCCCCGCTGCGCTGAGGTTCATCGAGGATCATCATCTGAACGAACAGTTTGGGCCGGAGAATTCCCCGCTTGGCATCGTCGTGCAGGGCGGCATGTACAATGGTACGATCCGTGCGTTGCAACGTCTGGGCTTGGCCGATCTGCACGGCAAGACCGATGTCCCGCTGTACGTTCTGAACGTCACCTACCCGCTGCATCCGGATGAGTTTCTCGACTTTGCGGCGGGCAAGGACGACATTCTGGTGATCGAAGAGGGCCAGCCGGAGTTCATCGAACAGGCTTTGGGGTCGATTCTGTACCGGGCCGGCCACACGGTTAAACTGCATGGCAAGGGCGCGTTCCCGATGGCGGGGGAATACACTGGCACCGTGATGATGGACGGCATCGAAAGCTTCCTGAAAACCGCGGCCCCCGGCTTGGTGCCAGCGCAGATCCGGGCACCGAATACCAAGGTGCAAATCCCCGATCTGAGCAAGACCGTGCCGATCCGTCCGCCCGGATTTTGCACTGGCTGCCCCGAACGGCCGATCTTCGCGGCGATGAAGCTGGTTGAAAAGGAACTTGGCAAGCATCAGATCGCCGCCGACATCGGCTGCCATCTGTTTGGCTCCTTGCCGCCGTTCGAGATTGGTGGAGCGACGATGGGCTATGGCCTTGGCCCGGCGGCCAACGGCGCGTTTGACGGTGGCGGCGAACGGCGGCCGATTGCCATCATCGGCGACGGTGGGTTCTGGCACAACGGGCTGTCATCATCCTTCACCAACATGGCGTTCAACAAGTCGGACGGCGTGGCGATCGTGGTCGACAACTTCTATTCGGCGGCGACGGGCGGGCAGGACAACATGTCCTCCCGCGCCGACAATTCCACGAAATCCACCAACAATCCGATTTCCCGCGCGCTGCAAGGCGTTGGCATCAACTGGGTCAGGCAGGTGGATAACACCTACGAGGTTGGCAAGCTGCGCGACATTCTGAAAGAGGCGCTGACGACCGGCACCAAGGGGCCGAAGGTCATTGTGGCCTCGTCGGAATGCATGCTGAACAAGCAGCGCCGCGAAAAACCGTTGCGCGCCAAGGAGATCAAAGAGGGCCGGCGGGTTGAAGCGCCGCGCTTTGGCGTCGATGAAGATATCTGCACTGGCGACCACGCCTGCATCCGGCTGTCAGGTTGCCCGTCGCTCAGCCTAAAGCGGCTCGACGATCCGCTGCGCGACGATCCGGTTGCGTCGATTGACCAAAGCTGTGTCGGGTGTGGCAATTGCGGCGAAGTGGCCGATGCCGCGATCCTGTGCCCATCGTTTTACCGCGCCGACGTGGTTCACAATCCCTCTGCACTGGAGCGCCGCTTGGCCGAAATTCGCGGCAAGGTAATCACCTGGTTGCAAGCCCGCCGCGCCGCCAAAAGCCTGACGTTCGGGCCCAACGCATGACCAAACTTGACGATCTGGACGACCTTCCGCAGGTGCCTGTGAAGGGCGTGATCAAACTGGCGATCCTTGCGGTTGGCGGGCAGGGCGGCGGGGTGCTGACCTCGTGGATCGAGGCTCTGGCCCGCGCCAATGGCTATGCGGCGCAGGCGACTTCGGTTGCAGGTGTCGCGCAACGTACCGGGGCTACAATCTACTATATCGAAATGGCGCCAAATACCGAAGTGCCGCCGGTCTTTGCGCTGATGCCGGCGGCGGGTGATGTCGATGTCATGATCACGGCAGAGATGATGGAGGCGGGGCGTGCCATCATCCGGGGCTTTGTGACACCGGACCGCACAACGCTGATCACCTCGACCCATCGCGCGCTTGCAGTCAGTGAAAAGATGGTGCCCGGCGACGGCATAGCGGACAGCGCCGAGGTGCTGGCTGCCGCTGAAATCGCCGCGCACAATCTGATTCACGCCGATTTCGACGCGATTGCGGTGAAGTCTGGTTCGGTGATCTCGGCTTCGCTGTTCGGTGCCCTTGCGGCTTCGGCTACGCTGCCATTCCCGGTCGCTGCCTACGAGGCCGCCATCAAGGCGGGTGGCAAGGGGGCCGAGGCCTCGCTTCGTGCCTTCACTGCGGGGTTTGAGGCGGTCATCCGACCCAGGACTGACACCTCCACCAGCCTTGTGGTCACCGTTTCAGGGCCGTCCGGCCCAGCGGAACTGCTGCAGAAATGGCAGCGCCTGTTGGCCCGTGCCGAGGCTTTGCCGCCGCAAGTTGCAGCCCTTGCGAGGCCCGGTTTGCAAAAGGTGGTGGATTTTCAGGATCTTGCCTATGGGGCGGACTATCTGGGCCGGGTGGAGGCGATGCTGGCCCTCGACACCGAGGCGCAAGACTATGCGCTGACCCGGGAGACAGCAAAATATGTGGCCAATGCGATGGCCTATGACGATGTGATCCGGGTGGCTGACTTGAAGACCCGGGCCAGCCGTCAGGTCAGGATCGCGCGCGAGATGGGGATGGCGGACGACAAGGTCATGTATCTGACCGAGTTTTTCCATCCCAAGGCCGAGGAAATCATCGGCATGCTGCCCGCCGACTTTGGCGCGAGAGTTGCGACCAATCCACGGTGGACTGCCGTGATCTCGCGTCTGTTTGGCAAGGGGCGCCGTCTGCGGTCTGATGGGCTGCTCGCCTATGGGATGCTGTATGTATTGGGTGGTCTGAAATCACGTCGGCGCAAATCGCTGCGTCACAAGCAGGAGTTGGCGCATCTGGAGGCCTGGCTTGCCACGGCCCGCGCCTATCAGCCTGCGCGCTACGAGCTTGCCGTGGAAGTGATCCGCTGTCGACGCCTGATCAAGGGCTATTCCGACACCCATTCGCGCGGTCTGTCGAAATTCGACCGGGTTCTCGGCGGGATTGCCATGGTCGCCACCCGTGACGACGCCGCCGACTGGGCGCGCCGACTGCGCGAGGCCGCGCTGAAGGACGAAGAGGGCGTGGCGCTGGACGGAGCCCTGAAGACCATTTCCAGTTTTGTCTGACTGTCGGGGGCGCGGCCCTGAACGAGAATTTCAACTCAGACATTTTAAGCTTGAAATTATTTTGGTCCGGTGACAGGCTGGGCCATTGCCACCCTTTGCGGAAAGAACGGCCATGAAGATCCTGTGCCTTGGCGGTGGTCCCGCTGGTCTGTACTTTGCGATATCGATGAAGCTGCGCGACCCGGCGCATCAGGTGACGGTGCTGGAACGCAACCGGGCTAACGACACCTTTGGCTGGGGCGTTGTCTTGTCGGACGATGCCTTGGCGCGGATGCAGAACAACGATCCGGCGTCGACCGAGGCCATCCGCAGCGAGTTTGCCTATTGGGACGACATTGCCGTGGTGCACAACGGCCATCGCACCGTCTCGGGTGGACATGGCTTTGCCGGGATCGGGCGCAAGACCATGTTGATGATCTTGCAGGCGCGGGCGCGGGAGTTAGGTGTCGATCTGCAGTTTGAGACGATCTTCAAATCGGCTGAGGAGTATCGCCGCGACTATGATCTGGTGGTGGCGACTGACGGCATCAACTCTGTGGTTCGCCGCGAATATGCGGAGGTGTTCGAGCCCGACATCGACACCCGCAAATGCAAATTCGTCTGGTTGGGCACCCATCAGAAGTTTGGCGACGCTTTCACTTTCATTTTCGAGAAGACCGCGCATGGCTGGGTCTGGGCGCATGTCTATCAGTTCGACAAGGACACCGCGACGTTCATCGTGGAATGTCTGCCCGAGACATGGGACCGCTTTGGCTTTGAGGCGATGTCGAAGGAAGCGATCATCGCGACGTGTGAGAAGGTCTTCGCCCGGCATCTGGATGGCCATGCGCTGATGTCCAACGCAGACCATCTGCGCGGATCGGCGGTCTGGATGCAGTTTCCAAGGGTGATCTGCAAGACATGGTACCATGAGAATGTCGTGCTGATGGGTGACGCGGCGGCGACCGGGCACTTCTCGATCGGATCAGGGTCGCGGCTGGCGTTTGACAGTGCGATTGCTCTGGCGGAGTATCTGCACAGTGAACCGACTATGCAGGCTGCGTTTGAGCGGTATCAGGATGAGCGGCGGGTCGAGGTGTTGCGGTTGCAGTCGGCAGCGCGCAACTCATTGGAATGGTTTGAAGAGGTGGAGCGCTACCTCGACATGCCGCCGCTGCAGTTCGCCTATTCGCTGCTGACCCGCAGCCAGCGGATCAGCCATGAAAACCTGCGGCAGCGCGATCCGGATTGGCTGCAGCAGGCCGAGGACTGGTTTCAGGTGCAAGCCCGGGGGGAGCCGGGGCGGCAGCCGATGTTCGCGCCGTTCCGTCTGCGCGACATGGCCCTGCACAACCGGATCGTCGTCTCGCCGATGGCGCAATACAAGGCGGTGGATGGTTGCCCGACCGACTGGCATTTTGTTCATTACGCCGAACGGGCCAAGGGCGGAGCGGGCCTGGTCTATACCGAGATGACCTGTGTTTCGGCGCAGGGGCGGATCACGCCGGGATGTCCGGGGCTCTATACCCCAAAGCATGAGGCGGCGTGGAAGCGGCTGGTGGACTTCATCCATGGTGAAACTCAGGCTAAGATCTGTTGCCAGATCGGTCATTCGGGTCGGAAGGGCTCGACGCAGGTCGGCTGGGAAGAGGGTGATGCGCCCTTGCCGCGCGGCAACTGGCCAGTGATCAGCGCCTCGGCCATTGCGTGGTCGCCGGACAATCAGGTGCCCAAGGCGATGGACCGCGCCGATATGGACAAGGTCGTCATGCAATTCGTCAACGCGACCGAGATGGCCAGGAAGTGCGGCTTCGACATGGTGGAACTGCATGCGGCGCATGGTTATCTGTTGTCGTCCTTCATCAGCCCGCTGTCCAATATCCGGCAGGATGAGTACGGCGGCTCTCTGGAAAACCGGATGCGGTTCCCGCTGGAGGTGTTTTCCGCGATGCGCGACGAATGGCCGGGGTCCAAGCCGATGTCGGTGCGGATTTCGGCGCATGACTGGGTCGGGTCGGACGGGGTGACACCGTCGGAAGCGGTGGAAATTGCGACGATGTTTGCAGCGGCGGGCGCGGATATCATTGATGTGTCGGCCGGCCAGACCTCGACCGAAGCTACGCCGGTCTATGGCCGGATGTTCCAGACCCCGTTCAGCGACCGGATCCGCAATGAGGCGGGGCTGGCGACGATGGCGGTGGGCAATATCACCGAAGCCGATCAGGTGAACTCGATCCTGCTGGCGGGACGGGCCGATCTGGTCTGCCTGGCGCGGCCCCATCTGGCCGACCCGTACTGGACGCTGCATGCGGCAGTCCGGGCGGGCGATAGCCAGACGGCATGGCCCTTGCCCTATCTGCCGGGGCGCGATCAGGTCCGCCGTTTGCAAGCACGCACGGCAGAGGTTTTGCGAGCATGACACATGCTGGCAAACGGGTTCTGGTGACTGGCGGCGGCAGTGGGGCTGGCGCCGATCTGGCCTTGGGCTTTGCTCGGGCTGGGGCTGAGGTGGTGGTTTGCGGTCGGCGAGTGCAGGCGTTGGACCGCACCGTTGCCCTACATTCCGGCATTCGGGCGTTGCCCTGTGATGTGACGGATGAAGCCTCGGTCATCGGGCTGTTCAAGGCCGCCGGACCGGTGGACATCGTCATTGCCAATGCGGGCCAGGCGGACTCCGCCCCGTTCCACAGGACCTCGCTGGACCAATGGAACGCGATGCTGACAGTCAATCTGACTGGGGTCTTTCTGACTTTCCGCGAAGGACTGCGGCAGATGACCGGATGGGGGCGGCTGATTTCAGTGTGTTCGACGGCGGGGGTGAAAGGTTATGGCAAGATTGCTCCCTATGCGGCGGCCAAACATGGCGTGATGGGGTTGACCCGGTCGCTGGCGTTGGAAATCGCGCGCAGCCCGGTGACGGTGAATGCGATCTGTCCGGGCTTTCTGGATACCGAGATGACGGATCGGTCGATCCAGGTCATCAGTGAGAAGACCGGGCGCAGTCTGGCCGAGGCGCGGACCGTGCTGGAGGCGCTGAACCCGCAAAACCGGTTGTTTCAGCCATCCGAGGTGACGGCGGCGGCGCTGTGGCTGTGTGGTCCGGGGTCAGACGGGGTCAACGGCCAAGCGATCACGATTTCCGGGGGCGAGGCATGACCGACCCTTTGTCGAAACGCCGGCTGAAGATGTGGATCCGCCTGCTGGCCGTCACGCGCAAGGCGGAAGCGGAGTTGCGCGAGTTTCTGCGGCTGAAGCACGCCACGACCCTGCCGCGCTTTGACGTGATGGCAGCGCTGTACCGGCGCCGCGACGGGGTGACGATGTCGGAATTGTCGCGGATGCTGCTGGTGTCCAACGGCAATGCAACGGCCGTGGTGGACCGTCTGGAGGCTGACGGGCTGGTGCTGCGCACGCCGTCGGACGCAGACCGCAGGACAGTGTTCGTGGCGCTGACCCCAGCCGGTCTGGCGCAGTTCGAAGGACTGGCGGCAGAGCATGAAGCCGAGGTCAGCCGGGTGTTTGGCGGCTTGGCCGAAGCCGATCTGGAAACCATGACCGACATTCTGAAACGCATGGGGGTGAGATGACCGAACTTGCCGGGCTGCGGCCCGAACATTTTCTGTGGGAGGTCAAGGGCCGCATCGCGACGCTGCGGTTGAACCGGCCAGAGCGCAAGAACCCGCTGACCTTTGAAAGCTATGCAGAATTGCGCGACATGTTCCGCGCACTTTCCCATGCCACCGACGTGGACGTGGTGATTTTCGCATCCAACGGCGGGAATTTCTGCTCAGGTGGCGATGTGCATGAGATTATCGGGCCGCTGATCGGCTTGCCGATGAAAGACCTGTTGGCGTTCACCAGAATGACCGGCGATCTGGTCAAGGCGATGCTGAACTGTGGCAAACCGATCATCGCCGCCGTGGACGGGGTGGCGGTTGGCGCTGGGGCGATCATTGCGATGGCATCGGATCTGCGGCTGGCGACGACGGAAGCAAAATGCGCGTTTCTGTTCACGCGGGTCGGGCTGGCGGGCTGTGACATGGGGGCTTGTGCGATGCTGCCGCGGATCATCGGGCAGGGCCGTGCAGCGGAACTGCTGTATACCGGGCGGACAATGACAGCCGCAGAGGGTGAGCGGTGGGGGTTCTGGAACGCCTTGCACCCGGCCGACCGGCTGGAGGAAGAGGTGCGGCTACTGGCGGAGCGGCTGGCATCGGGGCCGACTTTTGCCCATGGCATGACCAAGACGCAGTTGAACCTGGAATGGGACATGGGGCTGGACCAAGCGATCGAGGCCGAAGCGCAGGCGCAGGCGATCTGCATGCAGACCAAGGATTTCGAGCGGGCGTACCGGGCTTTTATCGCCAAGCAACGACCGGTTTTTGCCGGGGACTGACGAATTTTCTGCGAAAATTCTGCGGCGATTTCGGAAGGGAAGATGGTGGATCAGACGTTTCTAGACTGGCCTTTCTTTGAACCGCGGCACCGCGTGCTGGCAGCGGACCTTGAGACTTGGTGCCAAGCGCATCTGCCGGTGGACCACGGCGATGTGGACGCCGCCTGCCGGGCGTTGGTGGCGGATCTGGGCAAAGGTGGATGGTTGCAGCATTCCGGTGGAATTCTGGATGTCCGGACGTTGTGCCTGATCCGCGAAACATTGGCACGCCATGACGGGCTGGCGGATTTTGCCTTTGCAATGCAGGGTCTCGGCATGGGGGCGGTGTCGCTGTTTGGCACGCCAGAACAACGTACGTGGCTCGAAAAGACCCGGTCGGGCACGGCAATCGCCGCATTTGCACTGACGGAACCGGGGTCGGGGTCCGACGTGGCAGCGACTGCCACGACTGCGGAAAGGGTGCAGGGCGGTTGGCGGCTATCGGGGGAAAAGACCTGGATTTCCAATGCTGGGATTGCAGATGTCTATGTCGTCTTTGCCCGGACCGGGGAAGCGCCCGGCGCAAGGGGGCTGTCGGCGTTTCTGATGCCGGCCGACGTGGCTGGCCTGACAGTTGAGGAACGGTTGGAGGTGATCGCCCCGCATCCCTTGGCACGGCTGCGGCTCGACGGGGTCGAGTTGCCGGAGGCGGCGCTGATCGGCATGGCGGGTCAGGGCTTCAAACTGGCGATGGCGGTCTTGGACGTGTTCCGTTCCACCGTAGGGGCCGCCGCGTTGGGCTTTGCGCGGCGGGCGTTGGATGAGAGCCTGACTCGGGTGCAGGCTCGGCGGATTCAGGGCCAGCCGTTGGTGGAATTGCAGATGGTGCAGGGCCATCTGGCGGATATGGCGCTGGAAATCGACGCGGCGGCGCTGCTGGTCTATCGCGCTGCCTGGACCAAGGATCAGGGCTCTGCGCGGGTGACACGCGAAGCGGCGATGGCCAAGCTTTATGCCACCGAGGCGGCCCAGCGGGTGATCGACATGGCCGTCCAATTGCATGGCGGTGACGGAGTACGGCACGGTGCGGTGGTGGAACGGCTTTACCGCGAGATCAGGGCCTTGCGGATCTATGAGGGCGCCAGCGACGTTCAACGCGTAGTGATCGCGCGGTCCATTCTGCCAAAGGAGGCGACATGACCTCTCCACATGAATTTCTGCATCCGTCGCATTGGAAAAAGGCGGTCGGCTATTCCAACGGCGTGGCGGCGCGGGGGCGGCTGGTGGTGACCGGGGGTATCATCGGCTGGAACGCCGAGCAGATGTTTGAAACGGATGACTTTGCCGGACAGGCGGCACAGGCGCTGCGGTCAATTGTCGAGGTGCTGGCCTGCGGCGGGGCGGGGCCCGAGCATCTGGTACGGCTGACCTGGTATGTCACTGACAAGAAGGAATATCTGGCCTCGTTGCAAGATCTGGGCCGGGCCTACCGCGAGGTGATCGGGCGGCACTACCCGGCGATGGCGCTGGTTCAGGTGGTGGCTTTGGTCGAGGACCGGGCAAAGGTTGAAATCGAGGCCACGGCCGTGGTGCCGGAAGAGGGGGCGTGATGGAACTGGGACCAACAGGGCATTCAGACACATTTGCGCGTGACCGCTTGCCGGAGGCGGCAGACTGGCCAGAGATCAACCTTGCTGGATTCGACTATCCCGACTGGCTGAACGCCGGCGTCGAACTTTGTGACCGGATGGTCGAGCGCGGTTTTGGTGACAACGTCGCGTTGATCGGCAACGGACGGCAGCGCACCTACAAGGAACTGGCCGACTGGTCGAACCGCATCGCTTGCGCGCTGGTCGAGAATTACGGCGTGAAACCCGGCAACCGGGTGCTGATCCGGTCGGCCAACAATCCGGCGATGGTGGCATGCTGGCTGGCCGCGACCAAGGCCGGGGCGGTGGTGGTCAATACCATGCCGATGCTGCGGGCGGGTGAACTGACCGCGATCGTCAACAAAGCCGAGGTCAGCCATGCCCTTTGCGACACGCGGTTGATGGAGGATCTGGTCACTTGTGCCAAGGATTCGGCCCATCTGACGACAGTTGTTGGGTTTGACGGCACCGCCAATCATGATGCCGAACTGGACCGGATGGCGCTGTCCAAACCGGTGCGATTTCAGGCAGTGCAGACCGGGCGCGATGACGTAGCGCTGCTCGGGTTTACCAGTGGCACCACGGGTGAGCCGAAAGCGACCATGCATTTTCACCGCGACCTGCTGATCATCGCGGACGGCTATGCCAAGGAAGTGTTGCGAGTAACGCCGGCTGACATATTCGTCGGCTCTCCGCCGCTGGCCTTTACCTTCGGGCTGGGCGGCTTGGCGATCTTTCCGTTGCGCTTTGGCGCGGCGGCGGCTTTGCTGGAGCAGGCAAGTCCGGCAAACATGATCTCGCTGATCCAGGAGCATCACGCGACGGTGTGTTTTACAGCGCCGACCGCCTACCGTGTCATGCTGAAGGCGATGGAAGAGGGGGCTGATCTGTCCAGCCTACGGGCGGCGGTCAGCGCGGGCGAGACCCTGCCGGCGCCCGTCTATGACGAGTGGATTGCCCGGACCGGGAAGCCGATGCTCGACGGGATCGGCGCGACCGAGATGCTGCATATCTTCATCACCAACCGGTTTGACGACCATCAGCCGGGCTGCACCGGACGCCCTGTCACCGGCTACCAGGCCAAGATCGTGGATGACGCCATGCAGGACCTGCCACAGGGAGACGTCGGGCGGCTTGCAGTCCGCGGGCCGACCGGGTGTCGCTATATGGCGGACACGCGGCAGAAGGCCTATGTGAAAGACGGCTGGAACCTGACTGGCGACAGCTTCTGGCAGGACGAGGCCGGGCGTTTTCATTTTGCCGCCCGCTCGGACGACATGATCGTTTCGGCCGGCTACAACATCGCGGGGCCGGAGGTTGAGGCTGCACTGCTCGCGCATCCCATGGTGCTGGAATGTGCCGTGGTCGGGGCAGCGGATCAAGACCGTGGCCAGATTGTCGAGGCACATGTGGTGCTGGCATCCGGGCAAGTTGGGGACGAATTGATGGTCAAGCTACTGCAAGACCATGTGAAATCGGTGATCGCCCCCTACAAATACCCGCGCCGGATTGTGTTTTGCACCAGCCTGCCAAAAACCTTGACCGGCAAGATCCAGCGGTTCCGCCTGAAAGCTGACAACGTTATTACCGGCCGTCCAGGATAAATTTCTGCCCCGTGATTTCCCGGCTGGATTGATCGCGCGGCCAATGGCAAAACACCTTTGTCAGCTCGGGAGAAGCCGAACGGGCGTTGGTTATGCAGTCGGCAGACCCGGGACGGAGAGTTCATGGACAAGACCAAACTGAATATTGGCGTTCTCGGTTGCGGCCCGATTGCGCAGGCCGGGCATTTTGAAAGTTGCACCAAAGCCAGGAATGCCCGGCTCTATGCGATATGTGATGTCGCCACCGATCTGCGCGAACGGATGGCGGCAACCCATGCACCGCAGAAGGCCTATGCCGACTATGACCAGATGCTCGCCGACCCCGACCTCGATGCGGTGATAATCGCCACGTCGGACGCCTTTCACGTGGCGGCCTCGGCCCGGGCCTTGCGGGCGGGCAAACATGTGTTGTGCGAGAAACCACTGGCCTTGGGGCTGGAGGAGTCCGAAGATCTGGCGCGGGTCGTGGCCGAAACCGGCAAGGTCTTTCAGGTCGGCCACATGAAACGCTACGACCTCGGCCTGCAAGAGGCCAAGCGCTTCATCGCCGGCGAGATGGGCGAGATCGTGGCGTTGAAAGCCTGGTACTGCGACAGCACCCACCGCTATGCCATGACGGACGCCGTGCAGCCGCTTATCCTCAAATCCGCACAGGCCCGCAAACCGACCGAGGATCCAAAGGCCAATCTTGAACGCTATTACATGCTGGCCCATGGCAGCCATCTGGTTGACACCGCACGCTATTTTGCCGGGGATATGGTTGCGGTGCAGGCGCGGCTTTCCACGGACAAGGGCCTGTATTGCTGGTTTGTCGATGTCGATTTCGCCAGCGGCGCCCTGGGCCATCTTGACCTGACGGTTGCTGTCAGGATGGACTGGCACGAGGGCTTTCAGATCTATGGTCAGAATGGCTCGGTTATCGGCAAGACGTTCAATCCGTGGTATTACAAGACCTCCGAGGTCGACATCTTTCGGGAAAAGGACGGGACATCCTACCGGCCGCTAGGTGCGGACGGACATTTCTACCGCCGCCAGGTCGAGGGCTTTGCGGACGCGGTTCTGCACGGTACGCCGCAAACGGGTGCCGGGGTCGAGGACGGTATCGCCTCGGTCCGCGCCATGTTGGCCATTGCGCGGTCGGTATCGGAAGGGCGGAAAGTGCGGCTGGACGACGTGTCGGGCAGTCTGTGATGCAGATCGGGATTTTTGCCAAGACATTTGCCGGCATCAATCCTGCTGCGGGATTGGCGGCGTCGAAAGCTGCCGGATTCGACGGTGTGCAATACAATATGGCCTGTTCCGGGCTGGAGCCTATGCCGGGTGAAATTCCAGCCGCCACACAGCGCGCAGTCGCAGCGGCGGCAGAAACCGTGGGCCAGACAATATTTGCGGTGTCCGGGACCTACAACATGATCCATCCCGATCCTGTCGTCCGCTCCAAAGGTCACCAGAGGCTGGAGATTCTGGCCGCAGCTTGCCAAGGCATCGGAACCCGACTGATCACCCTGTGCACCGGCACGCGCGACGCCGATGATCAATGGCGCCATCATCCGGACAACGCCTCACAAATGGCATGGAGCGACCTGTTGGCCTCATTCGAAGTCGCAGTCCAGATCGCCGAGCGCCATGACATCCTGTTGGGGGTGGAGCCGGAACTTGCCAATGTGGTGAACTCGGCTCAGGCTGCCCGTCGGTTGATCGACACGCTGCAATCCGACCGCATCCGCATTGTCCTTGACCCCGCGAACCTGTTTGAAGTTGCTGACAGCCGGACGCGGCGGCATTTGATTGCCGAGGCGGTCGATCTTCTGGCCGATCGCATCGTGATGGCGCATGCCAAGGACCGCGACCCGGCTGGAGGGTTTGTGACGGCCGGGCAGGGCGTCATCGACTTTGGTCAATTTCTGGCAAACCTGCACCGGGCCGGCTTTGACGGTCCATTGGTCACCCACGGCCTTTCCGCTGATGAGGCTGCCGGCGTGGCCACATTCTTGCGAAGCCATTTGCAAAGGGCCGGTACATGATCGGCTACGAGCGCATCCAGATCGACCATCGCGTGGGACCGCAGGTGGCGTACCTTCAATCCGGCGATGGCCCGGTCGTTGTCCTGCAACATGGGCTTTGCGGTGATGCAAGACAGCCCGCCGAAATCTTCCCGACAGGCACAACCTTCCGCCACGCTGTTCTGGAGGCGCGCGGGCACGGTGATAGCGCAGTGGGCCCCGACCAGGACCTGTCGATTGCGAATTTTGCGGATGATCTTGCCGCCTTCATCGAGGCCAACTGCCTGGATCCGGTCGCCGTTGGTGGCATATCCATGGGCGCGGCTGTCGCATTGCGGCTGGCAGTCCGCAGGCCGGATCTGGTTCGCGCGCTGATTGTGTCGCGCCCGGCCTGGGTGACGGCGGCAGCTCCGGCGAACATGGCCCCCAACACTGAAATAGCCGAGTTGCTGGCGCAGGGTCTTGGCGTTGAAAGTTTTGACCTGAGCCCTACCGCGCAGAAGTTGTTGCACGCAGCACCCGACAATATCGCCTCGCTGCGTGGATTTTTCACGCGTGAGCCGTTGTCGGCCACCGCGTCGCTGTTGCGCCAGATACCGGTCGATGGGCCGGGCGTGACCGAGGCAGATCTCGCCGAACTGAACATACCCGTGTTAATTCTGGCCAGCGAAGAGGACCATATTCACCCCATGGCCCATGCCCGAAAACTGCGGCAGATCATCGCGAACTCCACTCTGGTCGAACTGCCGCCAAAGGGCCGCGACCGCGCTGGTCACGTCGCCGCCTGCAAGACCGCCATTTCAAGTTTCCTGAAAGGACTGCCTCATGCACCGCCCCAGCCCTGACTGGTTTGCCAATCTGTCCAGTCAGCATTGTCTGGCCGAGTTTTCGCTGTGGTCGTCAAATCTGATCGCGCTTGGCGACGACCTGCGGCGGGTTGGTCCCAACGCGGATATCTATCACATCGATGTGGCGGACGGCGCTTTCGCGCCCAGTCTGCTGTTCTTTCCCGATCTGGTCGCGGCCCTGCGCAAACAAACCGACGTCCCGTTTCACGTCCATCTGATGGTCGACGATGCCATCTTGCTGTCGCAGGTCGAACAGTTTGCCGAGGCCGGGGCTGACCTGATCAGCGTGCATGTCGAAAACCTGAACGCCGCCAAAGCGTTGTCGCGGATCAAGGAACTTGGCCTGCGGAGCGGAGTGGTCTTGCGGGTCGAGACCCCGGTGGCCGACGTCGGGCCGTTGATTGAGGGCATCGACTTTCTGACGCTGCTGGGCACCAGGATCGGGGTCAAAGGGCAGGGTCTGGACCCAACGGCAACGACCCGGCTTGAAACCGCCGCCGCGCTGATCGCGGCACGGGCCAGCAAGGCGCGCTGTGTCCTTGCGGCAGACGGCGGCATTCGCGAGGAAACCGTGCCCGGGTTGGTGCAGGCTGGGGCAGAGACCGTGGTGATGGGGTCGCTGGCCTATGGTGCGGCCGATCTGCCTGGCCGGATCAAATGGCTGCGCGAGCTCAGCTAGGACACCGCAATGGAGGAAGCGAACACCCTGGGGATTGACATTGGTGGGAGCCGACTGCGGGCAGCAGTCGTGTCGGCGCGCGGAGAGGTCTTATCGAGGGCCGAGGCGACGACGCCGGCGCGATCCTCCGGCGAGGCTGTGGTTGCCGCGGTGGCGGAAGTGGCCAATCGGGCCTTGCAATCTCACCGGTCATCCGTCGTTGCCGTCGGCGTTTGCGCGCCCGGCCCGCTCGACTCGGTTCAGGGTATTGCTCTTGCCACCCCGACGATTGACGGATTTCGCGACTTCCCGTTGCGCGACCGGATTGCTGCCTCGATCGGCCTGCCGACGTTTCTGGACCATGACGGCCATGCCGCAGCCTACGGCGAATGGCGTCATGGCGCGGGGCAGGGCGCCACCAATCTGGTCTATGTGACGGTTAGCACCGGGATCGGCGGCGGCGCAATCGTCGATGGCAATTTGCAGCGGGGCCGTCGCGGTATGGCGGCGCATGTCGGCCATGTTATCATCGACCCGGATGGCCCGGTCTGCAACTGCGGCGCTCAGGGTTGCTGGGAGGCGCTTGCCGCAGGTCCGGCGTTCAATGCCGCCGCTCGGCTCGGCGGATTTGCGGATGGCGCAGCGATCTTTGCGGCCGCAAGACTTGAGCAGCCCGATGCCGTGGCCCTGCTGCGAGCCGAGGCCCGCTGGCTGGCCATTGGGCTCGTCAATCTGATCCATATCTACAGCCCGGATATCGTCGTCCTCGGCGGCGGCGTGATGGCCGGTCTGGACCTGATGCGACCCCATATTGCTGCTGAAATCGCTGCGCGTGCCATGCGGCCGTTCCGGGATACGCCTCTGGTCAGGACTGCGCTGCAAGACAACGCAGGTCTGATCGGCGCCGCCGCTTTGGGGCAGCGTCAATTCACGAAATCTTGCGAACAATAGATCGATTATTGGGCGAGGCAGAGCAGGGCTGCCACTTTCCCCATCACATGAACATTGGCTTCGGCAAGCCGGTCGTCGAATCCCGGAAAGTCGGGCGCTTCGGCGGGCAGGAACGGGGCCTTGTTCAATCCCAAATAGGATTGCACGGCGCCCAGTTGGCTGGCCCGGAAGCGGGTTCTTAAAGTCTGCCGGGCCTTCAATGACATGATGCCTGCGCGGGTTTCCTGAAAATCCGCAAGGTTCAACGCGGCAAGTTTGGCCAGCTTAATGACAAAGTCGTAATGCGCCTGTTGATGGACGGACCAGGGATTGGACAGCCGGAGAAACTCCAATGCATCGGGGGGCAGAGACACCTTATGATGAACTGCGCTATTCGGGGCACCAAAGTCCGGCCAGTCGGAAAAACCCAAACTGCGCAGGAAGTCCGCGAGAATACCGTCTGGTAGAAATTTCTCGGAAAACAGGCGCAATTTTATCGCGCGGCGACCGAACATCTCCTCCCAGCGTTTCAACAGTTTGGCGGTATCTAAAATTCCCAATGGCTCCTCGGCCATGTAATGTTCAAGGGTTCTAATCTCGCGTGTGGCAAAATCCTTTACCAGCTGGTTGTAGAAACTTTCGAGGTGGCTGTCAGGGCTACGCAGGTAATACAGGATCGACACATCATAGAAGTCCGCCAAATCGGATAGACGAGAGACATCGGTTCCCCATCCGAATGTCTCGGCGCTGATCACGACAAACGGCAGGGGGGAGGCCTCGATTTCTGCAAGCATCTCCGCCCAATTGGGCAATGCAAAAAGGCTGGTCTGCCGCAGCTCCGTGTTCTTGAGGTCCCAACACAGTTTGAAATGGGCGTCAAAAACTCGTCCGGACTTCGGATAGAGCACGCCCAGGCTTGTCAGGGCTTCTATGCTATTGGCGAAAGTGCCCTGAAGAAAGGTGGTGGCAGTCTTGTGAGAGCCAATATGAATGATCAGGCGCTTTTTCATCACGATCTTGTCCTGATACCTGCGAAAGGAAAATGCCCTGCGGCATGTCTATTCATCGGTGCCGTGCACTGACCATTCCGACATGCATATCGATCGAATCCAGATAAACGCTCGCGTAGGAACCGTGGAGCGCCTTCGATTTCTTGCGGAAATCGGTTACGAAAAAGCTGAAGTCAGGTGGCGCAAAGCCGTCGTCCGGCAGGCCTTGAAATTGCGCGGCACCCAGCGTGTTCTGCGCGTAGACCCACAATTCCGCCGCGCCGCGCTCAAACGCCGGGCGAAGTTCTTGTCTGAGGTTTGACCATGACCAATTCACCGTATTGACAAAGGAGCGCAGCATTGGGTGAAAGTCGTTCCAACCCTCACTGACGCCGCGCTTCAGCATCATTCGGAACATTTCCAGCGAGTAAAATACCCGCTCGTCGCCTTGGCGAATATCCTGTTTGCCGTGTTGTCGGTAGTGGTAATTCACGCCGTCCAGCATCGGTACGTCAGTGACCTGCTGCAGAGTCAGGAGTTGAAAGATCTGATCATCAAACGCTCTGATGTGTTCGGGAAACCATATGTTGCGGTTGTCCAGATAATCTCGCCGGTAAACTCTCCGCCAGATCGACGGCTGACCCTGGATCAGCAACCAGGACGGGGCCATCAGACAGGTGCGTTCGCCGAAAGGATGGCGCTTGGCGTTGACCAGATCCGGCGTGCTCACCTCGTAAGATGGGTCGATGCGTGGCTGGCTATTCGGATCGGCATGGAGCAAATCGAAACCACCTTGCACGATTTCGGCCCCCGTGTAGCGTGCCAGCTCCAATAGCCCCGCAAATAGCCCAGGTCCGGGCAAGTCATCGGCATCGACAAAGGCGATATGGCTGGCGTCAGAATGCATCCGACCGAAATTCCGCGCCGATGCGCAACCGCCGTTCGGTTTGGTCAGCAAAATGACCTGATTGTTATTGCCGTACAGTGCCTTGACGACCTCTCCGGATCCGTCGGTCGAGCCGTCGTCGACAACGAGAACTCGAATTTCCGCAGATGCCGAATTCAATATTCCATCAACACATTCCTTGATCCAGTGACGCGCGTTGAACATGGCGACCACGACGTCGAGACCGGCCCGCTCGCGGGTTGGCGAATTGGAACGCCGCAGACTGAGGAACGGCTCTCCGGCCTGGGGAATCCACGTTTGCCGCATGCCGTTGGCGGTGCCGAAGATCAGGTCAGACGGCAAATAGGTCCAGGACTCACCGATGATGTGATCCAGTGGGGCGTCCTTGAGCCCAGTCAAAACGGAAATTTCGGCAAATGGGGCGGTCAGTTTCAGAAGATTGGGGTTCAGGAATAGCAGGGCATCAGGTGGCAGGGCCGGATAGGAACAGGCTTCAAATTCCTTGTCATCACACTCGCGGCATTCAATGACGCCGCGCATTTCGATGTGCCGTCGAAAATCCACTCTTGGCAAAAGGTCTGGCAACCGCGCAGCGGCATCTGGATCGCCCTTGTTCACTTTCGACATGCATGCGGTGACATCCTGCCCGGGCCAGTTGAACTCGGGACCAAATCCGGCAACTGCAGCGTTGATCGCAACAATGTTGCCCAGCTCAATCGACGCAATGTTCTGGCAAAGTGCCTCGAAGGCCTCGGGCTCAGGTTCAAAGGCCCAGATTGTCCAATGGGGATAGGCCCGCGCAAAGGGAATGCTGAAGCAACCGAACCCTGCGCCGATATCAAGCGCGACCCCCTGTATTGCAAGGCTTTGCGACGCCAGGGCGGGTTCATAGATCGACCGCAAACGCCAATAGGAATCGTCGCGCAAATGAGTGCCCGGCGTAACGTACAGATCAACCGATTGTCCGAATGCCCGCACATGCAGTTGTTCCACAAAGCGATTTGTGGCCGCGCGGGCTGGTATGCCGGCAAGTTCATCAGTACTCAGAGACCGGTATTCAGTCAGCATTCGCAGCGACCTCAAGGTAATGTCGAATTTTGTCCATAGACCCTGCTTCCGCCGTAAGTGTCGGCGGAAAGTTCAGGTAGAGCGGGTCTATCATCGCAAGCAACGCTGCAACTGTACGTCGAAATGCAATGCGGTGATGGTGGCTTATAGACGCCTCGCACCATGCAACAATCTTCAGACAGGATGCCAACACGGCGACTCGGGTAGAGGGGTCATGAAACTCCAATGATTTGGAAAAGCTCTCCAGCGTCAGTTTTGTGACCGCAATTGCGTCAAATCGACGATCGCCGGCGGTGGCAGTTATTTGCGGCCTGAGGTAACGTCGAAAGTAGGTGAAACACGGAGACATCACGAAAGAAACGCTTTGCGCCGCCGTCAGGACGTTCGTGTGGAAATACATGTCTTCAAAGAAGTGGCCGTTCGGAAAGGTAATGCCGGTCGTGCGAAGAAACTCTGTGCGGATCGCTTTGTTGGCGGATTGCGGCTCAATTCTCTGCATCAACGGGCGGGCGCGCATGAATTCCGGTTGCGAACGCTGGACGTTTCCACTGGGACAGAGGGCCTCCAGCTGAAAGAAGAGCGATTCATCGTAGAAGCCG
>JBDTQR010000032.1:0-27167 GCA_039932095.1 bacterium | reverse complement strand
GCAGGTCCTTGGACATCGCCATGAACAGCTTGCGGAAGTTTTCGGCCTGCTGGCTTTGGGCGGAAGACAGTTGCAGATTGGTCAGCTTGGTCACGCCATCGACCAGTTCGGCGACTTCCTGGCCGAACAGGCGTTCCACCTCGGAATAGGTGCTTTTGGTGTCTTCGATGGTGTCATGCAACAGCGCGGTGACGATGGTGGCATCGTCCAGCTGCTGTTCGGTCAGGATTGCCGCGACCGCCACCGGATGGGTGAAATACGGCTCGCCCGACTTGCGGACCTGACCTTCATGCATTTGCGTGCCGTAGGCATAGGCCCGGCGCAGCAGGTCTTCATTGGTTCGCGGATTGTAGTTGCGAACGAGGTCGATCAGGTCGTCGGCGTCGATCATCCTCGTTCCGCTTTCAGGCTTAATTCTCGCCCTGAGCTTCCATCAAGGCGCGCAACAGTTTTTCTTCCGACATGTCGTCCTGCATCGGGCGGTCAATCTCGCCCGACATCAACAGCGCCATCTGGTCGTCTTCCGGCTCATCAACCTCGATCTGGGTTTGATGGCTTTCGATCATCCGTTCACGCAGGCTGGAGGCCAGCTGGGTTTCGTCGGCGATTTCGCGCAGGGCGACCACCGGGTTCTTGTCATTGTCGCGGTCAACCGTGGCAGGAGAGCCTGCCTGAATTTCGCGGGCGCGGTGCGCCGCCAGCATCACCAGTTCGAACCGGTTCGGAACCTTGTCAACGCAATCTTCAACCGTCACGCGGGCCATGTCTGCTCCAATCGGGTAGGGGGCACGAGGACGTCTATCTAAGCCCCTGAGCCGGGCTTGACAAGCGGCAAATCGGCGCAAGGCAACACATTACAGCGGCTTAACCGCAGCAATGTCATCTGGATCCAGTCTGCCCAGCATTTGCAGAACGGTCAAGCCCAGTCTTGGATGCCGCCATTCCGGCGCCACATCGGCAAGGGGCACCAGCACAAAAGCCCGGTCCTGCAAACGGGGATGCGGCAGAATCAGCTGATCCGGCGCGCGGATGCTTTGCTGATCCGGCGGCAATGTGCGCCATTGATCCTGCGTCGCGGCATCGGGCAGCACCAGATCATCCATTGCCAGCAGATCAAGATCCAGTGTCCGCTGGCCCCAGCGCTGCAGCCTTTCACGCCCGAATTGCGCTTCAACCTGATGCAGGCGTTGCAACAGCGACTCTGGGTCCAGCGTGGTTTCCAGAAGGGCGGCCGCATTGACATAATCGGGGCCAGAGCCGGGCGGAAAGCTCGGCGTGGCGAACAGACGGCTCATCTGCAGCACCACAAGATCGGTCGCGGCAAGGCTTTCGGCGGCTTTCCGCAGAGTTTCGGACAACGTATCGGCCATAAGGTGCAGATTTGCGCCGAAAGCGACAAAGACGCGAGACATTTGCCGCATAGTCAATCATACACTTTCGTATAGTGATACTTGAATAGCCACTGGGCGGCTGCTAACTAATCGCTAACGCAAGTCATGTAGATTTAGCGATTGATTAGAGTCGTTAGTTGTCGAGAATTCAGGAGATAGAAATGTTTTACAAGGACGAACGTCTGGCCCTCTTCATTGATGGAAGCAATTTGTACGCCGCGGCGAAGTCTTTGGGCTTCGATATCGACTACAAGCTGCTCCGTCAGGAATTCATGCGCCGTGGCCGTCTGCTGCGGGCCTTCTACTACACCGCCCTTCTGGAGAACGACGAATACTCGCCGATCCGTCCTCTGGTTGACTGGCTGAACTACAATGGCTTCACCATGGTGACCAAACCGGCCAAGGAATACACCGACAGCCAAGGCCGTCGCAAGGTCAAGGGCAACATGGACATCGAACTGACGGTGGACGCCATGGAACTGGCGCCGCGCGTCGATCATATCGTGCTGTTCTCCGGCGACGGCGATTTCCGCCCGCTGATCGAAAGCCTGCAACGTCAGGGTGTCCGGGTTTCTGTGGTTTCGACCATCCGCTCGCAACCGCCGATGATTGCCGACGAACTGCGCCGCCAGGCCGACAATTTCATCGAACTGGACGAATTGCGCGAAGTCATCGGCCGGCCGCCGCGTGAGCCGCGCCCGATGGACCGCGAAGACGTCAGCATCGAAGCGAAGTGAACCCTTCCGATGGGAAGACCGGGCCGGGTCAGGAAACTGATCCGGCCTTTTGCGTGCCGACGGCTCCCGGGCCACCCTCGCGCGAATTCGACGGGGGATTGCTGCAGCGCTGGACCTATCTGCTGACCGCCGAGGATGCGTTGACCTATCTGCGCCTGCCGCGCCCGATGCCGCGGTTGCAAAGGCTGGGCCTCGGCAGCGCGGCGCTGCTGTGGGGCAGCCTTGTCGCCGCGCTGCCGTCAGGTGTCACGGGCGACTGGGGCTCGCCGCGCTTCATCACGATCCTTGCCGGAGGCGCCATTCTGGGGGCGTTGGGGTTTCTGGTCCTGCGCGATCTGTCGCGGCGCAGACAGGCCCGGCGCTGGATGCCGACGCCACGGCCCGGCACGCTGGAGGAATGGACCGACTGCATCGCCATCACCCGGCTGGATGCCAATGAAGAGGACTATCTGTCGCCCGAACTGATCGCCGGGGTCAGCTTGACGCGCCGCCACCTGCTGGTCCATGGCCCGGGAGACCCGTTGATCGTGCCGCTGTCCGCCTTTGCCAGCCCGGCCGAGGCGATGGAAATCGCCACTTACATCAGCAATTTGTCCAAGGGCCCCTATTACTTTGATCCCTGACTCTGGACGCGCCCGCCGCTTGCCATTAGGTCTGCGCTACCATGACCCAACTGACCCTCTACCTTGCCGCCCCGCGCGGCTTTTGCGCCGGTGTCGACCGTGCCATCAAGATCGTCGAACTGGCGCTGCAGAAATGGGGCGCGCCGGTCTATGTCCGGCATGAGATCGTTCATAACAAGTATGTCGTCGATGCGTTGCGTGCCAAGGGTGCGGTGTTCGTCGAGGAACTCGATGAATGCCCGGTCGACCGGCCGGTGATCTTTTCGGCCCACGGAGTACCGAAATCCGTGCCAGCCGCGGCTGCCGCGCGTCAGATGATCGCGGTGGACGCGACCTGCCCGCTGGTGACCAAGGTCCATAACGAAGCGGCGCGCCATGCCGAAAACGGCCTGCAGATGGTGATGATCGGCCATGCCGGCCATCCCGAAACCGTGGGGACCATGGGGCAACTGCCAGCGGGTGAGGTGCTGCTGGTCGAGACTGCGGCGGATGTCGCGGGCCTGACCGTGCGCGACGCGGCGAAGCTGGCCTACATCACACAGACGACCCTATCGGTCGATGACACCGCTGGCGTGGTCGCCGCGCTGCAAGCCCGCTTCCCGGCCATCCTCGGCCCGCACAAGGAAGACATCTGCTACGCCACCACCAACCGTCAGGCCGCCGTCAAGGCAATTGCGCCGAAGATCGATGCGCTGCTGGTGATCGGCGCGCCCAATTCGTCAAACTCCCGCCGTCTGGTCGAGGTTGGCCGCTCGGCTGGCTGCGCCTATGCCCAACTGGTGCAGCGCGCCGCGGAAATCGACTGGCGGGCGCTGGACGGCGTCAGATCGGTCGGGGTGACGGCCGGTGCGTCGGCCCCCGAGGAATTGGTCAATGAGGTGATCGACGCCTTCAAAGCGCGCTTTGCGGTGACGGTGGAACTGGTGGAAACCGCGTTGGAAAACGTGGAGTTCAAGGTTCCCCGGGTGCTGCGGGAGGCGTCATGAGCCGGGTTGCCCTGCCCCGATGATAGAGCTGATCGCCTACACCGATGGTGCCTGTTCCGGCAATCCTGGTCCCGGCGGCTGGGGGGTCTGGATGCTGGCGCGTGAGGGCGGCGAGGTTGTCAAAGAGCGCAAGCTGTCGGGTGGTGAACCGCTGACCACCAACAACCGGATGGAGTTGATGGCGGCGATTTCGGCGCTGGAGGCGCTGAAACGCGATACCGCCATGACCATCGTTACCGATTCGGCCTATGTCAAGAACGGCATCACCGAATGGATGCCCAACTGGAAGCGCAAGAATTGGCGAACCGCTGGCGGGTCGCCTGTCAAGAATGTCGATCTGTGGCAACGGCTTGACGTGGCACAGGCCCGGCACCGGGTCGACTGGCGCTGGATAAAGGGCCACGCCGGTCACGCCGAGAATGAAGAGGCCGACCGTCTGGCCCGCGAAGGCATGGCACCGTTCAAGCCGTGACCGGCTGCGATGATCTTTCTGCGCAAGATTTTGGCTCTGTAATTCCGCCGCCGCGCCACGGGCCTTGCCGGCATCGTCAGACCCCCTGCAATGGGCCTCGGGCCACTGAGATGCTCATCAGGTTTCCAGTGCTTGCGCCGGATCGACGCCGATCCTTTCACACATCCGCGCCGCATAGGAACCGGGCAACGGCAGATTTTTGCGCCACCAGGGTTTGGTGCCATTGGTATACAGATGGACCGACATTGTGTTGGCGGTGAAATGGCCCTCGACCCGGCCATAGGGGTCGTAAAACACATCGTTCAACTGGAACGGCACGGGGTACAGATAATCAGGCGTCAGCGCCTTGTCGTAATCGCCGGTCTGCTGGGCGAACCAGGTAAAGGCCTGCGGGCCAAATGCCGTGCGCTCGGCATTGTAAATCCGCACCGCATGCGGCAGATCGGCCGGCTGGCGGTCAAGTTTCTTGCGGGTGTTCTTGTTGAACCATGGCGGTGCCTCGGGCAGGTTGTCGTAATAGTCCAAAAGCTGTTTTATCAACGCGCCCTTCGGCGGAATATAGACCACGCCGCAGTTCAACGCCCCGCGCATGCCATGGCCAGCATAGATGTTCTGCATTTCATCCGGGAACGGTTTTTCGCAGAACGCGTCACAGTCGATCCAGACCGCATCCGTCGCCTCGATCATCTTGTAGCGGAACACGTTGGACAGGAAACTGGCCGAGGTTTGCGCCACGATATCGCGGTTGATGGTCATGATGTCAGTCGCGGGCTTGACGATCACGCCATCTGGCACATTTGACACGGTATCGGTGCAGTACAGCGTTGTCGGGTGGCCGTGCTGGACATGGCTGAGAAGGCACAACTGGTTAAGATAATGCAGCTTCTCGCCGATCCACAGCGAGGCGACGGGACGGCGTAAGGGTGTGGCTTTGGGGCGTCGGGTGAGTGTAGCCATGGGGCACCTTTTGTTTCGATTTCAGCAACAATGACGGCGGCGGGCGGGCTTGTCGAGGGTCAGTCGGCCCCCAACACAAAGCCTCGGGCGATATTGGGGTCAAAGCCCAGCCCCAGTTGATACCCAAGGTCGGTCAAGATTTCCTCTACCGCACCCAACTGGTCATGAAACCGCTCCAGCAGACGCCCGTAAAGCACGATCTGTTCGGGCTGCGGCGTGCGCAAGCGTGGCGCAAGGTCCAGCAGAATGGCGGGGGTCAGGTGCGGGTCGGTCAGCAGCAGGACGGTCGGCTTGACCTCGGCGGCCAGCCGTATGACGGTCTGGGCGGGGTCGTCCCCCAACGGGGTTTGCCACAGCGACAGCCGGTCATTCAGACTGCGGTTGTTCTTCCGCAAGACGCGCTGCATCAGCGTGCGCAGGGCCAGATCCTGTTCCTGCATCGTGATCCGCAGATCCGGCCTGACGCTGGCCAGATGCAGCCCCAGAAACCCTACAGCTGAACCGATTTCGAGCACCGAGGCCCCTTTTGGCAGCACCCCGGGCAGACGCCGCGCCAGCCCGCGTTCAAACTTGCCGGCATCCAGCAGGACCTGGGCGGCTGGCGGGAACACCCTTCCATCCGAAGGCAGCAGAATGCCATGATTGTCCACCCATGGCAGGTCCAGATCCATCGTCACATCAACCGGCCCGGCGGCATAGGAGCCCATCGGCACCGCCGCCACCGGATCGCGGACGCCTTCGGCCTTGCGGTCGGCCCTGGCCTTGGACGAGCGCTGCTTTTCCACCTCGGTCATCAGAGCGGCAATCTTGACCTTGTCGCGGGCCTGCGGCGGTTTGGCGACGATCTGGCTGATCGGCACCTGCGACGCTGCCGCCAGCCCAGCCACCAGTTCGGCATAGGCGTCAGTCTGCCTGATCTCGGCCAGACGGGTTTCGGCGCGCTCCAGTGCGGCAAAATGCAGCCGGTTCAGCACCGGATCGGCCAGCAGCGCGGCAATGATTTCACTCCGCCGCGCCGTGTAGCGCAGCATGGTGTCGTCATGCACCTCGTTACGGTCCTGCAGCGACCAGTAGTCGGAATTATACTTGTCTTTCTTGTTGTTGACGTTGCCGCGCAGCTTGCGGATCGCATAGGCGTCCACCGATTTGACCGCGTAATGGTTCAACTGAACCCAGTCATAGCCCACCGTCCGGGTGATCGAGCGCCAGCCGCGGAACTTGAAGTAATCCTCCATCACCGCGCCCGATCCGGTCAGCCATTTCACCTGATCGGGGAAGTCGGTCTTGATGTGGCGCGACTTCATCTTGGGCCGGTGGATGCCCAGCTTCCAATAGTCGGCGTCGAAGGTGAACAGCGTCTTCACCCCCCAGCCCTTGTTCCACGTCACCGGCGCGGCCATCAGATACTGCTCGGTCACCGGCGCACGCGACCAGTCCACCACGCCACCCGAGCCAAAGATCCGCCATGTCACCACGATGCCGTTGGCTCCTTGTGCCTTCACCGCCGCGATCAGATCATCCAGCGTGCCATCGCCGTAGCGGATCGAGACAAATTCGTCGGCGTCAAACACCATCACCCAGTCGGAGTGCTGCACCACCGGCTCATCCTGCGCAAAGTTCAGCGCCGAGGGTTGCGGGCGCAGACCCTCGGGGATGACATTGCGGCGGTGATGCGCCAGGCCGAGTTCTTCCAGCCGGATCAGCATGTCATCGGTGCCGTCGGTACAATCGTTGGTATAGACCACCAGATCGGAAAACCCGACCGCCAGATGATGCGCAACCCATTCGATCACATAGGGTCCCTCGTCCTTCATCATCGATACGGCGGTGACCTGGCCATGCGGACTGTCATGACGCTGCAGCGCGAAATCGACCGTGCCCCACAACTTGGCGGCACCCCTGGGCCGGCCCGCGTCAAAGCCCGGCGCCTGCGTCTTCTGGCCAGCCTTGCCCTGCAACGGCTCTTTCTGCGGCCCCTTTGCCATGCCCTGCGCCCAATCCCGCTTCTTCTTGTTTCGGCCCACCTTACGACCCGTCGCAATTCGCCGGCAAGCACCTGCGGCCATAGTGAAACAAATGTGTTGCAACCCGGTTGATTGTTTCAAATTTACTAACAATCTGGCTTTGCGCTGCCGCGACCACTGGCAAAACGGGTGACAGGGGATGCCCGCCTTGCCATAGTCGGCCCGGCCCTAACCCGAGGTTTCCATGTCGCCACGCCTGACCGTCTTCTTCATCGTCGAACCGCCAGAGTATCAGGTGATGGCCTGCTACCTCGCCGCATCGCTGCGTGAGCAGTTTGGCGATACGGTAGCGCTGGTCGGCTATTGTCCGGCCGACAAGCTGGACCTTGTGCAGGATGAGGTGAAGCGGGTTCTGGGCCTTATGGGCTGCGAGGTGCGGCCGTTTCAGGTTCAGGGCCGCTTCGATCCGGCCTATCCGCATGGCAACAAGATCCTCGCCACGATGGAGCCGCGCGACACCGAGTTTTCCTGCTTCATGGACAGCGACATCCTCTGTCTGCGCCCCAATGCGGTTGAAAACATCACGGCAGAGGGCAAAGTCTCGCTGACCCCGGCTGCCTGGATGGGCTGGGGCAAGCAGGATGGCTGGCAGGCGATCTATGATACGGTCGGCTTGCCGCTGCCCGAAGACCGCATCAGACTGATGAAACAGAAGAAGGGTGACGGCAAGGTACCGTATTTCTCCTCGGGTCTGTTCTCGTTCCCCGAACAATTCCGCACGGCGGAGGGCAAAAGCTTTCCGCAGGTCTGGTACGATGTGGCGCAACTGGTGGATACCAATCCCGACATCGACAAGAAGCGCCCCTATCTTGACCAGATGACCCTGCCGCTGGCGATACAAAAGGCCGGGCTGGATTGGAACATCCTGCCCGATGCGCAGCATTTCATCCTTGGCGGGCGGCAGCGCGGCGACCCGATCCCGCAAGACCGCGAGATCTTCACCGTGCATTACCGCAAATGGCCGGTGCTGAAAGAGGCGGGTCTGTCAGGGCTGGCAAAGACGCTGCTGCAAAAGCATGTCGGCATCAAGAAGATAGTCTTTGGCATGCAGGACGATCCGGGCTCACCGGAAGACGCCCGGGCCGCAAGGCGTGAAAAGAAGGCTGCAAGACTGGCCAAGGCTGGCTAATCACCGGACCATCCGACTGCCAAGTTTCATCATGACTTTGCGCCGGTCCCATGGGTCCAAACCCGCCTGAGGGGCGGCTGCGCCTACCAGACCGCGCGCTGAGAAGATTGCCGCCGACCCGGCGCAACTCACGCAATCGTCAAGTTGAATTCCGCCCGGATTGCGGCAGTTTACGGCCAGTGAAGGAGGTCGATTTGGACCAAGCCAGCCTGCTCGAAGAGATCCGTTTTGGCTATGGCCCATTTCAGGGCAGCGAACCGGCCAGGGGTGGGGTGGACGCCGATCGCGTGCTGGCGCAACTGAGCGCTGCCGACCCGGACGGTGCCCGCTGGGACCGCCCCACGCTGGCGCAGCGCTTTGTGCTGATCGCGCAATACAACACTGAAAAGAAAACTGCCGCCGGGGTGCTGCCGGAAACCGGCGCGGCGCTGAAACAGTCGCTGCTCGACGATTTTGAAACCTTCGTGTCCCGCCCGGCCTTTGCCCGTGCTGGATTTGTCGAGCGGCTGGTCAATCTGTGGTCCAACCGCATCACGATTTCCAACGCCTCGGGCGGGGTCGGGCGCTATGTCCAGTCGTTCCGCGACGACGCCATCCGGCCCAATATCGCAGGCCGCTATGCCGATATGCTGACGGCGACCATGTGGCATCCGGGGATGCAATTCTACCTGACCCAGGCCAATTCCTTCGGGCCGGACTCGGTCGCCGGGCTGAAACACGGTCGTGGGTTGAACGAGAACCTTGCCCGTGAATTCCTTGAACTTCACGCCATGCGGACCGGCTACAGCCAGACCGATGTCACGCAACTGGCCATGCTGCTGGCCGGCATGGCCTCGGATGAAAAGGGGCAGCGGGTTGACAAGCGCCGGGTCCAGCCCGGCCCCAAGGTGATCCTTGGTGAAACCTACAACGACCACGACCCAACTGCCGAGATCAACCGCCTGATCACCAATGTCGCCCTGCGGCCTGAAACCGCGCAGAATGTCGCCTTCACCCTTGCCCGGCATTTCATCGCAGACGAGCCGCCGCCGGATCTGGTCGACAGCCTGACCGCCAGCTATCTGGCCCATGACAGCGCCCTGCCGCCGCTGTACCGGGTCCTGCTGCAGCACCCAGCTGCCAACAGCCCTGAACGGCAGAAACTGCGCACACCGCAGGAATATTGCGCCGCCACCCTGCGTCTGCTTGGCATCCAGCCCGACGATCAGGCCTATCCCAAGTTGGCACGCAAGATGCCGAACGTTCTGGCGGCGATGGGTCAGTCGCCGTACCGGGCGCTGCGCCCCGATGGCTGGCCCGAGGTTGCCGCCGGGTTCATGACACCGCCGATGATGGCGTCGCGGATTGACTGGGCGGTGGATATGGCGCGGCTGACCGGGGGCCGGACCGATCCTCAGGCCATGGTGCAAACCGCCCTCGGCGACATGGCCACACCCCTGTTGCAGCGTGCGGTCGGCGGGGCCGAAACGCGGTGGGAGGGTCTGGCCGTGCTGCTCGGCTCGCCCGAATTCAGCCGGAGATAGCAGATGGCCCATGATTTCATCCTGTCGCGTCGTGCTTTCCTGATCGGCTGTTCCGTCGCCGCCAGCCCATTGCTGACCCCGGTCACCTTTGCCACCACCCCGGGCGAGAACCGCTTTGTGGTCATCGTCCTGCGCGGCGCGATGGACGGGCTTGATGTCGTCCGTCCCTATGGCGACCCGGCCTATGCCGCCCTACGTCCCAGCCTTGCCGCCGACAAGGCCGGCTCACCCGATCTGAACGGCTTTTTCGCGCTGCACCCCGCCGCAGCCCCCTTGCTGCCGCTATGGGCCGCGGGCGAGTTGGCCTTCGCCCATGCCGTTGCCACCCCGTACCGGGATCGCAGCCATTTCGTCGGTCAGGACGCACTGGAAAACGGCACTGGCGGCACCGATGGCCATCTGACCCAGAACCACGACGGCTGGCTGAACCGCGCGCTGTCGGTGATCCCCGGTGCCAACACCACGACCGCCGTTTCGGTGGGCCAGCAGCGCCTGCTGATCCTGGAAGGGTCCGAAGACACCCAGCACTATTTCCCGGTCAGCGAAAGCCCGCTGTCCGCCCAGGGCACCGCCCTGCTGGCCGCCGTCAACGCCGCCGACCCGCTGTTCGCCAAACCCTTCGCCGAGTCGCAGGCCCTGGCGGCAGAGACGATGGGCGTGGCACCGGTCAGGGGCGGCGTCAATTATGGTCAGTTGGGTGGCTATGTCGCCGATCAGTTGAGCGGCGCGTCGCGGATCGCCAGCCTGTCACTCGGCGGCTGGGACAGTCACCACATCCAAGGCAAGATCATGACCGAACAGCTGACCGCGCTGTCCGACATGGTGCTGGCGATCAAGACCGGCCTTGGCGCACATTGGGGCCGCACCGTCGTGCTGGCGATGACAGAGTTTGGCCGCACCGCCCGCGAGAACGGCACCATGGGCACCGATCACGGCACCGGCGGCCTGATGATCGCAGCCGGTGGCGCGCTGAAAGGCCGCCAGATCATCACAGACTGGCCCGGTCTGGCGGACGGCAACCTTTTGACCGAACGTGACCTGATGCCGACCCGCGATGTCCGCGGTTTTGCCGGCTGGGCCCTGCGCGGGCTCTACGGGGCCAACGCCTCGGACATCGAACGCGTGGTGTTCCCGGGTCTCGACATGGGCAAGGATCCGGGGCTTTTGGCGTGATTTCTGACACTTCCAAAGCGATTTGACAGGCTTTGCCACTTATCCAAAATAATTTATTCCAATTTTCCCCTATATCAGCGCTAATCCCTTGGGACCTGAACACTTTTGTATATGGTTAACCTATGTCACGCCCACGGACGATTCCCGATGCCGATATCTTTGCCGCCATCCTGCGCCTGATCGCGGAGGGCGGAGAGAAATCTGTGGCTTTTTCCTCTGTCGCCCGCGACACCGGTCTGGCGGCGCCGTCGCTGGTGCAGCGTTACGGTGGCTTGCCGTCGATGATCCACGCTGCACTCCACAGCGAGTGGGACCGGCTTGACGCCTTGGTCCTCACCCTGCAAGCTGGACTGGCCGACAGCTCCAAGGGTCCGCAGGCCCTGCTCAAGGCTTTGACCCAGTCACCCAGCCCGGCCTTTCTGGCAGCCTCGCTGCGCGACGCCAAATTGCGCGACCGGGCGACGGCATGGCGCAGCCAAGTGGAAGCGGCCCTGGTCGCCCGTGGCATTGACGACGAAACCGCCGCCATGCTGTTCGCGATATGGCAGGGCCAGACGCTGTGGGACAATCTCGGCGACAAGGCGTTCAAACTGAAGGACGCCATCAAACGCTTGGCCTAGTCGCTGACGCCTGGCGGCATCGGCACAAGTTTCCCGAGCGGCAGGACTTTGCCCGGTTTCCCCGCGACATCCCCGTGACGGCACGATGCGTCATGACGCGGCAGGGGCACCCCTCTTGCCTGAAGTCTGGCCGAGACTGCCGTTCCGCTCGCAAATCCGATGGCTCAGCGTCCGGCGATATAGGTCTTCCAGATCCACAGCAGGAACAGCGCGCCCAGCACCGCGCCGACAAAGCCCGCCATCCAGCCGGTGATCTCCAACAGCACCCGTATCAACACGCCGCCAATCATCGCGCCGCCGATGCCAATGGCGATGGTGGCCGGAATGCTGGCCTCAATCCGCATCAGGCGCGTCGCCAGAAACCCTGCCGCCGCACCGACGACGATGATAAGCACGAAATTCATGGCATACTCCTGTTGGTCCCGCTTCAATATGGGGACAGGGCGGGCGAATGGAAGTGGTTTCGCACCAAGCGCCCGGCGCAGGGGGCCGCTCATCAAGCGTGACTGCTTTCCTCGGTGGCGTCAGACGGGTGCTAGCCCCCGGCCGGCGTCTCTAGCGCCCGGTCAGTTCCGCGGTGATCTTCACCGGCCCCGGCGAACCGCGCAGCTTGGCGCGGTAGATCACCACGCCCTCGGCCACCCGCATCACATAGGTCCGGGTTTCGGCAAAAGGGATGTTCTCGACCCAGTCGACCACATCGACGCTGGCCAGCCGCGGGTCGCCATTGGCGGCAATCCAGTCGCGCGGCCGACGCGGCCCGGCATTGTAGCCGCTGGCGATCAGCGCGACCGAGGGGCCGAATTCATCGACCATTTTCTTGAGATATTCCGCGCCAAGCCGCACGTTGAACGCCGGATCGCTGGTCATCTTGCTGACGGTGAAATCCAGCCCCAGTTCCTTGGCCATATGGGCGCCGGTGTCCGGCATCACCTGCATCAGCCCCAGCGCCCCGGCCCGGCTGCGCGCGCCAGGATCAAACTCGCTTTCCCGTCGCGCGATCGACAGGGCGAGTGCCCGACTGACCGCCAGCCCGTCCGGCACCATGTCAGGCACCGGAAAATACGGCCGCGCGAACACCAGATCGCGGTCGATCGCCGCCTTGGCGATCAGCACGGCAGTGCGGTACTGCCCGGCCTGCAGGGCATAGTCCGACAGCTGCTCATATTCCTTGTTCGACAGGCTTTCGCCCAGATGAAGCATGAACCGCGCCGACAGGGCATATTGATCGGCCTTGTAAAGCCGCCACGCCGCCTCGAACACCGAAGAGCGGACAAACGACGCCGCATGCCAATCGGCCGGCCGCTTGTTGGCCAGCACGGCAGGGTCAAGGTTCAGCCCCAGCTTTTCTGCCGCCAACAGTCCGTAATAGGAAGTCTGGAATTGCGCCGCCTTCTGATAGGCCTCCTTGGCCCGCCCGGCGTCCTGCTCCGCCCGCCCGGTCCAGTAAAACGCCCGTGCCTGCGTGATCGGCGTGTTCGACGCGCCTTGCAGCCGGGCAAAGTGCTTGAGCGCCCGCCCAGGATCGTTCAGCTTGCGCAATGCGATATAGCCAGCCAGAAACTCAAGTTCGGCATAATCGCTGCCGCCGGTCAGGAAATGCTGCGAGGCGACGTTGTAGGCATCACGCGGCGAACCGGTCCGCATCAGATAGCGCGCCAGCAGGATCCGCCGCTCTGCCCAGGCCTCGGGCACCCCAAGCCGGGCGGCAGAGGTCGAGCGGTCCAGGATCAGGGTTGCCGCATCGGCATAGGTATCGTGGCGCATCCGGTAGAGGAACCGCTCGAACGCCAGGCCTGCATCGTCCTGCAACCCGTTCGGCACCGCCGCGATCAGCGCCGTCACCCCGTTCTGGTCAACCCTCAGCGCCATACGGGCCTGCGCCAGTGCCACCCAGCCCTTGCTGACCAGCGGCAACATCCGCGTCGCCTCACCCGAGCGGTCGCCGTCCCACAGGATGCGGTCAAGCCGCACCTCATCGCCGACCTTCACATCGGCGCGGTGCCCGTCCAGCAACGCCGCCTGATCCGCCGAAGTCAGCTTCAACTCGGTCCACGCCCGCACTGCCGCTTTCGTGGCATCGCCTGTACGGCCCAAAGCGTCATAGGCCCGGATAAGCGCCACTGCACCCGTGCCGGTCTGTGGCTGATCATTGCCGAAATACGCGATCACCCGGGCCGGATCATCCGACCGCGCCACCGCCACCTCGCCCTGTTCCTTCAGAAATGGCAGGCCCGGCCAGTCCGCGCGCCGCTTCAGAAACGCCTCATAATCGCCGAGAAAGCCATCACCGGCGCGCAGCCGGCTCCATTCCACCACATCGGCCCCGACCGGGCCAGCCGACAGAGCCGCCGCATAGGCACCCTCCCAATCCTGCTTGGCCACCAGCTGCATGGCAGTGTTCAGCGCAGCAATTTCCTGCGTCTCGCCAGCCCGCGCTGTCAGGGGCAGGGTCAGGCACAGCAGCAGGGCCCAGATCAAGGCGACGGGGCGACGGACGTGGACAAATCGGTTCATCCCCGGATTCTGCCTCACAATCGGCGGGCTCACAACCCATTTGCCCGTGATCAGCAGCTTCCGCCAGCTTGGCAAAGCCGTCGGGCGCGGCTAGAAGCGCGGCATGGCCGGGGCGAGTCTGCCCCTATCGCAGAGGAGACGCTACCATGATCAAAGGGTCCATTCCCGCCCTGGTAACGCCGTTCAAGAACGGCTCTGTGGATCTGGTGGCGCTGAAGAAACATGTCGATTGGCAGATCGCCGAAGGCTCCACCGGCCTCGTGCCCGTTGGCACCACCGGCGAGAGCCCGACGCTGAGCCATGCCGAGCATCGCCAGGTCGTTGAAGAGGTGGTGAAAATCGCCGCCGGTCGCGTGCCGGTGATCGCCGGTGCCGGGTCGAACAACACCTCGGAAGGCATCGAGCTTATCCAGCATGCCGAGCGGGTGGGTGCGGATGCCGCACTGGTGGTGACGCCCTATTACAACCGGCCGACCCAGGCCGGGCTGATCGCGCATTATACCGCTTTGCACGACTGCTGCACCCTGCCGATCATCATCTACAACATCCCCGGTCGCTCGGTTGTCGACATGTCGCCCGAGACCATGGGCGCGCTTGCCAAACTGCCGCGCATCGTCGGCGTCAAGGACGCCACCGGCAAGCTGGAGCGGGTGTCGATGCAGCGCGCCTCCTGTGGTGCCGACTTCATCCAGTTGTCGGGCGAGGATGCCACCGCCCTGGGCTTCAACGCCCATGGCGGGACGGGCTGCATCTCGGTCACCGCCAACGTCGCCCCGCGCTTATGTGCCGAGTTTCAGGCCGCGACGCTGGCAGGCGACTATGCCAAGGCGCTGGAATACCAAGACCGTCTGATGCCGCTGCATGAGGCGATCTTTGCCGAACCCGGTCTGGTTGGCGCGAAATACGGGCTGTCGCTGCTCGGCATCGGCAGTGAAGAAGTCCGCTTGCCGCTGGTCACCCTGACCGACGGCACCAAGGCGCGGATCAAGGCGGCGATGCAGTTTGCCGGAATCCTGTGATCCCTTTCCCGCCGTTGGTTCTGGCCTCCCGCCAACGGCCTCCGGCGGGATATTGATGCCAAAATGAAAGATCATGACAGATAACCTGCGCGGAAGCCTGTTCATGGTTGGATCGATGGCGGGGTTCGCCATGGAGGACGCATTTCTGAAGGCGGCCAGCGCGCGAATGCCGCTGGGCGAGGTGCTGGTGGTTATGGGGCTGGTGGGCGTGGCGGTGTTCGCGCTGCTGGCCCTGCGTGCCGGCGACGTGCCGTTGCCGAGGTCGGTCTTGACCCGGACCATGGCACTACGCTCGGCGTTCGAGGTGGCCGGTCGGCTGTTTTACGCCTTGGCGATTGCCCTGACGCCGCTGGCCACCGCATCGGCGATCCTGCAGGCGACGCCGCTGGTCGTGGTGCTGGGGGCGGCGGTGTTGTTTCGCGAGCGGGTCAGCCTGACAAGCTGGCTGTTGATTGCGGCGGGTTTCGGCGGGGTGCTGATCATCCTGCGGCCGGGGTTGGACGGGGTGTCGGCGCTGTCGGTGCTGGCGCTGATCGGGATGCTGGGCTTTGCCGGGCGTGACCTTGCCACCCGGGCCGCACCACCGGCCCTGAAGAACCATCAGTTGGGCGTGCTGGGTTTCATCATGCTCGGCCTGTCCGGCGCGATCATTGTGGCGGTGACGGGGGGCGCGGTCTGGCCGACGGTGACGTCTCTTGGCCTGACGCTGGCCGGTTCGGTCTTCGGCATCACGGGCTACGCCGCACTGACCGTCGCGATGCGGACCGGGGCGGTCGCCGCCGTCACGCCGTTCCGCTACACCAGACTGCTGTTCGCCATGGTGTTAGGCGTCGTCGCCTTTGGCGAGAGGCCTGATGCGGCGACCCTGCTGGGCTCGGCCATCATCGTCGGTTGCGGGGTGGTCATTCTGAACAACAGCCGTCGCCCGGTGCAGCGCCCTGGACCAAGATGAAACGGCTGCGGCAGCCCGACCCGGCCGTCACGCCGAGCGGATAGGTCAGTCGCCCTGCTTTCGGCGCACTTCTGCCTGGCCCTGTCGGACCTGCCGCGACGCCTCGATCAACAGCGCGGTCAGCAGACCAAAGTTCAGCAGACCATTGGTCGCCTCCATCCCCGCCAGCAACCGCCATTCCTTGGCAGGCACCACATCGCCCAGACCCAGCGTCGTGAACGCCGCCAGCGAGAAATGCACCGCCTCTTCCATCGTGGCGAACGCGCCGAGCCAGTAAAACGTCAGCGCCCAGACCCAGACCCCCGCCGTGACCACGCCCAGCACCCAGAGCGACACGCCGGCCAGCAGCACCACCAGCTTGGGGCGGTGTGGTTCGGTCACCAGCCAGGACCGCGCGCTGAGATAAACCACCTCCAACCCGATGGCGCCCACCGCCGCGATCACGATATTGATGACCAGCAACGCCGAGCCGATCGCAATCTGAACCAACATTCCCCGCCTCCTTCTGGACTTATCGCCGTCCCTCGCCTATCTGACCCAGGTCATGGCAGAAAAGTCCGATCCCAATTCCAAGCTTATCGCAGAAAACCGCCGGGCGCGGTTTGACTACTTCATCGAGTCCGATCTTGAAGCGGGAATTATGCTGTTCGGGTCGGAGGTCAAGTCGTTGCGCCAGGGCGGTTCCAACATCGCCGAAAGCTATGCCTCGGTCGAGGGGGGCGAGTTGTGGCTGATCAACAGCTACATCGCGCCCTATCTGCAGGCCAAGCTGTTCCCCCATGACGAACGCCGCCGCCGCAAACTGCTGGTCAACAAGAAAGAGCTGTCGCGGCTGTGGAACGCTGTCGGCCGGGAGGGCATGACGCTGGTGCCGCTCCGCCTCTATTTCAACGACAAGGGCATGGTGAAGCTGAAACTCGGCGTCGCCAAGGGCAAGAAGCAGGGCGACAAGCGCGACACCTCGGCCAAGCGCGACTGGAGCATCCAGCAGGCCCGCATCCTGAAACACGGCCACCGCGAATAGACCAGGGCCTGGCTACAGCACGAAATCCGCCGCCGTCAGCGCCAGCACGCCGTCCAGCTTTATGATGTCATAGGCCGGCTAGGTGTTGAAGCCGACCGACACGATGGTGGACGTGGCTGCCGTTCTGACCGCGATCTGCCCGAAATCCGTAATGGTGCTGACAAAGCTGACACCTGATCTGCGGCGGCGGCCAGCGGGTCAATCTGCGACCGGCCCGGCGCAAAAGCGGTGATGCGGTTGATACCGGTCGTGACAGGGATGAACTCTTCGAAATCGGTCCAGATGAAACGGGCGGCCCCGGTGCCGCCGGTCAGTTGATCGGGATCGCCGCCGCCCGCCAGCACATCCCCGTCCGCACCGCCGTGGCCTTGTCTCTGCCCGCGACAGGCGCTACTTCTGCCCAGTCCCTGACCCTGAGGCCGCCATGTCGGATGATCCCTCCACGCTCGTCTCTACCGAATGGCTGGTCGACCATCTCGCCGACCCCTATCTCAGGGTGCTTGACGCCTCATGGTATCTGCCGGCGCAAAACCGCGACGCCCGGGCCGAATACGCCACTGGCCATATCCCTGGTGCCCGATTCTTCGACATCGACGAAGTCGCCGACCTGTCGACCGACCTGCCCCACATGGCGCCGCCGCCCGAGAAATTTGTGTCTCGCCTGCGCGCCCTGGGCATCGGCAACGGCACCCAGACCGTGGTCTATGACGGCGCCGGAATTTTCTCCTCCGCACGTGTGTGGTGGACGTTCCGGCTGATGGGCCTGACCCGCTGCGCCGTGCTGGATGGTGGTTTGCCGAAATGGCAGGCCGAGGGCCATGCCGTCACCGCCGAAGTCCCGCCGCCCAGCGTCCCGCATCTGCACGTCAACCCGCAGCCGCACCTGGTCAAGACCGACGTCCAGGTGCTGGCCAATACCGAAGCCGAGGTCATCGACGCCCGCGCCACCGCCCGGTTTCGCGGCGAGGCCCCTGAACCTCGCGCCGGCCTGCGCTCCGGCCGTATCCCCGGTTCGCGCAACGTGCCTTTCAACACCCTGCTGAACGCCAACGGCACGATGAAAGACCCAGTCGACCTGCGAGCGATCTTCACCGCAGCCGGGGTCGACCTGACCAGACCCGCCATCACCACCTGCGGTTCCGGCGTCACTGCCGCCGTCCTCAGCCTCGCCCTTGAACGGATCGGCCATCGCGACCACGCCCTCTATGACGGGTCCTGGGCGGAATGGGGTGGCCGCGACGACCTGCCGATTGCCAAAGGATAGCCCATGCTCGAAGCCCTGAACCCGCAGCCGCAAGACAAGATCCTGCAACTGATCGCCCTCTACCGCGACGACCCGCGCCCGGTAAAGATCGACCTCGGCGTCGGCGTCTACAAGGATGCCACCGGCCTGACCCCGGTAATGCGCGCAGTGAAAGCCGCCGAGAAAAAGCTGTGGGAGGCCGAGAAGACCAAGACCTATACCGGTCTCGCAGGTGATCCCGCCTATGCCGAGGCCCTGATCCAGATGATCCTTGGCACCGGTTACGGCGACCGCGCCGCAGCCATCGCCACCCCGGGCGGCACCGGGGCCATCCGGCAGGCCCTGGAACTGATCAAGCTGGCGACGCCGCAGACCACGGTCTGGCTCTCCAACCCGACCTGGCCGAACCATCCGTCGATCATCAAATACCTCGGCATGACCTCCGCCGAATACCGATATTTCGACGCCAAGACCTGCGGCATCGACTTTGCTGGCCTGCTGGAGGATCTGGCAAAGGTCAAGCAAGGCGATATCGTGCTGCTGCACGGTTGCTGCCACAACCCGACCGGCGCCAACCTGAACGCCGCCCAGTGGCAGGAAGTGGTTGACCTGCTGGTCGCCAAGAAAGCCATGCCCTTTGTCGACCTCGCCTATCAGGGCTTCGGCGATGGTCTGGACGCAGACGCCGCCGCCACCCGGCTGATCGCCGCCAGCTTCCCCGAAGTACTGATCGCCGCCTCCTGCTCGAAGAACTTCGGCATCTACCGCGAACGTGCCGGCATCCTGATCGCCCTCGGCGACCCTGCGCGCAAGGCCGTAACCCAGGGCAACCTCAACTTCCTGAACCGGCAGAACTACAGCTTTCCGCCCGACCACGGTGCCCGTCTGGTGACGATGATCCTCGAAGACCCCGCCCTGACTGCCGACTGGAAGGCCGAATTGGAAGAGGTCCGCTTGAACATGTTGACCCTGCGCCAGTCGCTGGCCGACGAACTCCGCCGCGCCACCAATTCCGACCGCTACGATTTCATCGCCCAGCACCGCGGCATGTTCAGCCGCCTCGGCCTCAGCGAAGCTCAGGTCATGGACCTGCGCGAGAAGCATGCCATCTACATGGTTGGTGACAGCCGGATCAACATTGCCGGGCTGAACGCCCAGACGGTGCCGGTGCTCGCCGCCGCCATCGCCTCGGTGGGTGGCTGAGATGGGCGAGGCAGCAGCAGCCCCGGACGACTGCCGCTTTTGTCTGCACAATGGCCTGCTGGTGGACAGCCCGCTGTTTCGCACCGAAAGGTTCTACGTGCTGGGCAGCATCGACCCGGCCGCGCCCGGGGCGGCGATGATCATTCCGCTGGCCCATGCCGAGACGCCGTTTCAGATCCCTGCCGCCGATTGGGCTGATTTCCCGGCGGCGCTCGCATTCGCCCACGCCCATTGCGGCCAGGGCCAGCCAGACGGCTATACAATTGGCTGGAACGTCGGCGCGGTCGCCGGGCAGCAGGTATTCCATGCCCATCTCCATGTGATTCCGCGTTTCAAGGGCAGCCATGCCGACGGACGCGGCATCCGCGCCGCCGTTCTCCGGCTTTGAGCCCTGATTTCTTTTCGCAGAAAAAATCGTCCCGCTAATCCGCAGGTGGCAGGTCGGGCACGTCCGGCCCCTGTTTTCCCCGCAACGCCCGCAGCACGTCCAGCGACGCATAGCTGTCCGGCGCCATGCCCTGACGGATCTGAAACGCCTTGACCGCCCCCAGCGTCAACGGCCCGACCTTGCCATCGGCCTCGCCGGAATACAGATCCTCGGCCATCAGCCGGGTCTGCATCTCCTGCCGTTCGGGTAGGGTCAGCGCCCGCAGGTCGCGCGGCCAAGGATGCAGGACCGGCCCGCCGCCCATGATCCGGTCGGCCAGATGGCCCACCGCAATCACATAGGCATCCGCCTTGTTGTAGGCTTCGATCGCCGCGAAATTGTCGGTCACCAGAAAGGCCGGCCCGCGCACCCCGGCAGGCAACAACAGCGCCGCCCAACCCTCGGCCGGCAACGCCGTCCCATCCGCCCGCGTGATCCCAAAACCAGCCCAGACGCTGATCGGCTTCTGTGTCCGCTTGCCCGACTGGCCGACATCGAAGCCTGGCGGCAGCGACACCTCAAACCCCCACGGCATTCCCTTCACCCAACCTGCCTTGGCCAGATAGGCAGCGGCCGAGGCCAGACCGTCCGCCGGATCATCACCCCACAGGTTGGGCTTGGCCTTGCCCGTCAATGTCACCGCCGTAGCCAGCACTGACGAAGGCATGAACTGGGTATGCCCCGACGCCCCGGCCCATGAACCGACAAAATCCGCGGGTGTCACCTCTGCGTCCTGCACGATCTGCAAGGCGGCAATCAACTCCGCCTCAAAGAACTCTCCCCGCCGCGCGTCGTAGGACAACGTCGCCAGCGCATCCAGCACAGGTATATTGCCGCGCACCGCACCATAGGCGCTTTCGAGGCCCCAGATCGCCAGCACCACCTGGCGGTCCACCTGATACTTCGCCTCGATCTGATCCAGCAGGCGGGTGTATTTCTTCAACGCCTTCTGCCCGGCCGCAATCCGGTCGTCCGAGGCCGCCTTGTCCAAATAGTCCCAGATCGTCTTGGTGAACTCATCCTGCCGGCGGTCGCGCTCTACCACATCCGGCCGGAACTGCACGCCGGGCATCACCCGGTCAAAGGTCACCTCGGAAATTCCAGCCGCCAGCGCGCGCGGCCGAAATTCGGCAACCCACGCGCTCAAGCCCTCCGGCGTGCCAGTTTCAACCGTCATCTCTTGCCCCCGTGCCATCGGGGCCAGCAATGCCAGACAGACGCCCAACAGGGCAAGCAGGCCGCGCAATGGAACACCGGACATCTTCATGGGTGGCAGTCTATCCCCTGCCACGGCGCAGACAACCCGGACCGAACACGACAGAACACTCGCCCTACTTCCGCCGCCGCACCACTTTCCGCTTGGCCGCATCGGCCTTGGCCTTGGCCTGCACCGGCCGTCGCGGGCTGTATTTGCCGCCCCTTGCGCGTCCCTGCTTCAGCGCAGCCCCCTCGATCGACAACAGGTCGAGCACCAGCCCCCCCGTCACCGGCGTCGCCTCGGCCAGCCGCACCAGCACCTTCTGGCCAATGCCGATCATCTGACCGGTATCCGACCCGGTCAGGGTCTGGGTGTCGCCGTCGTAATGGTAATACTCCTGCCCGACGCTGCGGATCGGCACCAGCCCGTCGGCCCCGGTCTCATCCAGCTTCACGAACAGCCCGAATCGCTGCACCCCCGAGATTCGCCCGGAAAACTCCGCCCCGACCCGGTCCGCCAGATAGGCCGCCAGATAACGATCCGACGTATCGCGCTCTGCCATCATCGACCGCCGCTCGGTGTCGGAAATCTGCTTGGCCGTCTCGTCCAGATGTTCGACATCCCAGGCGGAAAGCCCGTCATCGCCCCAGCCATGCCCGGCGATCAGCGCCCGGTGGACGATCAGATCGGAATAACGCCGGATCGGCGAGGTGAAATGCGCGTAATTCTTCAACGCCAGCCCGAAATGGCCAAAGTTCACCGCGTTGTAATAGGCCTGCGTCATCGACCGCAGGGTAGAGATGTTCAGCAGCTCGTCAAATTCCGTCCCCTCCGCCTGCGCCAGCAGCTTGTTCAACTGCGAGGTATGCAACACCTGCCCCTTGGGCAGCACGAATCCCGACGCTTGGGCCACCTCACGCAGCGCGTCCAGCTTCTCGGGGCTGGGTTCCTCATGCACCCGGAACAACAGCGGCCGCTTCAGCCGCACAAGTTCCTCTGCCGCCGCCACATTGGCCAGCACCATATATTCTTCGATCAGCCTATGCGCCTCGAACCGCTCGGAAAACGCCACCGAAGTCACTTTGCCATCGTCCGACAGCACGATCTTGCGCTCCGGCAGGTCAAGGTCCAGCGGCTGCCGCGCCGCCCGTGCTTTTTTCAGCGCCTCATAGGCGGCGTACAAAGGCCGGATCACCCCGTCCATCAATGGAGCGGTGACCTCGGTCTCATCGCCGTCCATCGCCGCCTGCACCAGCCCATAGTTCAGTGAAGCCCGCGACCGCATCAGCCCGCGCGTGAACCGATGGCTCAGCTTCTGGCCCCGCGCGTCGATCACCATCCGGACCGCCATGCAGGCCCGGTCAACATGTTCGTGCAAGGAACACAGGTCGCCCGACAGGATATCGGGCAACATCGGCACCACGCGATCGGGGAAATAGGTCGAATTGCCCCTCTTGCGCGCCTCACGGTCCAGTTCCGAGCCCGGCGTCACATAATGCGCCACATCGGCAATCGCCACCCACAGCACAAAACCGCCCGGGTTGCGCGGGTCGCTGTCCGGTTCGGCAAAGATCGCATCATCCCGGTCGCGTGCGTCCACCGGGTCGATCGTCACCAGATCGAGCCCGCGCAGATCCTCGCGCTTGCCCAAAGGCGCCACCACGCCGCGGTCCGCCTCGGCGATCACCGCATCGGGGAACTGGTCGGGAATCCCATGCTGGTGAATGGCAATCAGGCTGACCGCCCGCGCGCCAGAGGGATCGCCCAACCGCGCCGTCACCCGCGCCTGCGGCAGCCCGACCATGCGCTTGCCGACCAGCTCACCCTCGACCAACTCGCCGTCCTTGGCCCCACCGGTGAAGTCGCGCGACACCCGCCATTCCTTGTCGGTCCCCTTGTCGACCGGCAGGATCCGCCCACCCTCGGCATGGACCCGGAATATCCCAAGCACCTTCATCGGGTTGACGCCCAGAGCCCGGATCAACCGCGCCTCATAGTCATGGTCCTGGCCGCCAACCTTGGTCAGCCGCGCCAGAATGCGGTTGCCCGGGCCCAAAGCCGGATCCCCCTTCTGCGCCACGATCAGAATGCGAAACGAGCCGTCGACCCCTTCTTCCAGCGGCCGCGCCATCAGATCGCCGTCCGCATCCGGCCCGATAACCTCCAGCACGGCCACCGGCGGCAACGCCCCCGGCTCGCGGTAGCTGCGCGCCTTCTTCTCGACCACACCTTCGGCCTCAAGCTCGCGCAACAGCCGCTTCAGGTCGATCCGCGCATCGCCCTTGATGCCGAACGCCTTGGCGATGTCACGCTTGGCGGACAGGGTGGGATTGTCGGTGATCCACTGGCGGATCTGCTCTTTGCTGGGTATTTCGTTCATGCCCCCCGGTAACATGCCACGGCCCGCGCTGAAAGCCGGAATGGCAGGTCGCGCGGGCTTGGCACATGGCGGCCGGGGTTGCATCAGGGCCGTTTGCAAGAAACCATTACTCAAATCTGCGGTCTTGGCGCAGTCTGTCCCCCCCGTTCCGGTTCGGCAGGGGCCCGACCAGAACCCGCCCGCGCCCCCTTACCCGCGCCGCCCCGGGCGTGACAGGACCTGTCAGGTCCATCCGTCTTTGGTCCGTTTCTGTTGCGAACCAGACGCAAAATGGTGACGGGTTCGTTGATTTCCGGAAGCCAACGAATTGATTTTGCACTGCTTTCGAAACGGTCCAGATCCGGGCGTCCCGCTCACCCGAAATTGCCCTGACAAAACCAGCCGCCCGACAAGTCGCCGCCATGGGCATAGAACAGCCACAGCCGCTCGCCGCCCTCCACCTCGACCCGCCAGTAATCCCTGACGCCGGTCCGCCATTCCGGATCATCCAGCCACCATTCCGGGCTGATCCGCTCCGGCCCGGCGGCGACCCGGATTGCCAGATCTCGGCGACGCCAGCGAAACCGGGCGGGCGGCGTTGGATCGCCCTCGGGAGCGGCCAGCATCTCGGGGCGGAAGATGATCAAGGGCCGCGGGGCGCGGGGTTCGGGCCAGGGGGCGGGCGCGGGCTCCGACCAGGCGGCGGACATTACCTGCACACCCTTCTCCGGGATATGACTGGCCGCCGGATGCAGCCGCGTGACCTGTTCGGTCCCCAGCCGCGCGCCGAGCTTGCCGATCAGATCGGCCAGGGCGGTGTCCTCGGTCTGCCGAGCCGCCGCCGCCGCCGAGGCATCGGCGTGGCCACGGTGCTGCACCGCATAGACCGGCTCGGTCTCTACCGCCTCGACCCGCAGGCAATCAATCCCGAAGCCGGGGTCGATTTGCTCGATCTTGAGCAGCAGCAAGGGCCGGATCCGGTCGGGTTCATTGGCGGGCCGGGCCAGCCCGATCTCCACCCGCTGGGTGATGCCGTCAACCCGGAACGCCTGCATCCGGACCCGCCGCGCCCCCCGCCCCGCCGCAACCAGCCGGGCACACAGCACCGGCAGGATACGGTCCAGCCCGGCGATGATATCGGAGCCGAGCCCGATCGGCTCGGGCAGGGTCAGCCGCGCCGCAAAATGCAAGGGCGCGCGGGACGGCGCCACCGGCTCCGGCTCCAGCCCCAGCGCCTGATCCACCCGGCGCAGCGTCTCGGCCCCGAACCGGCGGGCGAGGGCGGCACGCGGCAGGTCCATCACCTCTTCCACCCGGCGCAGCCCCAGCCGCCCCAACCCCTCCACCACATCGGGGGCCAGCCGCAGTGCCGCCAGTGGCAGCCGGGCCAGCGCCTGCCGCGCCTGCCCCGGCGCCGCAATCACGCCCTGCGGCGTGAAGCCGCCCCCCAGCGCAGGCGCATTGCCACCGCGCTCCCAGCCCCGCCGCTTGACCGCCCGCGACCGCGTCGCCCGCGCCTCCTGATCAATCGCATCGCCACTGCGCGTGGGCTCCGCCACCCGCCCGGCAAACCGCGCCAGGGCCCAGGCCGCGCCCCGCGTATCCGCCACCCCGGCCCGCACGGTCAGGCCAAGGGCGGCGCAGTCCATCTCCACCTCCGCCAGCAAGGCCACCTCGCCGCCGAACAGATGGGCGCAGCCGGTCAGGTCGATCACCAATGCGGCGGGCGGCTCCTCGGCGACCCAGGGGCTGAACTTGCCCGCCCAGCGCCGCAGCACCGTCAAGAAAGCCGCCTCGGCCAGGGGATCGGCAGGCCGGGTCAGCAGCCCTGGACACATCGCCGTCGCATCGCGCAAGGGCTGGCCCAGCCGCAAGCCCGCCGCCTCGGCCTCGGGGTTCAACGAGGTCAGCACCTGCGCGCCATTCTGCTCGCCCACCACCGCAAACGGCAACGGCAACGCTTCACGCCGCAAACGCAGGGCGCGTTCGGCGGCGAGGCGGGGAAACCACAGCGAGAGGATTCGGCGGGTTGGCATGGCCCATGTTCCCATATTGTTCCAGTGCCGCCAATTGGAATCTCCATGCCCAGCCATGCCACGAAATCCCACCGCCCAGAACCCGGGCAAAGCCCCCCCCGGCCCAGATGACAATTGCGTGAGCCCCGGACTTTCAGACCAAAGTCCGTATCCGGCCAGCAAAACCTCCCCCTATAGTGACTTGGCATATTCCTGCAGGGAGCCCGGAAATGAAATTGATGACGAAAACCCTTATCCTCGGCCTGGTTATGGTCGGCGGCATTGCCTTGGCGCAATCAAAGGCCACTGACCCCGACGTCAAAGCGCGCCAGACCATCATGGATCACAATGGCGGCGCGATGAAAGTGCTGGTGGACATGATCAAAGGTGCGACGCCGTTCGACGCCGCGGCCGCCGATGCCGCCAAGGCGACCCTGGTCGAGGATGCCGCCGCGATTCCAGCGGCTTGGACGGTCAACGCCACCGACCCGGAATCCCATTCCAAGCCGGAAATCTGGACCAATATGGAAGATTTCACTGCCAAGGCAGGGGCTTTGGGGACGGCGGCGGCAGCGCTCGACACCACCAGCCTTGACGGAATCAAGGCCGGCATGGACGCTCTGGGTGGCGCCTGCGGCGCGTGCCACAAGGCCTACAAAGCCTCGTAAACCTGTGCAACCAGCTGACGGCTTCGGGACATGACCCGAAGCCGTTCGTCTGTCAGCCGCAGGACAGTTGTCAGCCGCAGGACAGTTCGAGAATGCGGTTTGCGCCATTCACCCGGACGTTCAGCCGGGTGGCACTATAATCCATCGTGATCATCATGCCGGGCTTGATCACCCGCAGGGTCGACCATTTGCCATATTGCGGCAACTGGCTCAGCGGCTGGCCGATCAGCCCGTCCAGACCCATGGCATGGCAGCTTGACAGATCGGCCGGCGGTGCAACCGGCCCGGGCGACGGCGCCGGCATCTCGCAGCCTTGCAGGGCAAGGATGGCAGTGCAGAACAGAATTTTCACGCGCATCATAGGAAACTCCACTGATCGAGGCGGGCAGCGTGCTGGTCCTGCAAACCGCTGTCCACCGGCCCGACGCAGCCCTGTGATCGGGACATAGGGCACGGGGCGGGTCAAAACCACACACCATTGCTTTTTTCGCCGCCTTGCCGCAGCCTGCCGCAAAAAGGGAGGACCCAATATGCGTACCCGTGCCGCCGTCGCCTTGGCCGCTGGCCAGCCGTTGCAAATCATGGACGTGAACCTTGCCGACCCGAAAGAGGGCGAGGTTCTGGTCGAGATCAAGGCCACCGGCATCTGCCACACCGACGAATTCACCTTGTCAGGGGCCGACCCCGAGGGGCTGTTCCCCGCCATCCTCGGCCATGAGGGCGCGGGTGTGGTGATCGCCGTAGGGCCAGGGGTCAAAACGCTGAAGCCGGGCGACCATGTCATCCCCCTCTACACCCCGGAATGCCGCGAATGCCCGTCCTGTCTGTCGCGCAAGACCAACCTCTGCACCGCGATCCGCGCGACGCAGGGGCAGGGGCTGATGCCCGACGGCACCACGCGGTTTTC
>JBDTQR010000031.1:0-27177 GCA_039932095.1 bacterium | reverse complement strand
GGTGCTGGCACTCGGCGCGCCGCAGGCCGAGATGGACGCCTGGCGCGAACGCGACATTCAGATCGAACTGGCCGAAATCTGTGGCGTTCCGGTCTATATCCAGAACGACGCCACCGCGGCCTGTGGTGCAGAACTGGTATTCGGCACCGGTGAAAGACCCAAGGATTTCCTCTACTTCTATTTTGGCACCTTCATTGGCGGCGGACTGGTGCTGAATGGCCAGCTGTTCCTTGGCCGCACAGGCAACGCCGCAGGTGTCGGCCCGCTCCCCGTCCCCGGCCCCGATGGCCGCATGAGCCGCCTGTTCGACAGCGCCTCGCTGTCGGTTCTGGCCGAGATGATGGAGGCTGCGGGTGAAAGCTCGGATCACATCTGGGAACGCCCGGATCACTGGCTGGTGTCCGATGCGGTGCTGAACGCCTGGATCCAACTCGCCGCCGACGGTCTGGCCAATGCGATCCTGTCAGCGGCGGCGCTTCTGGAACTGGAGGCCGTGTTGATCGACGGCTGGATGCCCATGACCATCCGCGAAGCCATAACCCGCCGCGTCGCCGAGGCTTTGGCCGGCATGGACCTGTCGGGAATTGCCGCTCCGCAAGTGCGCGAAGGCAGCGTCGGCGCGCAGGCGCGTTCGCTCGGTGCCGCGGCCATCCCGCTCAGCCAACGCTATCTGATCGACCAGAACGCTGCCGCCCGAACGTCCTGACCCTTGCTGCCAATGAAGGTCCGCTCAGACGGACCAGCTAAATCAATTGTTAACTGATTTGGCCGATGCTGGTGAGATGACCCAATATCGCCGCCTTCTCATACCCGGAGCGACCTATTTCTTTACAGTCCGGCTGGAACAGCGCGGCGCGACCCTGTTGACCGACCACATCCAGTCCCTGCGCTATGCCTATGCGAAAACCATCCAGGATTATCCGGTGACCTGCCACGCCATGGTGGTCTTGCCCGACCACATCCACGCGATCTGGACCGAGCCTGAGGGCGGCATCTGGTATTCCGAACGCTGGCGGCGGATCAAGGCGCGCTTCACCCAGGCCATTGCCCCTCTCGCAATTGCCTGCACGCCGCAGGACGCGAGACGAAAGCACGGCCTGTGGCAGCGCCGGTTCTGCGAACACGCGATCCGCAATGAGGAAGATTTTCGCCGCGCGGTGGACCATTGCCGCACCAACCCGGTCCGCCATGGTCTTGTCAGTGATCCTGACCTCTGGCCCTATTCCAGCTTTACCAAAGGCCGGCAGCAATTGCCGGCAGACCACAAGGTGCCGCTGGCCCATCGCCTTTCTCCGGGGCAACCACCAGTCCGGCACGCGACCACATGAAAAAGGGGGGGCAGAACCTGCCCCCCCGACACTCGATAAGGCTCAGGCTGCCAGGGCCTGGTCAGCAGCGTGGGCGGCTTTCGTCGCATTGGCCCACCAGACCAGATCGTCCAGCGAGGCCTTGACGGCCGGCAGAAGATTGGCTTCGACATCAGCCATCTTGCCCGAACCGCCCATGCCGGGATGCACCTTGAAGAAGTCGCCCATCCCCAGATGCACTGCATTACGCGTCGGCACCATTTGCAGCTCGACCGCGATGGTGCGCAGATGCTCCAGCGCCCGGGTACCGCCAGTGGCCCCGTAAGCAATCGCCGTCATCGGCTTGCGGTTCCATTCCTTGTACGCCTGATCCAGCGCGTTCTTCAGCGCCCCGGTGATCGAGCGGTTGTATTCGGCGACGACGAAAATATAGCCGTCGAATTCGGCCATCTTCTTTTGCCAGGCAACGGCAACCGGATTGGCCGACGGCATCCAAAGGTTCGACGCCATTTCGTCAAAGAACGGCAGCGGATAGTCACGCAGGTCGACCAGTTCAACGGTCATATCCGTGCGGGCTTGCGCCTGCGCCAGCATCCAGTGTGCCGGGATGTCGGCAAAGCGGGTCGGGCGGGTGGAGCCGACGATGAGGGCGATTTTCGGTTTGGTCATGGTCTTTCCAATCACTTGCAGGTTGTTTGCTGCGCCCTAGATGCGCCTTCGCACCACAAGGCTCAATTCGCCATTTCCGCGCCGCTTCTGTGCGGGGACGCACCAAAATCCGTCTGGGGTAGCACCACGCTTCTTGCCGCAAACCCGAGCAACCGCCCTTGTCCCCGTCCGCAGAGAATGACAATCTGCTGCCATGAGCAAGCCAAACGACAATCCCGCCGATCCCTTCAAGAAAGCCCTGGCCGAGGCGACCCGGACCATGGCTGACGATCCCGACATGACGGTGACCTACTCGGTCGATCCGGCCGGAATGAATAAGGAAGGCATGCGCCTGCCGCAGGTTTCGCGCCGCATGACGCGGGATGAGGTGTTGCTGGCGCGTGGCACGGCGGATGCGTTTGCCCTGAAACGGCGCTACCACGACGACAAGGTGGCCGCCAAATATGCCCCGACCGGCGCTTTGGCGCGCGAGATCTTCGACGCGATGGAGACCGCTCGTTGTGAGGCGGTCGGCGCCCGCACCATGCCTGGCACCGCCACCAATATCGACGCCAAGATCCTGCATGAAGCCGACCGCAAGGGCTATGGCCAAATCACCAACTCCGCCGAAGCACCACTGCCGGTGGCGGCAGGCTATCTGGTGCGCCATCTGGCCACCGGCCGCGACCTGCCCAAGTCGGCGGCCAATGTGATGAACCTGTGGCGCGATTTCATCGAGGAACAGGCCGCAGGCACCCTGGAAGGCATCGACAGCGCACTGGCCGATCAATCGGCCTTTGCCCGTCTGGCCCGCAGGATGATCGCCGATCTTGGCTACGGCGACCAGTTGGGCGACGACCCGGACCAACAGGACAATGACGAAATCGGCGAGGACGATCAGGACGACGAAAGCCCCGAGGAACAGGGCTCTGAAGACAGCGAAAGCGACGACTCCGAAGCCAGCCCCGAGCAAAGCCAGGAAGACCAGCAGGACGACAGTCAGGCTCAGGTCACCATGGAAGACAGCGCCGACATGGAGCAGGGCGATGAGGCCGAACTGCCCGACGGCGAGGCCCCGCTGGAACCGCCACCTCCCGCACCATTCTCGGACGCGGACCCGAACTACACCGTCTTCACCACCGAATTCGATGAGGAAATCAAGGCCGAAGACCTCGCCGAACCCGCCGAACTCGAACGCCTGCGCGCCTATCTCGACCAGCAGCTCGAACCCCTGAAGGGCGCGGTCAGCCGTCTGGCCAACAAACTCCAGCGCCGCCTGCAGGCTCAGCAGAACCGCTCGTGGGATTTCGATCTGGAGGAAGGCACGCTCGACGCTGGGCGTCTGGCCCGCGTGGTGGCGAACCCGACCACACCGCTCAGCTTCAAGCAGGAAAAAGACACCGAATTCCGCGACACCTGCGTTACGCTGCTTCTGGACAACTCCGGCTCGATGCGGGGCCGCCCGATCTCCATTGCCGCGATCTGTGCCGATGTCCTGGCCCGCACCCTCGAACGCTGCTCGGTCAAGGTGGAGATTCTGGGCTTCACCACCCGCGCCTGGAAAGGCGGTCAGGCGCGTGAGAAATGGCTGGCCCAAGGCCGCCCTGCCGCCCCCGGCCGCCTGAACGACCTGCGCCACATCATCTACAAATCCGCCGACGCGCCATGGCGCCGGGTCCGCCCCAACCTCGGCCTGATGATGAAAGAGGGTCTCCTGAAGGAAAACATCGACGGTGAGGCGCTGGAATGGGCCCACCGCCGCCTGACCGGTCGGCAAGAGGCGCGCAAGATCCTGATGGTGATCTCGGACGGTGCCCCGGTCGACGACAGCACCCTGTCGGTCAACGCCGCGAACTTCCTCGAAAAACATCTGCGCGACGTGATCGCCATGGTCGAGCGCCGCCGCGCCGTTGAACTGATTGCCGTCGGCATCGGCCATGACGTGACCCGCTATTATCAGCGCGCCGTCACCATCACCGATGTCGAACAACTGGCCGGTGCGATGACCGAACAGCTCGCCAGCCTTTTTGAGGTTGACCCCAAGAAACGCGCCCGCGCCATGGGCAAACGGCGGGCGGCTTGACGTCCGCCGCCACAACGGGGGACCGAAATGTTCCAGACCTTTGACTCCACCGCCTCCCCTGCTCAGGGCGCGGCCCGTCTGGCTGCGCTGCGCGCTGCACTCGCCACGGCGGGCCTGAACGGCTTCATGATCCCCCGCGCGGATGCCCATCAGGGTGAATATGTCGCCGACCATGACGACCGGCTTCAATGGCTGACCGGCTTCACCGGCTCGGCAGGTTTCTGCATCGTCCTGCCTGATATCGCCGGCGTCTTCATCGATGGCCGCTACCGTACGCAGGTCAAGTCGCAAGTCGATCTGGCGGTCTACACCCCCGTCCCGTGGCCCGAGACCCTGCCCGGACCGTGGATCGCCGACCATCTGACCAGCGGCCGCATCGGCTATGACCCATGGTTGCACACTTCCGAAGAGATCGAGCGGATCGAAAAGGCCCTTGCCGTTCGCAGCATCAGCCTGAACCCGACCGCCAACCTTGTCGACACCATCTGGCCCGATCAACCTGCCCCGCCCATCGGGCGCGCCTTTGTCCATCCCGATGCCGTGGCGGGCGAATCGCAACATGCCAAACGCACCCGGTTGGCCGAGGACCTGACCAAGGATGGCCACAAGGCCGCAGTCCTGACCCTGCCCGATTCGATCTGCTGGCTTTTGAACATCCGTGGCTCTGACGTGCCGCGCAACCCGGTCCTGCACGCCTTTGCCGTGCTGCACGACGATGCAAGGGTCACCTTGTTTGCCGACGCCGCCAAGTTTGACGCAGAAGTGCTGACCCATCTCGGGCCCCATGTCTCCCTGCGCCCGGCGGCAGCCTTCCTGCCTGCGCTGCGCAGCCTGACAGGCCCGGTGCGGCTCGACCGTGCGTCAGCGCCGATCCTGCTGGCGCAGGAACTTGTCGAGGCCGGCATCGCCATTGCCTGGGGCGACGACCCATGCCGCCTGCCAAAGGCCCGCAAGAACGCAGCCGAGATCGAAGGCACCCGCCTCGCTCATCTGCGAGACGGTGCCGCGATGATCGAATTCCTGGCCTGGCTCGACGACCGGCTGCCCAAAGGGGCGCTGACCGAAATCGACGTGGTGAAATCGCTCGAAGGCTTCCGCCGCGCCACCAATGCCCTGCATGACATTTCTTTTGACACCATCTCCGGCTCCGGCCCGAACGGCGCGGTGATCCATTACCGCGTGACCGAAGAGACCAACCGCACGATTGGCCGTGACGAACTCTTGCTGGTGGATTCCGGTGCGCAATACCCCGACGGCACCACCGACATCACCCGCACCGTCTGCACCGGCGATCCGCAGGAAGAGGCCCGCGCCGCCTTCACCCGCGTCTTGCAAGGCATGGTGGCGATCTCGCGCGCCCGCTGGCCCAAGGGCCTTGCAGGCCGCGATCTAGACGCCCTCGCCCGCTATCCCCTGTGGCTGGCAGGTCAGGACTACAACCACGGCACCGGCCATGGGGTCGGCGCTTTCCTGTCCGTCCATGAAGGCCCGCAGCGCCTGTCGCGCCTGTCCGAAGTGCCGCTGGAACCGGGCATGATCCTGTCCAATGAACCGGGCTACTACCGCGAAGGCGCCTTCGGCATCCGCCTTGAAAACCTGATAGTGGTCCAGACCGCTCCGGCCTTGGGTGACAACCGCGACCAGATGTCGTTTGAAACCCTGACCTTTGTTCCCATTGACCGCCGGCTGATCGTGACCGCCAATCTCGCGCCCGGCGAGCGCGCGTGGATTGACGCCTATCACGCCGAGGTGTTTGGCAAACTCAGCGCCCGCGTGTCAGATTTCGCCAAAGCCTGGCTTGACCGGGCCTGCCAACCCTTGTGAGGCCATGATGGGACTGCCAATTCATATCACTCCGGCCAAAGGCCGCTACCGCATCGCTGTGGGTCCACTGGTGATCGGCGAAACCGACCGCGCCGTGATGCTCGATGAAGCGGGCCACAGCCCCGTGCTCTACGTGCCGCGCGCGGACATGCGACTGGACCTGCTGACCCCGACGCCGCGCCAGTCGACCTGCCCGTGGAAGGGAGAGGCCAGCTATTACTCAGCCGGTGGTCAGGAGAACGTGATCTGGTCCTATGAGACGCCGATAGACGCCGTGGCTGAAATCGCCGGTCACATGGCGTTCTACCCGGCGGTCACTGTGACGCAAATCTGAAGGTTTCGGGCTACCGTTTCAGACCGCACCCGGTTGCGAATGCCTCGCAACGTGTTTAATTCGCGGTTAATGCCGCGACGCAACCCACTGAAATAGAACAAATATAAAAAGCTTGCACATGTGGACACTTCGCCCTACCCCGTCGCGGCAACTGTTCTGATCCGCTCCACCATCGCCCGCAAACCGTTCGACCGCTGGGCCGAAAGATGATCATTCAACCCCAACCGCCCCAGTTCAAACGGCGCATCGACGGCCAGAACCTCAGGCAGCGTCAGCCCGGAATAAAGGTCGTGCAGGATCGCAATCAACCCCCGCACGATCATCGCATCGCTGTCGCCCTCAAAGTCAAACCTGCCGCCCTCGATCACCGGCCGCAACCAGACCTGACTGGCACAGCCCTGCACTTTCAAAGCGGGCACCTTGAACGTGTCGTCCAAAGGCGGCATCGCCTTGCCCAGTTCAATCACATGCCGGTAGCGGTCCTCCCAATCGTCCAGAAAGTCAAAGGTGTCGGCAAGGTCTTCAAAGCGTTGGCTGGCCATATCTTTCTCCTTGGCATCGAAGTAATCCTGCCTCTGCCCCGCGTCCAGTGCCGACGGCGCTTTTCAAAGCTCGCGCCATCGGCTACCCAAGGGAAGAAATTGGGGTGAGCTCGATGAAATTGCCGATCATCACTGTTCTGGTTGTGGCGACCGCACTGGGTGGCTGCGCCCGCATTGCGCAATCCCGCCTGAATCCGTTCAACTGGTTCGGCCACGCCCGCCCCGTGGTCGACACCACGCTTTACACCACCCCCTCCGACAAACGTGCGCTGATCGCGACGGTGGTGACCCTTAAGGTCGAACCCTACCAGGGCGGCGCCATCGTCCGCGCCACCGGCATTCCCCCGACCCAAGGCTACTGGGACGCCGAACTGGTCGCCCAACCCTTGGATGACAAGGGCCGGCAGGTCTACGAATTCCGCATCTTCCCGCCGCCGTTCGCCAGTCCGGCCGGCACACCCTACTCAAGGCAGGTCGTGGTCGCCGCGTCGATCAGTGACATCAAGCTGGAGGGTGTCAAATCGATTGTCGTGCAAGGGGCGTCGAACGCGATGTCGGTCGGACGCTGAGGCGCATCAAAGCCGCACCACCCGCACCTCATTGCCCATCGCCGACAGTGCAATCTCGCCCCGGCACAGCCGCAGCGCATCGTCGCCAAACGCCTCGGCCCGCCAGCCCTTCAACGCCTCGACATTACGCAGCCCGGCGGCGATGGCGTCCAGATCCGCCGCGGCGGCGATCAACTTCGGCGCCACCCCCAGGCTTTCCGACTTGGCCTTCAACAGCACCCGCAACAAATCGGCGAGCGCCGGATTGACCTGCAACTGCTCGCGCGACAGGTCGGGTTTCGGCATGTCCTCAGGCCGGGTCTCCATCCCCGCCTTGATCGCCGCCAGGATGCCCTCGGCAATCTCGGCCTTGCGCCCCTCGCGCAGCAGCAGACGCGAGCGGCCCAGCTCCTCCACTGTCGTCGGCCGGGTCGAGGCCAGTTCCAAAAGCGCGTCGTCCTTCATCACCCGGCTGCGCGGCACGTTCTGGGTCTGCGAATAGGTCTCGCGGAACCGGGCAAGCTCCTTGACCACCGCCAGAAACCGGCCGGAAGTGGTGCGGGTCTTGACGCGAAGCCAGGCCTCTTCCGGTGTCGTGGTATAGGTGGCGGGGTCGAGCAGAATTGCCAGCTCCTCCTCCACCCACGACAGCCGGCCCGACTTGATCAGCTGGGCCGACAGGAATTCGTAGATTACCCTGAGATGGGTGACATCGGCCACAGCATAATCCATCTGCGGCTTGGTCAGCGGGCGGCGCGACCAGTCGGTAAAGCGTGAAGTCTTGTCGAGATCGGCCTTGGCGATCTTCTTGACCAGCGTCTCATAGCCGGCCTGCTCGCCGAAACCGCAGACCATCGCCGCAATCTGGGTGTCGAACAGCGGCTCGGGAAACACGTGGCCCTCGACAAAGAAGATCTCCAGATCCTGCCGGGCGGCGTGGAATACCTTGACGGTCTGCCGGTGCCGGAACAGGTCGTACAACGGCTCCAGCGACATCTCGGGCCCTTCGATCGGGTCGATCAGCACCGCATCGCCATCCTTGCCGGGCAATGCAGCCTGGATCAGGCACAGCTTGGACCAATAGGTCCGCTCGCGCAGAAATTCGGTGTCCAGGGTGACATAGGCATGGGTCTTGGCGGCGGCGCAGAAGACGGCCAGATCCTCGGTCGTGGTAATCACTCGCATCAGGCGACTTTCGCATCTACACACGGGTTCATCCCGCCCTACCGGCTATAGGCGGCAAACCACCCAAGGGAAAGACCCAAGCACTTGCAGCATTCGAAATACTCCCCCCGGAGGGTCCGATTTGCCCGCCGGTGCCCAAGCCCGGTCGATTGCCCGACGCCGTAGCCGGAGCCAGAGCCTTCGACACGGGCTCGATGCCCGTGGCGAAGGCTCCCCGTTCAGATCATGACGGGCCTGCGGTCGCCCACGGCGAAGCGCCGCAGCACTTTCGGATAGAGCAGATGCTCCTGCACCAGCACCCGCTCGGCCAGCGTCACCTCGGTATCACCGGCCACGACTGAAACCCGCGCCTGGCCCAGAATCGGGCCGGCATCCAGATCGGCGGTCACTTCGTGGACCGTGCAGCCAGCTTCAGCATCGCCGGCCTCCAACGCGCGGGCAAAGGTGTGCAGCCCGGGATATTTTGGCAGCAGCGAGGGGTGGATGTTCAGCATCCGGCCTTGGTAGCGCCCCACAAACTCCGGCGTCAGGATCCGCATGAAACCCGCGTGACAGATGATGTCCGGCTGCGCGGCAGCCAGATGGCGGTCCATCTCAGCCTCGAATGCCACGCGGTCCTTGGCGAAGGGGCGATGATCGACGCAGGCCACCGGCACCCCAAGTGCTGTCGCCTTGGCCAGGCCAACCGCCTCGGGCCGGTTGGAAAATACCAGAACCGGCCGTGCCGGATGGTCGCCGGTCATGTCGCGCAAAAGAGCCAGCATGTTTGACCCACCCCCGGAAATCAGGATGGCGACGCGCTTCACGTCAGTGTGCCGGTATAGACCACGCCTTCACCGGGCACAATCCGGCCCAAAGTGCAGACCGTCTCGCCCTCGGCGCGCAGAAGATCAGCCAAGGCCTCTGCCCGGTCGGGCGCGACCACTGCGATCATGCCGATGCCGCAGTTGAAGGTCTTCAGAAGCTCCGGCATCGATATGTTGGCCGTCGTGGCCAACCAGCGGAACACTGGCGGCAGGGTCCACGCCCCCAGGTCGATCTCGCAGGCCAGGCCTTCCGGCAGCACGCGCGGCGGGTTCTCTGTCAACCCGCCGCCGGTGATATGGGCGAGGCCATGCACGCCCCCTGCCCTGATCGCCCCGAGAGCCTGTTTCACATAAAGCCGGGTCGGAGCCAGCAAGGCCGCCCCCAGCGTGCCCTCGGAAAATGGCGACGGCGCGTCCCAGTCAAGGCCTGACAATTCCACCACCTTGCGGACAAAGGAATAGCCGTTGGAATGCACCCCGTTCGAGGCGAGGCCGAGGATCACGTCGCCCTCGATCACGCCCGCCGGCAATTCACCGCCCCGCTCCATCGCGCCGACGGCAAAGCCCGCCAGATCGAAGTCACCCTTGTGGTACATGCCGGGCATTTCCGCCGTCTCGCCGCCAATAAGGGCGCAGCCCGACGCTGCACAACCCGCCGCAATGCCGTTGATGATCCGCGTCGCCTCGGCCACATCCAGCTTGGCGGTCGCGAAATAGTCGAGGAAAAACAGCGGCTCCGCCCCCTGACAGACCAGATCGTTGACGCACATCGCCACCAGATCCACGCCGATCGTATCGACATTTCCGGTATCGATCGCGATGCGCAGCTTGGTGCCGACCCCGTCGGTCGCGGCCACCAGCACCGGATCATTGTAACCTGCCGCCTTCAGGTCGAACAGCGCGCCAAAGCCGCCGAGGCCGCCCATCACGCCTGACCGCGAGGTCGCCTTGGCCGCAGGTTTGATCTTTTCCACCAGGAGATTGCCCGCGTCGATATCCACGCCCGCATCCGCATAGGTCAGGCCGTTATGTCCCTTGATCATCGCCACATCCCGAAATGTCCCGTTTCGCCCCCCATAGACGATCCCCCCCGCCCCCGCAACGCCCGCCTTGGTTCTTGACCACCAGCGTCGATATGTTAGGCAGCACCTACGGCGGGCCTGTAGCTCAACGGTTAGAGCAGGGCGCTCATAACGCCTTGGTTGGGGGTTCAAATCCCTCCGGGCCTACCAAACCGCTTCGGCGCGCGTTCATTTATCGGAGCCTGAACAATTTGCGCCTGTTTCGGCAAGGCGGTCTGCTGGGGTGCCCAGTCTTCCTGGCATGGCGTTCACTGGGCGAGAGATTGGGACTTGGCGGTTTCCAATTAGAAGGCCCCTGCGCCTGAGCTTCAAATACCTATGCTCAGGCGCCCGCACTTCCTGGTGGCCAGACTTTCGGCCCAGATGATGCAGCCTTCTCCCCAATGCACATCCGGAAGGAGGGACAGCACGACTGTTACAGGATCAGTCAGTCGGTTTTGCGGCACCGGCGCGGCAGTTGTGAGATTGGCCGGTTGCCTTCAGCAAAGATTGCGGCGGAGGTATTTGCGGGATTTAGGAACTGAATCCACCGCTGCGGCCAGTTGGGCTGTGCGACAGGCTGCGCCTGACCGAGCGGGCCCGCGTCATTGGTCCTGGCTGTCGGGCCGCACACGTGGCGCGCTTTTGTCGGCAAATGCGGCAAGGCGGGCTCGGGCTTCAGGCTGGGTGTTCACCACGCCAGCCACCACGGCTTCGGCATAGGCTGCATCCATAGCCGACATGTTTTGCATATGACTGACCGCCGAACATATGGCGAAGTTCGAAAGTGGCAGGTTTTGAGCGGCTTTGCGGGCCAACTCCATTGCCTTGTCGAGGCTGGACCCCTCGGTGATGTACTGCGCAAGGCCAAGATCGACAGCCTCTTGCCCCTGATAGACCCGGCCCGTCAGCATCATGTCGATCATCCGGGCCTTACCCACCAGATCGGTGACCCGGATCGTCGCGCCGCCGCCGGTAAACAGGCCACGTTGGCCCTCTGGCAGGGCAAAATAGGTCGTGTGGTCCATAACCCGGACATGGGCGGCGCTGGCCAATTCCAGCCCGCCGCCAACAACCGCACCTTTCAAAGCCGCAATGATTGGCACGCCGCCATATTCCATCTTGTTGAACGCCTCATGCCACCGCAGGCAAATGTGCATGAAATCCGCTGGGCTTCGGTCGGCCTGATGATGTTCGATCAGATCCAATCCGGCGCAGAAATGGTCGCCCGATCCCGCCAGAACCACGGCTCGCACACCGGCACGCGGGGCGATGGAAAAGAACTCGACCAGTTCTTCGATCGTGTGGGAATCCAATGCGTTGCGTTTGGCGGGGCGGTTGAGGGTCACAACCCACACCCCGTCGTCATGGGCGTCGATGGTCAGGTTTCTGAATCGGGCGATGTCGATGTGAGGGGTCATGCTGCAGTCCTGTTCAAGAAAGTGATTGGGCGTCGGGCATCAGCGCCTCCTCGTGCAAGCTGCGCGCCCATGACGGAGGAGCGGCCTGGAGACCTCGCCACTTGGCGGGCCTGATCACACAACTCAGCCGCAAACTTTTGCGCCATCGTCGAACCCTATAGAAAGGGCAGTTCGACCAGCCTGGCCGCAACGGTGCCCTGATTGCGCTGCACCTGAACCGTTTGGCCTGCAAGGACAGTGGCATCGATCAAGGCATAGCCGATATTGGCCTTCATCCGGGGCGACCAGATGCAGTTGGTCATCATCCCGATCCTTTGATCGTGCTGCAGGATGTCTTCGCGCTGAAAGCCCAGAGGCGCAGGCGTCTCGCCCTCCAGCACCAGTCCGAGTTGCTGGCGCTTGACGCCGGCTGACATGATCCGGCGCAGGGCGTGGATGCCTACCACATCGTCGGCCACATCCAGATCGACATATTTGCCCAGACGCACCTCAAACGGGTTGGTCGCATCATCCGTGTCGCCGCCGACCGAGACGAGGCCGCTTTCGGTGCGCTCAGCCGAGGCGGGGGCACCGGGGCCGATGCCCCAGGGCTGCCCTGCTTCCTTAAAAATGTTCCACAGTTCAGTGCCACGCGTTCCGTCTTTCAGATAGATCTCGAACCCGCCCTGCTTGGACCAGCCCGACCGCTGCACGGCCACCGGAATCCCGGCAATCTCCGTCTCCCGGAACCAGAAATACTTCAGCCCGCGAACCCAATCGCCCAGCACATGGGCCACAACATCTTCGGCCTTGGGGCCTTGCAACGCCATCGGCGACACATCGGGCTCGCTGACCTCGACGTTCAAGCCGCGCTCGGCGGCAATGGCGCTTGCCCAGAACCAGATGTCACTGTCGGCAATCGACAGCCAATACAGATCATCAGACAGTTTCAGCACGATCGGGTCGTTGATGATGGTGCCGCGATGGTTGCACAGTGGCACATATTTGCCCTGCCCCACCTTGCAGCCTGACAGGTCGCGCGGCGACAGGATTTGCGCCAGCCGACCTGCGTCCGGGCCTTTCAGTTGCACCTGGCGTTCCACCCCGACGTCCCATTGCGACACGCCGTTGATCAACCTCCAGTATTCCGCCAGCGGATCGCCGTAAGATGTCGGCATGATCATCCGGTTGTAGACGCTGGCAGCGGTCATTCCCTCGGCGACGGCCGAGGCATAGAACGGCGACGGGCGCAGGCGGGCAGTCGGGTAGATTGCAAACATCGGAACCCCCTTGGTTACCTTCCAATGATCGCACTGGCGCGGTTTGGTCAAACGACGTATTGAGAGGCACCACCCATACAAAAAGTTATGCCAGTGTTTTGAGCGCCCATGAACCTTGATCTTCCCCCGCTGACGTGGCTGCGCGCATTCGAGGCTGCTGCGCGGACCCTTAGTTTCACCGATGCGGCTGGCGAGTTGCACATCACCCAGGCCGCTGTCTCAAAGCATGTGAAATCATTGGAGCAACACCTGCGACGGCCGTTGTTCATCCGCCGTCCGCGCGGGTTGGAGCTGACAAAATCCGGTGCCGCATATCTGCCCAAAGTTCAGGACGCGATGGAGCGGCTGGCCATTGGCACGCGAGAGGTATTTGGTCTGCGCCGGTCCAGCGCGCTGACCGTACGCTGCGCCGTGTCCTTTGCCGTCAACTGGCTTACCCCGCGGCTGCCCGACTATCTGGACCGCCACAAGGGCAAGACCATCCGCCTGCTTTCCAGCATCTGGAGCGACACGTCCGACGCCGTGGATTTCGATCTGGATATCCAATATGGCAAAGGACACTGGCCGGGCTCCGATTGCCACCGTCTGACCTGGGAAACCATCACACCGATCTGCGCGCCCGATTTGCCCAGCCGGATCGCGCTGAACACCCCCGAGGATCTGCAGGATCACAGGTTGCTGCATGTCCTTGGCTATCACGAAGGCTGGGGCATCTGGCTCAAGGCATTCGGTGCCAAGAACGTTGACACGGGGGCCGGGATGCATCTGGACACCTCATTGGCTGCGTTCGAGCTGGCGGCACATGGCGGCGGCGTCGCGCTCGGACGCAAATCGGTTGCGCAGCATGCATTGCTTTCCGGACGGCTGATTGCTCCGTTCGACCTCGCCTTGCCGATTGACGAGGCCTTCCACTTGATCCAGCCCGCCAGCAGGACGGCACATCCCGATGCCGCGTCCTTCGTCGAGTGGCTGCTGTCCATTGCCCATGGCCCGGAAAGGCCGGAAGACTGGCCAACTGGCAGACGCGAGCGCAACGTCACCTGAACACTTGTAGGCAAGCGCGTCACAATGGCCTTGAAAATAGATCTCAGGTTCGGCCGTCGCGAACTTTGCTTGCCGGGAGGTCATTCATCAACGGATCGAACCCGGTGCGTCACGGTAGAATGAAACTGTCGCTTTCCCGCAGTTGCATGCGCATTGGCCAGCGTTTCTGCACGATGCCAAGGGGAAATGCCTCGGCATATTCTGGCATCTGCGCAAGAATTGCCTCGGCCACGCCGACACCAAGGTCATGCAGCGACAACTGAAAACTGGTGACCCGAGGCGACAGGAACCGGGATGCGGGATCGTCACGCAAACTCGCAACGGCGATATCCCGTCCGGGCAGGACACCCACTTCGGCGAGCCGTCGGTACATCCCCAGCACCATCAGCTCAAAGATCACCAACACGGCGGTCGGTCGGTCATCCAGCGCCAGCATCTTGCAGGTCGCCTCATAACCGCCCTGCTCGCTCCATACTTCCCGGATCAGCAATTGCGGATCGAACGGCAGGCCATGTCGGGCAAGCGCCTTGCGATAGGCTTCGATGAACACGGTGTTGTAGTTGATGTCGCTGAGCGGCAGCGCTGCGGCAATCCGGCGGTGGCCATGGGCGACGAACCGGTCAATGGCTGCATCCGCCACGCCCTCGAAATCAAGGTCGATCCAGGAATAATCCCTGCCGGACGAACTGCGGCCAAGGGCCACAAAGGGGATGCCTCGGTCCTGAAGGAAGTCGATCCGGGGATCGACCCGCTGGGTGCCCGAGATCACCAGCGCATCGACGGCGCCACGCGCGACGAAGCGCTGCAGATAGGGGAACGGGTCATCGGTCGAAGGGCATGGCAACAGAAGCAGGTCAAGACCCTGCTGGTGCAGAAGGCTCTGCATCCCGTCGCAGACGCCCATGAAGAAGTTGTCGCTGTGCGTCGCGGAAATGCTGTGCAATTCGATCATGAAACCGATGGCGTTGGTCTTGCCCTTGGCGAGGTTCCGGGCGGACTGATTGGCGACATAGCCGAACCTGCGGGCCGTTTCCAGAACGCGTCGGCGGGTTTCCGGATTGACGTCAGGCTTGTCATTCAGCGCGCGGGACACGGTCCCGGTCGAGATGCCTAGTTCCTTAGCCAGCCGAGCGATTCCTGTCACATCAGTCTCCAGATTCACCAAGGTATTGACACGACCAAGTCCCGAAGACTAGCATCGTAAGCGCTTACGGTCGACTCAAACGCTCCGAAGAGAGCCAAATGTTCGATCTGGGCCAGGGAGGATCACAACAATGATGCGCGCCGTTCTGGCCGGGTGCGGAGCCATGGCCAAGGGTTGGATCGAAGCTTTGCAGACAGCGCCCGACCTTGTCGGACGGGTGGACGTGATCGGGCTTTGCGATGTCGATCCCGCTGCCGCGGACCGGATGAAGCAGGCGTTCGGACTTGAGGGCGCCGTGGTCGGGTCCGATCTGGACGCCATGCTTGTCGCCTTGCGCCCCGATATCCTGTTCGATGTGGTCGTCCCGGCCGCCCGGCACGCGGTCGTTTCAACGGGTCTGCGCCATGGTTGCCATGTGCTGTCGGAAAAGCCGATGGCCGCGAGCCTGACCGAGGCACAGGATCTGATCGCCCGGTCGAACAAGGCCGGTCGCATCCATGCCGTGATCCAGAACCGGCGCTTCGTGCCCGGGGTCCGGCGCATTCGTCAGGCGGTCGCGACGGGCCTGTTGGGGCGCCTGACCGAATTGCATGCGGATTTCTTCGTGGGCGCGCACTTCGGCGGGTTTCGCGAGGCGATGGACCACGTCCTGTTGCTCGACATGGCCATCCATACGTTCGATGCGGCCCGCTTCATGGCGGGCCAGCGGCCCCTGGCGGTCTTTTGCCACGAAAGCAACCCGCAGGGGTCGTGGTATCGTCAGGGTGCGGCAGCGCGGGCGATCTTCGAGATGACCGAGGATGTCATCTTCACCTATCGCGGCTCGTGGGCGGCTGAAGGCGCTAATACCAGTTGGGAAAGCAGCTGGCGTGTCGTCGGGACCGAAGGCACGCTGTTGTGGGACGGCGCGGACACCATGACGGCACACCGCGTGGCCGGGACCGAGGGGTTCTTCCGGCCCCTGGCCGAGATCGCAATCCCCGAACCGGATCATCCCGGGGACACGCTGGGCCACCGCACCGTACTGCGCGGGTTTCTGGATGCGGTCGCCGGCGGCACCGCCCCCGAGACCGTGGGCACTGACAACATCCAGAGCCTTGCCATGGTGTTTGCCGCCATCGACAGCGCCACCACCCGGCAACGCCGCATCCTTCAAGAGTGGAGCCAGACATGACCGACCCCGCCCGTGCCATCCGTATCGGTACGATGATCAACGCCACTGGCGGCCATGCCGCCGCCCGGATCGCCGAGATCGGCGACCTTGGTTTTGAAAGCTTTGAGCCCTTCTTCTGGCAAACCACCCAAGGACAGAATCTGGCGGAAATGGGCAAGCGCTGCCGCGATGCCATTGGCGACCTCGACATCACGATCTCGACCCTCGGCATGTTCGGCAACCCGCTGGAAACCCAGCCCATGGACCTTGAAACCCTGCAGGGCTGGAAAGATTGCATCGACAACGCCCATGAATTCGGCGCGACCTGCGTGGCGGGGTTCACCGGCCGGTTGCGCGGACGGCCCTTGCCGGACAGCTTGCCGCGCTACAGGGAAATCTGGTCCGACCTTGCCAAACGGGCCGCCGACAAGGGCGTCACGATTGCGTTCGAGAATTGCGCCATGGATGGCAACTGGGCCACCGGCGACTGGAACATCGCCCACAATCCCGACGCCTGGGAGCTGATGTTCAACGAAACGCCGGACGACAATCTGGGGCTGGAATGGGAGCCTTGCCACCAACTGGTCTATCTGATCGACCCGGTGCCGCAAATCCGCAAATGGGTGAAGAAATTCTTCCACGTCCATGGCAAGGACGCGACCGTCCGCTGGGATGTGGTGCGCGAACATGGGATCTTTGGCAAAGAGAAGTTCGTCTTCATGCGCACCCCGGGGTTTGGCGACAGCAACTGGACCGACATCATCTCGGAACTGCGATTGGGCGGCTATCAGGGCGCCATTGATATCGAGGGTTGGCACGACCCGGTCTATCGCGATGCCCTGGAGATGACCGGACAGGTCCACGCGCTCAACCATCTCAAGCATTGCCGCGGCGGCGCGTTCGTTCCGCTGTCCGCCCAGTATGAAGGAGGAGATCCTTCGCTTCGGCGCCCGGCTTAGCGGCGTCCAAAAACCGGACAACGGCAAAATGACGGATTGACCGGGCTCTTGCCCCCTGGAGGAGGAACAAATGACTGAAGCGAACAGAATGATGAAACTCATGGCCACCGTGGCCACCGCCACGCTGGTGATGGTGGGTGTCGCACAAACGGCGCAGGCGGAATCGCTGCGCGACAAGTGGTGCAGCAATGTCCATATCCGCTTCTTCGTCGGCGGGGCCGAGGGAGATGCCTTTGGCACGATCGTCTACAACGGCGCCTTGCAAGCCGCCCATGACACCGGCGCCAATGTCGATTACGTCTTTTCGGGCTGGGATCAGGAAAAGATGATCCAGCAACTGCGCGAGGCGGTTGCCGCCAAGCCGGACGGCATCGCCATGATGGGCCATCCGGGTAACGCTGCGATCATGCCCTTGGCGGAAGAGGCCTCGAAGGCGGGCATCAAGATGATCTATCAGAACGTGCCCGTCGATGATGTGACGGCGAAGTTCGGTGGTGCCTATGTCGGCGCCCAGCAACATCCCCAAGGCGTGGCGTTGGGCGAAGAGGCGATTCGGCGTTTTGGCCTGCAATCGGGCGATGTGGCGCTGGTCATGGGCGGCTGGGCCCAGATTGAACGCTCGCAGCGCGAACTGGGCACAGTCGACGCCTTCGAAAAGATCGGCATGACGGTAGTGAAGCTTGACGCGCCACAAGGGTCGGCCGCCGATCCCAACATGGCGATCCCGATCTTCACCGCAGCCATTGCCGCCAACCCGGGCGTCAAATTGATCGCCTATCCGGGCGGGCAGCTTCTGGGCAACGTGCCGATCTACATGCAGGCCGCGGGCAAAAAACCGGGTGAGATCATCAATATCGGTTTCGATACCAGCCCGCAGGTCGTGCAGGCTTTTGCCGATGGCTGGGTGCAACTGACGTCAGACCAGCAGCCCTTCCAGCAAGGCTATCTGCCGATCCTCAGCCTGTGCGAGCAGGTTGTCTACGGGCTTGGCGGGATGAATGTCGACACCGGGGCGGGGTTCGTGACACCCGAGAACTACAAGCAGGTCGCCGATCTGGCCACCCAGGGACTGCGTTGATTCTTTGACACCTCGCCGGGCCCGGCAATTCCACGCCGCCGGACCCGGCACAAGCTTCAGGAAGGGAGCCTGATGAGCGACCGCATCATCGAACTGAAGGACGTTCGCAAATCCTACGGACAGGTCTATGCTCTGGGCGGCGTCGACATGCATGTCGACCGTGCTGAAGTGGTGGGCCTTGTCGGCGACAATGGCGCGGGCAAGTCGACCCTTATCAAGATCCTCGCAGGGGCGGTCCGGCCAAACAGCGGCGAAATTCTGGTCCACGGCGAGGCTGTGACCAACTGGAGTGCAGCCCGCTCCCGCGAGGCCGGGATCGAAACCGTGTTTCAGGACCGAGCCCTGGCCGTTCAGCAGACCATCACCCGCAACATCTTCATGGGACGCGAACTGGCCAACCGCTTCGGCTTTCTGAACGTGGCCAAGCAGGTGCAAGAGGCGGGCCGGCTGATGCGCGACATCGGCTTCACCTCGAAGGTATTCTCGCCCAATTCCATTGTCGGACAGCTGTCTGGCGGCGAACGCCAAGGCGTGGCCATCGCGCGAGCCATCTACAACCAGTCCGACCTGATCATTCTCGATGAACCGACGACGGCCCTGTCGCTGACCGAAACCGCCAAGGTTTTCCACTTTGTACGGCAGGCGCGAGCGGCGGGGCGGGCCATCCTGTTCATCGGCCATAACATCCATCACGTATTCGATATTGCCGAGCGGGTGGTCGTCCTCGACCGCGGCAAAGTGGCCCTTCAAGCCACCCGCAATGAACTGGGTTCGGCCGAGACATTGGTGAAATACATGGAAGACATCGCGCATCCTGCTGAACTTGGAACCGAAGAACCGTCAAAGGTGGCACCATGAGCGACGAACCCGATCCCACATCCGGGCCGCAGCCCAAGATCCAGTTCGAGGCGCGCCCTCGCTATGCCGAAGGCCGCCACGCCGACGAACAGCCCCTTCGCCGATTTCTGCGCGATAACCGGCCGGCCGTCGGATCGCTGGTGGTTTTCGTGCTCATGCTGGCGATATTCCTGATTGGCAGTCCGGCCGTGTTTTCGCAGTGGAGCATCTACCGCGCGGTGCTGACCGGCTTGCCGGTGCTGCTGTTCGTGGTCGTGCCTTTGGTGTTCATTGTGACAGTCGGTGAAATCGACCTGTCGTTCCCGGCGACGATGGCGATGGCCAGCTGGGTTTTCGCGCTGGTCGTGCAGGCTGGATATGACCCGATGATCGGCCTGGTTCTGGCCGTGATCACTGGGCTTTTTGTCGGCTTCTGTGTGGGGTGGCTGGTGGTCTATGCCAACCTTTCCTCGCTTATCGCGACGCTGGGCATGAATTTCATGATGCGCGGGCTGATCCTCATTCAGACGCAAGGCAAGTCGCTGGCCATGGTCACGCTGCCGCAATCGACCAGCTACAAGATCCTGGCGGGCGATTTCTACGGGATGCCGGTGCAGATCCTCTGGGCCGTGCTTTTCATCGCCTTCTGTTCGCTGCTGTACAACCGTCACCGGTTTGGGGCGCGGGTCCATGTGGTGGGCGACAACCCCGATGCGGCCCTGCAAATGGGCATCGACACCCGGCGGGTGCGGATGAACACCTATATCTTTGTGGGATTGGGCGCGGCTCTGGGTGGCGTATTTGGCGTGCTGATCAACTTCACCTGGTATCCGACATCGGGCGATGGCTACCTCTTGCCCGCACTGGCCTCGGTCTTCGTCGGAGGCACAGCGCCTTGGGGTGGGGTCGGCACGGTCATCGGTAGCGCAATTGGGGCGCTGACCGTGTCATTCATCCAGACCGGGGTCGTCGGGGCCGGCCTGTCAGGATTCTACGTTCAGTTTTTCTACGGGCTGATCATCATCCTGTCGCTTCTGGGCCACCGCTGGAACCAGATCCGCTACAGGTGACCCACTCACCTTACGCCAGTTCGACCATCGCCTTGATCAGGCCGGTCTTGTCTGCGGCCCAAAATGGCAAATCCTCGGCCACCTTCGCCAACGTGGTGCGGTGGGTGATCAGCCGCCCGACGTCGACCTGTCCGCCGCGAATGGCCGCGATGACATGGTCGAAATCGGCCTGAGTGGCATTGCGGCTCGCCATAAGTGACATCTCACGGCGGTGAAACTCCGGATCATCAAAGCTGATGCGGGCCTTCAGCAAGCCGACCAGCACCATCACGCCGCCATGGGCGACATGGGCAAAACTCGCTTCCATCGAAGCCTGATTGCCGGTCGCATCGAAGACGACATCAAAGCCATCGCCAGCCGTCGCTTGGGCCACTGCGGTCGCAATATTTTCATCCGCCAACATCAGATCAGCGATCCCTGTCGCTTCGGACACCAGGCGCAGCCGCTGCGGATCACGGTCAACGATGGTCACCCGCCCGCCCGCAACACGCGCAAACAGCGCGGCGCCTATGCCGATGGGTCCGGCCCCGACGACCAGAACCCGCGCACCCGGGCCCAGCCCACTGCGTCGCACCGCATGGGCGCCGATCGCCAGAAACTCGACCGAGGCTGCCTGATCCGCCGTCAACCCGTCGGCACGGATCAGGTTTTGCACTGGCAGGTTCAGAAACTCTGCCATCCCACCATCACGGTGAACCCCAAGAACCGCAATCTTCATGCAGCAGTTTGGTTTGCCGATCTGGCAGGCATGGCAGGACCCGCAGGCAATGTAAGGATTGACCGCCACCATTTCGCCGATCTGCCAACCGCTGCCGGCAGGCGACGTTATGATCACGCCGGAAAGCTCGTGGCCAATCACGCGAGGGTAATTTAGAAATGGATGCTGGCCCGAAAAGATATGATAGTCGGTTCCGCAGATGCCGAAACGCGACAGGCGCAGCGTCACCTCGCCTTCGCCGGGCGGCTCCACCGGGCGCAGTTCGACGGAAATCTGATGCGGTGCATGACAGACGACAGATTTCATCGTTTCAGTCATGGCTGGTCCTCTTTCCTGACGTTCCATCCGACAGCTCCAAACTCACAACTCCTGATCGGCCTAGCCACATGAGGCGTCAGATCATGACCCGCTGGAACGCTTTTTCTGCAAGTTGTCGAGGTAGACCACAAGCGCAATCAAGAGCCCTTCCAGAACCATTTCCCAGAACGGATCAATATCCAGCAAGACAGCGCCATTGCCCATCGTGGTGAACAGCACTGCACCGGCGACGGCCCCGGTGACGGTACCGCGCCCACCAAACAGACTTGCCCCGCCCACCACCGCAGCCGCAATCGCCTGCAATTCATAGGCATTGGCCATCGACGGTGACGCCACGCTGAGACGCGACACCAGCAGGATGCTGGCCAGGGCGGCCAGGGCCGAACTGAGGACATAGGCCGTCAAGGTCACGCGGAACACCGGGATGCCCTGACGGCGCGACGCCTCGGCATTCGAGCCGATGGCATACATGTAGCGTCCGGTTCTGGTGAAACGCAGCAGGTAATGCACGCAGATCGCCACAGCGAGCATGGTCAGGAACAGGTTCGGAACGCCCAGAACCTCGCCACGGGCAAAATCCTTGATCCCTGGCGGCAGGCCGCCGACCGTCATGCCGCCGGAAATCAGCAGCGCCAGCCCGCGGTAGACTTGCAATCCGGCCAGCGTGACGATGAACGGCGGGATGCCCAGAACCCCTACTCCCAGCGCATTGACCGCCCCGATCCCGACACCCGCCAGCAGCGAAAGCGCGACCGAAAGCGGCACGCCGAACTGATGCGACAGCAACTGCGCCACCAGCACACCGCAAAACGCCGCGACCGAACCGACCGACAGGTCGATGCCCGCGATGATGATTGTGCACAGCACGCCGACCGCCACGATGGCCGCCACCGACACCTGCCGCATGATGTTGGAGATATTCCCCGCAGTCATGAAATTTGGCGCGCTCAGCGACAAAGCGATCCACAGGATGATCGTGAAGCTTATGACATAGGTCTCAACCGGAAGGTTGCGGAGCGGGTTGCTCGCTGAGGGGATGGTCATCAAGGTCCTGCCGGAATGTCGAAAGGGGAGAAAGGTCCAGGGCGACGCCGCCGCCCCGGACCTGATCGAAGGCTTACTTGCCAGTGAACGGCGCCAATGAGCGCTTGGTCACATCCAGCAGCCCGGCAAAGGCCGCGTCACCCATATTGGCCTTGGTGACTGCACCCACACCGGTATCGACAAACTTCGGCAGACGGGCACCGTGGGCCGCCGCATAGCCGTACCAGACCCCGGCATAGCCCATCATGTAGGGGTCCTGGATGATCAGCGAATAGATCGAGCCGTCATTCAGATGCTCGACCTCGCCCTTGTCAGCATCAAATGCCACCAGACAAATCTTGTCGCCAAGACCTTGTTCGCTGATCGAGGTGCCCGCCCCGGTGCCCATCTGGGCGTTGTCGGCAAAGATGCCGACCAGATCGGGGTCCTTGGTCAGCATGTCGGCGGTCAGGCTCATGCCCTCGGCCTCTTCGTTGTTGGCCACACGGTTGCCGACATTGACCAGATCGGGATAGGCCTTGATGCCCTCTGAAAAGCCCTTGTCGCGGCTGTCAAGCGACTCGTGGCCGGCCATCGCGGTGATGAAGGCCACCTTGCCCGCCACCTTGCCGGTCCGTTCCTTGATGCAGGCCGCCATCGAATCCGCCGCTGCCTTGCCGCCCGCTTCGTTGTTGGTGGTCAGGAAGGCGGCGTAGTTGTCGGTCTTGGCACCCGAATCGATCACGATCACCGGGATGCCGCCATCGGACACCGCCGAAATCGGATCGCCCAACGCTTCGAAGATTGTCGGAGCAATGACGATGGCCGCAGGCTTGCCGCCCGCTGCCGTCTCCAGGATCGAGATCTGCGCCGCAGCGTCATCCTTGGGCGAACCCAGCTCGTCGATCTTGACACCAAGGTCCTTGCCGGCGGCTTCGGCGCCCTTGAACACCCATTGCCAATATTCCGAGGTGGTCGCCTTGACGATGACGGCCACAGTGTCTTCGGCATGCACCGCCGACACCGAAAGCGCCAGCACCGCCGTGGTCGCCATAGCGTATTTCAAGTTCATGTTAACTCCTCCCATTTTGGCCATTCCGGGCCGCTTCTCAGTCGTTGAAACCAGTCATGTATTTGATCAGCCGCTCCTGGGTTGTGTCCCCGGCTCCGGTGACGTGGACAATCTTGCCGCGGAACATCACGGCGATGCGGTCGGCCACTTCCAAAATTTCGACAAGGTTGTGGCCGATATAGATGACCCCTGCCCCGGCAGCTGCCAGATCGCGGGCGTAACGGATCACGTTCTCCCGCTCCATCACGGCCAAGGCCGCAGTCGGTTCGTCCATGATGACGACCTTCGCCTTCCAGTAGATCGCCCGGGCAATGGCCACCGCCTGGCGTTGGCCACCCGACAACCGCGCCACGGTACGGACTTTGGCGGGCACCTGGCTGCCCAGACGGTCCAAGAGGTCGGTTGTCTCATGCTGGATCTTCCGGTCGTCGATGGCGGGCAACAGGCCGAACATCCGCCGGGCTGGTTCACGGCCAAGAAAGATATTCGCTCCGATGGACAGATCGTCCGCCAGTGCAAGGTCCTGATAGACCGTCTCGATCCCAAGCTCGCGCGCCTGCCGTGGGGAGCTGGCCTCAAGCCGTTGTCCGGCCAGCGAAATCTCACCGCGATCTGCACGGTAGACCCCGGATATATGCTTGATCAGCGTGCTTTTTCCGGCACCGTTGTCCCCGACAAGTGCCAGAACCTCACCGGGATGCAAATCAAGATCAACGCCACGCAGCACCTCGACCGGGCCAAAGCTTTTGTAGATGCCAGAGATGGTCAGAATGGGTTGCGTCACGGTCAGCTTGCTCACGGTTGGTCTGTTAAGGATAAAAGACAGGGTGACGCCCCCTCAAGTCAAATTGTTTTTTATCCGTTAAATGCTATGTTAAAGAGCAAGCCGGATGATTGATTCGAAAGGAAAAACCCAAGGATGCGTGGGGAGACCTTCTTCAAAGCCACCATGAATCAGGCTCTGGAACATATTGCTCAATTTCAGGTCGGCGACGCGTTGCCGTCGGAAAACACCCTGACGCGCAGTCTGCAGGCCAGCCGCACCACGGTGCGAAAGGTGCTCGATGACCTCGATAAACGTGGAATATTCACGGGCCCACCCGGCGCGCGCCTATTGGCACGGCATCCCGACCCGTCGGATTATTTCGCGGATACCGAGACAATCGCGACGGCAGCACAGGTCGAAAAGAAGTTCCTGGAGTGGATGCTGCGCGCCGACCGCAAGCCGGGAGATTTTGTCAACGGCCTCGACCTGGCCCGCCAATTCGGCGTGCCGGTCAATGCGGTGCGCGAATACCTCAACCGCTTCGGCCGTTTCGGCCTGATCGAACGGCGGCCGAATTCCAGCTGGATCATCCGCGGCTTTACCTGCGACTTTGCCCTTGAGCTGTTCGAAGTGCGCGAGATTTTCGAATTGCGTTCGGCGCTCGCCTTTGCCCGCCAGCCAGAGACTGCCGCTGCCTTCAAAACGCTGGCCAAGCTTGAGGCCGAGCATCACGACTTGCTCGGCGACCTCGACACCAGATTTCACGATTTCTCCGACCTCGACGAACGCTTCCACCGGCTGATCAACACCACCTCCGGCAACCGCTTCATCGTCGAGTTTCACGACGTGATTTCGCTGATCTTTCACTATCACTACCAATGGGGCAAATCGGATGAGCGGGACCGCAACGCCGTGGCGATTGCCGAGCACCTGGACTACATAGCCGCCCTATTCAGCCGTGACCCGGCGCGGGTCGAAAAGGCTTGTCGCCTGCACCTGACCTCCGCCCGCAAGACGCTGTTGGCCTCAATCTCGACCGGTTGAGACAAGAAGGGGTCGATTGTCGGCCGAGCTTACCCGCCGCCACACCGAAGCCCAAGCATGACCCGAAACCGGCCAGGCCGGAAAATATGGCGTTCTGATTTATAATTTCGCTAACATATAATACTATAGTCGTACCAACCAACTCTGGGGTGGCGCAATGAATCCGTTGGGGATCGTCAAGATCCGCGCCCAAAATCTCCGCCCACCCTGAATAGGCGAAAGCCAAACCACCCCGCCCAATCAGGTTAGCCTTCGATGGCTTTTTCCTTCGTGGCAAAAGATTTACGGCTACGCCTTGGAGTCGCTGGCAATTATACTTTGACAAGCAAATATCAGAGGGGCAGTGTCCAGTTGTTCCGATCCATCCAAGAGTCGGGATGGCCAAGCATGGCCACATCCAGGGAGGATTTCATGCTCAAAGCGCTTACACTGGCCGCACTTCTTGCGGCCACTACAGCCAACTACGCCCTAGCCGAGGGAAAGACCATTGCCGTTTCCTGGAAGACCTTTCAGGAAGAGCGCTGGAAGACTGACGAAGCCGCGATCAAGGCCGTCGTCGAAGCGGCGGGCGACAAGTACATCTCGACCGACGCACAGCTTTCCGCCCAAAAGCAGGCAGCCGATATTGAAAGCCTGATTTCGCAGAAGGTCGATGTCATCCTGATCGTTGCCTATGACAGCGACGCGATCCTGCCCTCGATCCAGGCGATCAAGGACGCCGGTATTCAGGCCATCGCCTATGACGTGCAGTTCGAAGACCCGGACTCGCTCTACATCAGCTTTGACAACATCGGTGTCGGCCGTGCAATGGCCAAGGCGATGCTTGAAAAGGGCAAGTCCGAAGGCAACTTCGCCTTCATCAAGGGCGACAAGGGTGATCCGAACGCTTCGTTCCTGTTCCAGGGCATCACTGAAGTCCTGAAGCCGCAGATGGACGCTGGCAAGATCGTGAATGTCTGCGAGACCTTCACCGACGGCTGGAAGCCTGACAATGCGCAGAAGGAAATGGAGCAGTGCCTGACCTCGCAGAACAACAAGGTCGACGCGGTCATTTCTGAAAACGACGGCATGGCTTCGGGCGTTGTTGCGGCTCTGACGGCGCAGGGCATGGCGGGCCAGGTTCCGGTTACCGGTCAAGACGGGGACAAAGCAGCGTTGAACCGCATCGCGCTTGGCACCCAGACGGTTTCGGTCTGGAAAGACAGCCGCGTTCTCGGCAAGCAGGCGGGTGAAGCCGCTGTGGCGATTGCCGATGGCACGGCGCTTGACCAGCTGCCGGGTGTGGCCAAGTTCTCGAATGGCAAGAACAAGGTCGAAATGAACGCGATTCTGATCGCGCCAGATCCGATCACCAAGGACAACCTGAACGACGTGATCGACGCGGGCTGGATCAGCAAGGAAGAAGCGTGCGCCGGCGTGGCCGCAGGTGCCGTTGCCGCCTGCAACTGATCGATGGCCAAACACTGCATCTGGTAACGACGCGCCGCCTCGCAAGAGGCGGCGTACATTTACGGCTTGAACGCCCGGTCGAGGCGGCGCCGTGAATCTTGGGGGGACTACATGACGACGCCAAAGCCGAACGGAGGCAACACTAAGGCCGGGCCGATCAGAGCTTTCCTGAACGCCACCGAATTGGATACCCGGCTTCTGGGCATGGTCGGCGCGATGCTGGTAATCTGGTGCGTCTTCGATGTCTGGAGCGGTCTCTTGCGACCGGGCGCGGGCACCGGACTTCTGGGCGGCGCGTTTCTTACCCCCCGAAATCTATGGACTTTGCTGGTCCAGACGTCTTCCATCGCAGTGATGACCACCGGCATGGTGTTGATCATTGTCATGCGCCAGATCGACCTGTCGGTCGGTTCGATGTTGTCGATGGTTGCAGTGTTCGGCGGCGTTCTGCAGGTCTATTACCTTGGGCCCGCGCTTGGCGTCG